>CACEBD010000001.1 GCA_902557775.1 uncultured Pelagibacteraceae bacterium
AGATCCTGATCTTCCAGGATGATAGCTGTATTTAGTATTGTCGTTAACAAAAAGATTTTTTTCTTTAATGCCTAGTTCAACTAAAGTTCTTATAACATCTCCTTTTATATCAAAAATATCGACATCTCTTTCTTTATCTAACCAGCTTTTTCTATTTATTTTTCCAGATTTTAAACCTCCAACAATAGTTTGTTGTTCTCCTGGATTTTTTCCAAAGAATATTGGACCAATTTCAAATAAAGATAAATCTTCATATCCTCTGTCTTGATTTTTTTTAAGATAAATAGCTAAATTGGAAAAAATTGAACGTCTTAAAACATCAAGATTGGTCGAAATTGGATTAAATATTGAAATTTCTTTTTCACTTTTAGAGAACTGTTTGTCAATTTTTGAGTCTGTAAATGACCAAGTTACTATTTCCATATAGCCTTTTGATGCTAAAGATCTCTGTGATAAATGAAAAAGCTTTTGTTTAAAATTTAAAGTATCTTGAGTCCTGTTTTTAGCAGGTTTGATTAATTTTATATTATTAAAACCCTTGATCCGGATTAGTTCCTCAATTAAATCTTCGTCCAAACTAACATCTGGTCTCCAGCTTGGTACTTCTACTTTCATGGCTTTTGAACTTTTTTTACACTTAAAACCTAGAGAAGATAAGATTTTATCAATTTCGTTTGTTGTGATTGGAAATCCAATTAGTCTTTCAAATTTTTCTACTTGAAAGTTAATTACCTTATTTTTTTTATTAGTCTTTCCAGTAATTTGGAACTTACTAGCTTCCCCTCCACAAATTTTTAAAATAAGTTCAGTCGCAAGTTCTAGCCCCTCTTTAATTGAATCAGGATCTACTCCTCTTTCAAATCTGTATTTTGCATCAGTGTTTATATTAAGTGCTCTAGCTGTTTTTCTTATTGAAGAGGGGCTGAAATATGCAGCCTCTAAAAGTATATTTCTTGTGTCTAATTCGGTAGAGGTAGTTGTTCCTCCAATAATTCCGCCTAGTCCAAGAACGCCAGATTTATCAGAGATTACACACATATCTTTTTTTAATTTATATTTTTTATTATCTAGTGCCTCGAAAGTCTCACCTTCCTTAGCGTTTCTAACAATAATTTCTTTATTAATTTTGTCCGCATCATAAGCATGCAATGGTCTATTGAGGTCAAACATTACATAGTTTGTAATATCCACTACAGCTGATATGGGTTTTAAACCTAATGCAACTAATTTATTCTTGAGCCATTCAGGACTTTCTTTATTAGTGATGTTTTTAATATAACAGCTTCCAAAGATATCACACCCTTGGTTTTTTTCTTTTGTAATCGATGTTTTTATTTGATGTTTTTTATTTTGTTTGATCTTTTTTCTTTTTATTTTAATTAACTTTCCAATTCCTGTGGACGAAAGATCTCTTGCGATGCCTCTAACTCCTAAACAATCAGCCCGATTAGGAGTTATGGAAATATCAATTACTTTTTGTGAGCTACTTTTAAAATAGCTATTTCCTATTTCTTTCTCTTTATTTTTAAGTTCAACAATTCCATCACTCTCGTTAGATAAATTTAGTTCACTTTCGGAGCAAAGCATCCCTCTCGACTCCACTCCTCTTATTTTAGCTACCTTTAATTCAAAATTAGTTTTTGGTATTACAGCTCCAGGAGGTGCGTAGATTGTGATCAAACCCTCTCTAGCATTTGGGGCTCCACATACAACTTTTAAAATCTCTTTCTCACCGATAGTAACTTCACAAACTTTTAATTTATCAGCATTTGGATGTTTTTCAGCTTTTAAAACTTTAGCAATTTTAAACTTGCCCAAATCTCCAAAGTTTTCTTTTACACCTTCTACTTCAAGTCCAATGTTTATAAGCCGGTCAATAATCTCATTATCTTTAGCTGATGTTCTAAGATGTTCTTTAAGCCATGGAATTGTGATGATCATTTACTTAGTCCCCTATAATTTGTTGGAACATCTAACGGGTCAAATCCAAAATGACTTAGCCATCTATAATCTGCCTCGAAGAAAGCTCTCAAGTCATTAATTCCATATTTCAACATTGCTAAACGATCGATCCCTATTCCGAAAGCAAATCCTTGATATTTTTTCGTATCGATTTTTACATTTTTTAATACATTAGGATGAACCATTCCACATCCTAAAACTTCTAACCATTTATCCCCTTCACCAATAACGATTTTTCCTTTTTCAATTTTGTAGCCAATATCAACTTCTGCCGATGGTTCCGTAAAAGGGAAATGACTTGGTCTGAATCTCATCTTTACATTTTTAACTTCAAAAAATTCCTTTATAAAATAATCTAGGCAGCCTTTAAGATGTCCCATTGTAATACCTTTGTCTATGTGAAGACCTTCAAGCTGATGAAACATCGGAGCGTGAGTTTGATCACTATCACATCTGTAAGTTCTTCCAGGTACTATTATTTTAAAAGGTGGATTGCTTGACATCATTGTTCTAATCTGAACTGGAGATGTATGTGTTCTTAACAGTAATTTTTTATTTTCCTCTAAATAAAAAGTATCGTGCATGTCTCTTGCAGGATGTTCCTCTGGCGTATTTAAAGCTGTAAAATTATTATATTCTGACTCAACATCAGGCCCTTCGGCGACTGAAAATCCTATTTCTGAAAAGATAGAAGATATTTCATCTATAACCTGTGAGACTGGATGAATTTTACCTTGCCGACTTGGTCTAATTGGAAGTGTAACATCAATCTTTTCATTTTTAAGCTTTTCATTTATTTCGATAGTTTCAATTTCAATATTTTTTTGCTCTAGTTGATGTGTAAAATCGTCTTTAATCTTATTCAAATTTGAGGCAAACTCTTTTCTTTTTTCCGGATCTAAAGAGCCTAAAGTTTTAAACTGTTTTGTAATTTGACCATTTTTTCCAAAAAACTCAGTTTTAATGTGCTGTAAATCTTCCTTGGTTTTTACAGAGTCAATTTTAGCATTAAATATAGAATTTATTTTATCCAAATCACTCATTAGATATTTGATTTTTTATATTAAAGTTTGATTTAAATCAAAGACCCTTTTAACTAAGGGAGGATTGAACCTTTTTTACTACTGATTTAAAGACTTCTGGATTATTATAAGCTAGCTCTGCTAAAACTTTTCTATCTAGTTTAATTTTAGATTTAGCCAGCCCATTGATAAATTTGGCATATGTTAGACCTTCAGATCTAACTCCTGCATTTATTCTTTGAATCCACAAAGAACGAAATTCTCTTTTTTTAGCTTTTCTATCACGATAAGCGTACTGCATTGCTTTTTCCATTGCTTGACGAGCAATCCTAATAGTATTTTTTCTTCTACCGTACTGGCCTTTTACTGATTTTAAAACTTTTTTATGTTTTGCTCTGCTTATAACACCACGTTTTGTTCTAGCCATGTTATCCTCTTAAGTTATATGGCATATACGACTTTACAATTTTGGAGTCTTGTTTTGTCATTATCGTAGTACCTCTTTGTTTTCTTATTTGAGAATTAGTTCTCTTAATCATGCCATGTCTCTTACCAGCTTGAGGCATTTTAATTTTACCTGAAGCAGTAAATCTAAATCTTTTTTTAGCTGAGCTTTTTGTTTTTAATTTAGGCATAAATATTCCGGTCTTATATATGCTAAAGCTAATCTTATCAAGGCGCTATAATTACTGATTTAAATGGGTTGAATGATCATCACCATTTGTTTGCCTTCGAATTTAGGCTGGCTCTCAACTTTTGCAATGTCTTTTGTTTCTTCAATAATCTTATTCATTAATTCTTTTCCAAGCCCTGTGTGTTGCATTTCTCGTCCTTTAAATTTTACAGTAAATTTAACCTTATCTCCCTTGCTAATAAATTTTTTTGCATTTTTTATTTTAAAATTGTAATCGTGAGTTTCTGTGCCTGGTCTTAGTTTTATTTCTTTTAATGATACCGTTTTTTGCTTTTTCTTCGCTTGATTAGCCTTTTTTTGTAAATCATATTTATATTTTCCCATGTCCATAATTTTGCAAACGGGAGGATTAGCATTAGGTGAGATTTCTATTAAATCTAAATCTTCTTTCTTCGCAAGTTCTATTGCTTTGTTTAAAGGCATTGCGCCAAGATTTGCTCCGTCACTTCCAATAACTTGGACATCTAGTGCTCTTATACGTTCATTAGCTCTTGGACCTTGAGGCTTTGTTCTTCTTTGAAAATAGTTTTGTTTTGAGTTTGACACTTAATTTAAAGGCATCTTATTTAAGTCTAACATAATTTTGATTAAGTCTTCTCTCTTCATTAGCTCTTGTTTGTCTGTGCCAAGTTTTCTGATTGTAACTGTATTTTCAGTGACCTCTTTTTTACCACAAACTATAATATAAGGAATTTTAGCAAGAGAATGTTCTCTTATTTTATAATTAATTTTTTCATTCCTTAAATCCATTTCACATTTTATACCTTCTTTAAACAAATCTTCAAATAACTTTTTAACATAATTATTGTTCTCTTCTGCAATAGGACATACTACTACTTGTGCCGGAGATAACCAAAAAGGTAGTTTACCCGCGTAATTTTCGATTAATATCCCAATAAATCTCTCAAGAGAGCCAAATAAAGCTCTATGCAGCATAACAGGAATTTTTTTTGTTCCATCTTTTGCAACGTATGAAGCTCCAAGCCTGCCAGGTAAGTTTAGGTCAACTTGTAAAGTTCCGCATTGCCAATCTCTTCCAATAGCATCTCTCAAAACAAATTCAATTTTGGGACCATAAAACGCTCCCTCCCCTTTATTAATTGTGTATTCCAATTTGGATTTTTTAATTGCAGTTAAAAGAGCAGACTCTGATTTATCCCAAACACTATCCTCTCCGACTCTTTCTTTTGGTCTATCTGAGTATTTTAATATTACATTTTTAAAACCTAAATCTTTATATATTTCTAAAATGAGGTTTGTGACAGATAATGACTCTTCTGTAATTTGATCTTCAGTACAAAATATATGTGCATCATCCTGAGTAAATGCTCTTACTCTCAATAATCCATGTAATGCTCCAGATGGTTCATATCTATGAACCTTACCGAATTCTGAAAGTTTTAAAGGTAAGTCTCTATAACTTTTTAATCCTTGATTAAAAATCTGTACACAGCCAGGACAGTTCATTGGTTTAACAGCAAAAGTTTTTTCATCTGGAGTTTCGGAGGTGAACATGTGCTCACCAAATTTTTCCCAATGACCTGATTTTTCCCATAAAGATTTATCTAAAAGCTCAGGTGTATTAATTTCTTTATAACCAGCTAGCCTCTGCTTCATTCTCATATACTCAATCAATCTTTGAAAAAGCAGCCAACCTTTTTCATGCCAAAAAACAGATCCTGGGCTTTCCTCTCTAAAATGGAAAAGATCCATTTCCTTTCCTAGCTTTCTATGATCTCTTTTTTCAGCTTCTTCAAGTCGATGCAGATAATCTTGCAATTCTTTGTTAGTGCTCCAACAAGTGCCATAAATTCTTTGAAGCATTTCATTATTTGAATCACCTCTCCAGTAAGCTCCTGAAACCTTGGTTAACTTAAATGCTTTTCCAATTTTTCCAGAGGAAGCCAAATGTGGACCTCTACATAAGTCATGCCAAGTATCACCATGGTGATAAATGGAAAGCTCTTCATTTTTTGGTATACTCTCGATAATCTCAGCCTTGTATTTTTCACCAATTTTTTTGAAATGAGAAATTGCTTTGTCTCTTTCCCAAATTTCTCTTTTCGTTTTAACATCTCTGTCAATTATTTCTGACATTTTTTTTTCAATTTTTTTAAGATCATTATCAGTAAATGGCTCTTTTCTTGCAAAGTCGTAAAAAAAACCATTTTCTATAACTGGCCCAATTGTCACCTGGGTACCTGGATATAGCTCTTGAACAGCCATTGCCATAATATGGGCCGCGTCATGTCTAATAACTTCAAGACCCTCCTTGTCCTCAGATGTGATTATTCTGACCTTAGAGTCTTTTACAATCTCATGGCTCAAATCTTTCAGCTCACCATCTACCTCCATGATCAAAGCGGATTTTTCAAGTGACTTACTAATTTTTTTAGTTAGTTCAAATCCACTAATTGATTTTTGAAAAGGAATTTTTTTTCCATCTAATAGTTGAATTTGAGGCATTAGTTTTTTAATAATTTTTTGTATTCTCTTAAATTTGAGTCACACATAACTTCAACGTCGAATTTTCTTGTTATATTTTTTCTACCCTCGTTTCCCATAAATTTCAAATCTTCTTGATTTAATTGAATAACAGTATTTAAATTTTTAGCAAGTTCTCTTGGATCATCATGTTTATATAAAAAACCAGTTTTTTTATTCAAAACTGTTTCTTTTGATCCACCTAAATTACTTGCAATAATAGGTTTACCCATTGCTTGTGATTCAACTGCGACCCGGCCAAAAGCTTCGGGTTCAATCGACGCTGAAACTACAACGTCAGCTAATGAATAAGCTAATGGCATTTCTTTACAGTTTTCAATAAACTTGACTTTCTTTGTTAAACTATACCTCTCTACTAAACTATGAAGTTTTTTTGTGTAAACTTTTCTACCTTGATCGGAGCCAAGTAATATTGCTTGGAAATTTGTAGTATTGTAATCTTCAATTAATATATTTAGAGATTCAATAAGTTTTTCTTGTCCTTTCCAGGAAGTTAATCTACCAGGCATTAATATAGTAAATTTATTTTGTTCAAGGCCCCACTCCATCTTAAGTTTTTCTTGTTTTAAAACTGAAATATTTTTTTGACTAAAGTAATCAATGTTTATACCTCTAAATATAACTCTAAGCTTTTTTTTCTTATTTAAGTATTCATTATAATTTTCGTTGATATGACTAAAAATGAAATTTGATCCTGCAATTGTTAAATTAGATCTCAACATTACACTATTATAAAATTTTTTTAATTTATTATTAAAATTGTATGTACCGTGAAAAGTAGTGACGAAAGCCCTATTAGTAAGAAGACAAGCTAGGTAGCATGACCAAGCAGGGGCTCTACTTCTTGCATGAACAATGTTTATTTTTTTTGCTAAGATAAAAAAGGACAAAAAAATTGCGTTTAAAAAAATTAAAATTGGATTTTTAGAATGAACTGGAATTTTAAAAATGCCTACTCTATTTTTTTTAACAAATTTAAGTAATTCTCCCCCAGATGTAGCAATGTAAGAACCGCATTCCTTTTCTGCTAAATAATGAGCTATGTCATAACAGCCAGTTTCAGCACCCCCATATCCAAGTTTTGGAATAACTTGTAAAACATTTATTTTAGTAATCATCTTTTTTATATATAATAGCAAAATCAGTGATCGTTATATGAAAAAATTTAAGTATCTTAAAATTTCAAAGACAAAAAAACTTAGATATATTGACAATTATTTTAAAAAAAAACTATATATTATTTTTCTTCCAGGTTTTATGTCAGATATTGAAGGAGAAAAACCTCAAGCCTTTAAAAAATATGCTGTAAAAAATAAATTAGGTTTTTTAGCTATTGAGTATTCAGGACACGGTAATTCATCAGGTAAATTTACAAAAGGAAATATAACCGAATGGTCTAATGATGCTAAGATTTCAATAAAAAAAATTGTTAAAAAAAATAAATTTATTCTTATAGGTTCTAGCATGGGAGCATGGATCTCTTTAAATCAATTTAAATATTATGAAAATCAAATTTTAGGTTTTGTTGGTGTAGGTTCAGCTCCCGAATTTCTTGAAAGATTAATGTGGAAAAAATTTCCAAAAAAAATTAAAAATGAAATTATTAATAAAGGGATAAGTATTATCAAGAATGGGCAGTATGAGTATCCTATCACATTCCAACTAATTAAAGATGGAAGAAAAAATAAAATCCTATCTAAAAAAATAAGATCTAGAATAGAAGTAACAATGATTCATGGTAGTAAAGATGAAGTTGTGCCAGTATCCTTTTCAAGAAAAGTTCTTTCGGTATTTCCTTTTGCAAAAAAGAAATTATTAATAATTAAAGGTGGTGACCATAGTCTATCGAATAAAAAACCGCTGAGAAGAATAATTAAAGAATTAAATATTATTGTTAAAAATGTGATTCAATCCTTCGACGTACGTTGGAAATTTTAAACTGTAATTAAAAAAAGTTTTCATCTTTTTATTATCTACTTTTTTTGAGTCTTTATAAAAATTTTTTAACATTTCACTTTCAACTTCTTCGAGTTCTATAGAGGTTGGTTGATTTAATTTTAATAGTTTTGCTCCATAAGCAGCAACTTCGCCTTGCGGCGCTGGTTTATCATCGCAAATATTGTAAATTTCTTTATTCTTAAAATTTTTAATAGACCTATATAAAATATTTGCAATGTCCTCGACATGAATTCTTGAAAAAAAATGGTTCTTTTTATTTACTATTTGCGCTTTACCACTCTTTAGTCTTTTCAAGATATTAAACTCATGGGAATATATTCCAGCTAATCTAAAAATTTGTAGAGGAAAATTAATTTTAGTTGATAAACTTTTCCAAGCCTTTTCAGCATTAAGCCGGTCAGTTCCATTTTTAGAAGTTGGTTTAGTAATACTTCTCTCGTTTACCCAGTCACCTTTGTGATCTCCATAAACACTTGTTGCTGAAAGATATGTGACCCAGTTACAGTTTTCAATATTTTTAAAATTAGCCTTAAAGTAGTCTACTACGATGTCTTTACCATCGACTGGTGGGATAGAAATTAAAATATAATTAGCTTCTTCTACTTTTTCTATAATAGAGGCATCGATCTTGCTATTAGTAAATTGGTATGAGTTGATTTTTAAATTATTAAACTCTACTTGATGAGTTTCTTGTCTGGAAGAAATACTTAGGTCAAAAGCTTTCTTTTCATAAATTAATTTATTTACAAAACTTTCTGCAACTTGACCAAAACCAAAGCAGAAAACTTTAAGTTTACTCATTAACCTGCTTTCTTGATATATGGTTTTAAACTAATAGGATTATCTAATTTATCCAGCATCTCAATAGGGCAAACTTGTTTAAAATATTTTTGTTCTGTTGCAAAATTTTCAATTATTTTTTTTGCCTTTTTAGAGGAAGTCTTAGACTCGAAATCTATAATGCTTTCTTTTAAAAATTTTTTCCAAAAATCAGTTTCAACTGATTGCCAGATTATGGATGCGGGATTAGCAAAATTTTCAAATTCATTTTTTTCATCGTAAATAAAAGCCATACCTCCTGTCATTCCAGCCCCGAAATTATCTCCCACTGGTCCTAATATAATTGCGTTTCCACCTGTCATATACTCGCATCCATGAGCTCCACAACCTTCCACAATTGCAAAGCTTCCAGAATTTCTTACAGCAAATCTTTCTCCTGCTTGGCCAGAGGCATAGAGTATTCCTGATGTAGCGCCATATAAAACTGTGTTTCCGATAATTGTATTTTGATCAGAAACTAATTTACTTTTTTGTGAAGTTTTCACAATTATTTTTCCCCCAGAAAGACCTTTGCCAACGTAGTCGTTACAATCACCTTCTACTGTTAAACATATCCCTTTTGTTAAAAATGCTCCTAGAGACTGGCCTGCGGAACCTATTAATTTAATGTTTATAGTCTCATCATTTAATTTTTGATTCCCATATTTTTTATAAACGTGGTGTGAAAGCCTTGTCCCAACAGATCTTAACGTATTTTCAACTTCATATTCAAAGATATTTTTTTCTGAAGGATTAATCTTGTCTTTAATATCAAACCAAATTTTTTCGTCTAAAGTTTCAGGAACTTTATTGATATGATTGTTTTTACAATATCTAAGATTTTCCCCAGGATCTGCTTGAACTAGAAGAGGATTTAAGTCTAAATCATCTAAATTTGATGCTCCCTTATTTACTTGTGACAAAAGATCGGTTCGTCCAATAATTTCATTTATGGATTTAAATCCTAAGGAAGCTAAAATTTCTCTAACCTCAGTTGCTACAAATTTAAATAGGTTTACAACTTTTTCAGGGGTACCTGTAAATTTCTCTCTTAAAGAAGTGTCTTGGCTACAAACTCCGACTGGACATGTATTAGAGTGACATTGTCTTACCATTATACAGCCCATAGCTACTAAAGAAGAAGTTCCCATACCATATTCCTCAGCACCCATCATTGCAGCAATTACTACGTCTCTTCCAGTTTTTAATCCTCCATCAGTTCTTAGTGTTACGTTATGCCGTAAATTGTTTAGAGTTAAAATTTGATTAGCCTCAGTTAAGCCCATCTCCCAAGGAATTCCAGCGTACTTAATGCTTGTTTGAGGACTAGCACCTGTTCCACCCGAATGACCAGAAATTAAAATAATATCTGCTTTTGCTTTTGCAACACCGGCTGCAATGGTGCCTATTCCTGTAGAAGCTACTAATTTAACTCCTACTCTAGCTTTAGGATTTATTTGTTTTAAGTCATAAATTAATTGAGCTAAATCTTCGATAGAGTAAATATCGTGATGTGGTGGAGGTGAGATAAGGGTCACTCCTGGAGTCGAGTGTCGTAATCTTGCGATCTCCTCAGTGACTTTAAAACCTGGCAATTGCCCTCCTTCACCTGGCTTAGCTCCTTGAGCCATTTTAATCTCAATTTCGTTTGCGTTATTTAAATAATCGACTGTAACTCCAAATCTTGCTGAAGCTATTTGTTTTACTCTTGAGTTTGCACTGTCACCATTCGATAGTGTTTTAAATCTTTTAGCGTCCTCCCCACCTTCTCCACTACAAGAAGCTCCTTTTATCCTGTTCATGCCGGTGGCAAGAGTTTCATGAGCTTCAGCTGATAGAGCTCCGTGCGACATGCTCCCACTTCCAAATCTTTTAAGTATATTCTCAATCGGCTCAACATCTTTTATATCTATCGAGTCTTTTGATTTTTTGAATTCTAACAAATCTCTTAAATTTATTGGTGGTAAATTGTGAATACCTGCAGAGTACTTTTTATATTTTTCATATGATCCTGTTCCGACTGCACTTTGTAAAAGATGAATCAATTTACCTTGATATTGATGACTCTCTCCACTTTTTCTGTATCTGTAAAGACCTCCAATTGGTAAAGTAAATACATTTTTGGAGTTAAATTTTGCGTGTAACTCTTTTATCTTTTTCTCTATTCCGATTATACCAATACCTGAAATTCGAGATGACATTCCCGAAAAGTAGTCAGACACTATTGCTCTACTTAAACCAACTGCCTCAAAGTTACAACCACCTCTATACGAACTAATTACAGAAATTCCCATCTTAGACATAATTTTTAATAATCCTGCATCAATTGATTTTTTAAATTTCTCGACACAGCTTTCAAAATCAGACTTGCCAAACAATTTCTTCTCAAATCTTTGATAAATGCTATCTATAGCTAGGTAAGGATTAATAGTTGTTGCGCCAACTCCAATTAAAACTGCGAAAGAGTGAGTATCTAATGCGTCTGAGCACTCAACATTTAAAGAGCAATATCCCCGCAAGCCTAACTTAACTAAGTGAGAATGAACCGCGCCAACAATTAAAATACTGGGTATGCTTGCTTTTTTGTTGGAAATATTTTTGTCTGATAATACTAAACATGTGCTTCCTTCTCTTACCGAGGTTTCAGCTTCTTCTCTAATAGACTCAATTCTGTCTTTGAGAGAAGAAGAAATATCAAACGTACAGTCTATTTCTTTTATTTTTTTTGAAAAAAATTTTTTAAATTTTTTAAATTGTGAGTTTGTAAGTATTGGGCTATCTAAAACATAAATATTTTCCTCTGTTAAGTTATCGAAATCAAGAATATTTCCTAGATTTCCAAATCTTGTTTTTAAACTCATTACTTTATTTTCTCTTAAGGAGTCGATAGGAGGGTTTGTAACTTGACTAAAGTTTTGTCTAAAATAATGTGATACAGGTCGAAAGTGACTTGATAAAACCGCAACTGGAGTATCATCTCCCATAGAACCTGAGGCTTCTTTGCCTTCCTCAGCCATCGGATGAAGTATTAATTCCAAGTCTTCTATACTTAATCCGGACAAATATTGTCTTTTTCTCAGCTCTTCACTTATAAAGTTTGGTTTTTCACTTTCATTTGAAATCTTCTTTTCAAGATCAATAATTTGTTTACTGTATTTTTTGTAATCTTTTGCAAGTAAATCTTTTATTTCTTTATCTTTAAATAGTTTTCCTTTTTTTAGATCGATTGCAATAATTTGGCCTGGGCCTAACTTTCCTTTCTCAATTATATTTTCTTCAGGTATCTTAATCATGCCAGTCTCAGACCCTGCAAAAAATAAATCGTCATTAGTTAAGGTATATCTTAAAGGTCTTAAACCATTTCTGTCAGAAGAGGCTAATACCCATTTTGCATCTGTTGCACAAATAGCAGCCGGCCCATCCCATGGTTCGATAGTACTGTTTAAAAAATTGAACAAATCTTGATGGTTTTTCGGAACTGTTTTGCTTCGTTTAGACCATGCGTCAGGTATCATCATTAATTTTATTAGAGGTGCTAATTTTCCAGAGTGTACTAATAATTCAAAAACATTATCAAGCGCTCCAGAGTCTGATGAACTTCTTATTACTGGTTGAAGATCTTTTACATTTTTAAACAACGAACTGGACATGTCTTGCTCATGAATTTTCATCCAATTTATATTCCCTTTTAGAGTATTAATTTCTCCGTTATGCGCGAGTGTTCTAAAAGGTTGTGCCAAATCCCAACTAGGAAAAGTATTTGTAGAGTATCTTTGATGAAAAACTGCAAATCTTGAAGTTAATTTTTTGTCATTTAAATCTGGATAAAACTCTGAGAGCATTTCAGCTAAAAACATACCTTTATACACAATTGATCTAGAGCTAAATGAGCAAATATAAAAATCTTTAAGCTGGCTGTCTCTTGCAATTTTTTCTATTTTTTTTCTTGTTTCAAATAAATCTCTTTCAAGGTCATTTGTTGCTAAATTTTCATTTTTTTTAAACATCACTTGAGCTATTTCTGGTCTGTTTTGATCTGCAGTTTTTCCTAAAACACCTGGATTAATAGGTACTTGTCTCCAGCCGTAAATGTAATAATTTCCGCTGAGTAAAGCTGACTCAATTATCTCTCTACACTTTTCTTGTTCGGAATAATCTGTTCTTGGTAAAAAAACCATTCCAACACATATTCTATTATTATCGTCCGGTGTGTGTCCTGTTGCTAGAATCTTTTCCTTGAAAAAATCAGGAGCGATTTCAATTTGAATACCGGCTCCATCTCCAGATTTTCCGTCTGCATCAACTGCACCACGATGCCAAATAGCTTTTAAAGCTTCAATTCCATATTCAACAACTTTACGAGATTTTTTTCCATTTGTTGATGCTACTAAACCAACTCCACAAGCATCATGTTCCATTTCAGATTTGTAGTTATGAGTTTTTTCTAAGAGTAATTTATTTTTTTTATAATTATTCATTTTACGCTGCTTTAATAGATCCAGTTTTATTATTTTTAGATTTTAAATACTTTTCAATTTGCACCGCTGCATCTCTACCATCTCTAATCGCCCAAACGACTAAAGAGGCACCTCTTACTATATCGCCGGCGGCAAAAACTCCATCTAAGTTTGTTTGCATAGAATTTAAATCTATTTTAATTGTTCCCCACTTAGAAACTCCTAACTCTTTTGCGTTAAAAAGTTTTGGTAAATTTTCAGGATCAAATCCCAAAGATTTGATCACTAAATCAGCTTTAATTTTATATTCTGCACCCTCAGCAATTATAGGTTTTCTTCTTCCAGAAGAGTCGGGTTCTCCAAGCTTCATTTGATTTACTTCAACGCCCTCGACTTTTGTTTTACCAAAAAAACTTTTTGGACTTGATAACCATACAAAATCTACTCCTTCTTCAATTGCATTTCCAACTTCTCTAGCAGAACCTGGCATATTCTCTCTATCTCTTCTGTACAAACATTTTACAGATTTTGCTTTCTGCCTTACAGATGTTCTTACGCAGTCCATTGCGGTATCACCCCCTCCTATTACGACCACATCTTTTCCTTCAGCATTAAGTATTCCTTCGTCAAATAATTTTACTTTATCACCTAATCCTTTTCTGTTAGATGCTGTTAAGAATTCCATAGCTGGAAAAATGTTTTTTAAGCTCTGCCCAGGGATATCGATTTCTCTTGCCTTATAAACCCCTGTTGCTATTAAAATTGCACCATGCTTTTCTTTTAATTCATATAGAGTTTTATCTCTTCCAACTTCAAAATTTTGGACAAAATTTATACCACTGTCTTTTAAAAGCTTAGTTCTTCTCTCTACTACGTATTTTTCTAATTTAAAATTGGGTATGCCATATATTAAAAGGCCACCGGGTCTATCGTATCTATCATATATAGTAACTTGATAACCTGATTTTCTTAATTCCTCTGCGCACGCCATACCTGCAGGTCCTGCTCCAATAATACCTATGGATTGTTTTAATTCTTTTTTTACTTTTACAGGTTTGACCCAGCCTCGTTCCCAAGCAGTATCATTGATATATTTCTCAATCGATCCTATTGTAACTGTTCCGTGACCTGATTGTTCAATCACGCAATTACCCTCGCAAAGTCTATCTTGTGGGCATATTCTTCCACACACTTCGGGCATATTGTTCGTGCTTTGAGAAATTTCATATGCCTCTTTTAATCTACCTTCAGCTGTAAGCTTTAACCAATCTGGAATATTATTACTTAGTGGACAGTGAATTTGGCAAAAAGGCACTCCGCACTGTGAGCACCTGCTAGACTGGTCTTTTGCTTTGTCTGTAATGAATTCGTTATAAATTTCATTGAAATCACCTTTTCTCTTTACTGAACTTCTTTTTACAGGCGTTTCCTGTTTTAGATCAACGAATTGAAGCATTTTTTTTTTCATAACTCGCAAAATAATTAAAAAATGTTAAAATGAATAGAGTTTTTAGGTCAATAATCGTTACCTATATCCAAATTTTTCTCCATTTTTAAATAATTTTATTGCATAGCTGATATGCATTTAATAATTGTGTCATCAAAAAAACATTCTTCATATCTACCTCTAGATAATGATTGAAACTTTAATCTTATCTATCGTTCAAGGAATCACTGAATTTTTACCCATAAGCTCATCTTCTCATTTAATTCTGATTTCTAAATTTACAAATTACCATGCACAAAGCCTATCAATTGATGTTAGTCTTCATGTGGGTTCTTTCATCGCAATTCTAACTTATTTCAGAAAAGATATTTTCAATTTTGTTAGCAATAAGGATTTATTTTTAAAAATTATAGTATCTTCAATTCCAATAATATTAATAGGTTTTGTTTTAGTCAAAACTGGTTTAATTGAAAAATTAAGAAATATTCAAGCCATTGGTTGGACTACTATTATCTTTGGTTTACTTCTATATATAAGCGATAAATTCAAGCTTACTAAAAATATAGAATATAACTTTGATTATAAATCAGCAATTATTATTGGAATAATTCAAGTAGTTTCTTTAATTCCAGGTGTCAGCAGATCAGGAATATCTATTACTGCAGCTCGTTTTTTGAATTTTAAAAGAGTAGACTCGGCTAAGATATCTTTTTTGCTCTCTATTCCTACTCTTGGTGCTGTTTCTATTTACGGTGTAAGTAATATTGTTTCATCGAATGTGAGTTTTTCAATTTTGAACATTAGCGCAATAGTTTTATCTTTTATTTTTTCTTTGATAACAATTAAATATTTCATCGAATATATTAAAAACTTTAGTCTTAATCTCTTCGTATATTATAGGGTTATTTTGGGAGTAATTTTACTTTATTTTGCTTATTTATAAAATTATAGTAAATAAAACTAAAATTATTAAAACTACGATAAAAAATACTATTACTGACTTTTGTAACGACATAATTTACTTTAATTAAAATAAATTTTAAGAAAAAACAATGAAATAAATTGGTGCGCCTGCTAGGATTTGAACCCAGAACCTCCTGGTCCGTAGCCAAGCGCTCTATCCAATTGAGCTACAGGCGCAAAATTACTCTTTTATAAATAATAATAATATCATAATACTTACTCAATAATAATGATTTATCGAAAAAAATGAACCTTACAGAAATAAAAATTTTAGACCCAAAAAATATCTTAAACGTTTTATTAAGTATTATACCTATTAGTTTTATTGCAGGAAATTTGATAATAAATTTAAACTTATTATCAATTATATTATTCACGTCTATATTTTATGGAAGAAACTTAATTTCATTAAAATTCTTATTAATAGACAAAATTATAATATTTTTATTTTTTTTTATTTTTTTTGTTGGGCTAACAAATTCATTTAATCTATATGAAAATATTTTAAATTTTGAGGAAAATATAATCTTAAAAAAAAGTTTATTCTTTTTTAAATACTTAATTTTTTATTTTTGTATAAGAACTCTCGTAGAAAATAATATTTTCAATTTCAAATTTTTTTTTGTTTCTTCCAGTTTTTGTGTTTTATTTGTATCTTTAGATTTAATTTATCAACTTATTTTTGGAAAAGATATATTTGGTTATGAAAGAATAGATCATAAACTATCTGGGCCTTTTGGTGATGAACAAATTGCGGGGGGTTACCTACAAAGATTTTCTTTTTTTTTATTTTTCCTTTTTTTTGTTTTGGATAAGAAAATTGAAAAAAAATTTTTATACTTTGTTCTTATTTCGCTATTTTTAGTAACAAGTTTTGCTGTTCTAATATCAGGAAATAGAGTGCCATTTGTAATGTACTTACTATCTTGGTTTTTTTTATTTTTATTAGAAAAAAGAATAAGAAAATATTTTTTACCTTTTCTAATACTTTCTTTTACCTTTGTTATTTTAATTTTTTTAAATGTCGATCAAGTAAGAAATAATGTAACTAATTTTTACTCAATGTTACATCAGATGGTGAATTTCTTTCCCCAATTATTCGAGAATAATGCAAATTTAAATTTTCCTAATGTATATATAAAGGAACTGTATTCTGGTTTAGTTACTTGGAAAATTAATCCTATTTTTGGAGGTGGGATAGAATCTTTTAATATCAACTGTAGCAAATTAGTAAAAACATGTGCTAGCCATCCGCATAATTATTATCTAGAAATTTTGTCTGAAATAGGCTTACTTGGTTTATTGATGGTTTCTTTAATATTTTTATTCGTTTTTTATATTGCGATATTTAAAAAATTTATAGATGAGTCTCTGTTTCAAAATAATAATTATATTTCTCCTTTTGCTATAATGTTTCTAATAGAAATTTTCCCAATCAAATTTTCGGGTAGTTTTTTCACCACGGGAAACTCAACCTATATATTTTTTATTATTGCTGTAATACTAGGTCTATATCGTAAACAGCAATTAAATTGACAATATACAAATTTATGATGATATTCATTTATGCTAAAAAAGGAAATTTTTATAACATCAGCTTGTAGAACTGCAGTAGGCTCTTTGGGTAAAACTCTTAAAAATGTAAGTGCTGAAGAGCTCGGATCAGCAGTAATTTCAAATGCAATAAAAAGATCGAATATCAAACCTGGTGATCTTGATGAAATAATTATGGGTCAAGTTCTGACAGGAGGAAGTGGACAAAATCCAGCAAGACAAGCAGCAATGAAATCAGGTGTACCAAAAGAAAAACCTGCATACATTGTAAATCAAGTTTGTGGTTCAGGTATAAGATCTGTTGCTTCTGGTTTTCAAAGTATTAAATCAGGAGATGCAAAAATACTTATCGCTGGTGGTCAAGAAAATATGTCATTAGCGCCTCACGTAATTCATTTAAGGGATGGCAAAAAGTTAGGCGATGCGGAATTAATTGATACGTTGATTAAAGACGGGTTATGGGACGCGTTTAATGGTTACCATATGGGAATAACTGCAGAAAATGTTGCGGAAAAATTTCAAGTAACAAGAGACGAACAAGATAAATTTGCGTTTAACTCCCAAGAAAAAGCTTTGAAAGCACAAAAAGACGGTAAGTTCGAAGATGAGATAATAAATTTTAAAACTAAATCCAAAAAGGCTGAATTAGATTTTAAAAAAGATGAACACCCAAGAGAAGGTATCAACTTTGATGTACTCACTAGATTGAAACCAGTATTTAAAAATGATGGTACAGTTACAGCAGGAAATGCATCAGGGATTAATGATGGAGCAGCTGCTGTTACCCTTATGAGAAGTGATGAAGCTGAAAAAAGAAATGTAGAAAAATTAGTTTCGATAAAATCTTGGGCTAGTTGTGGCGTGGATCCAGCTTTAATGGGAACAGGTCCAATACCTTCAGTAAAAAAAGCCTTAGATTTGGCTGGATGGACGGTTAAAGATGTAGATTTATTTGAAATCAATGAAGCTTTTGCAGCCCAGAGTTTAGCTGTGATCAAAACACTTTCTATTCCAAGTGAAAAAGTAAATGTGAATGGTGGAGCTATTGCCTTAGGCCACCCAATTGGTGCATCTGGAACAAGAATTCTCGTAACTCTAATTCATGAGATGATAAAAAGAGATGTCAAAAAAGGTTTAGCGACTCTTTGTATCGGTGGTGGAATGGGTATTGCAATGTGTGTTGAAAGATAAATATTATCTTTTAATGGAACTTCCAGTTATAAATCACCCTGATTACGTAGCAAAAATAAATGATGATAATAAATTTCCTATTAAAAAATTTGGTGCATTAGCTAACCATCTTTTAGAAACTGATGTTGTAAAAAAATTTCATATACCTAAAGAGTGTTCTATAGAGACTATGAAAACTTCTCACTCTTTAAAATACATTAATGATATTAAAAATAAGACACTTGATGTCAAAGCACAAAAAAAAATTGGATTCCCAATTAATGATAGTGTTGTGAGAAGATCTTTTGTAGCAACTGGGGGCACTGTTTTGGCAAGTAAATTAGCTTTAGACTCAAAGCTTGCTTGTAATACTGCAGGAGGCAGTCATCATGCAACTTTTGATTTTGGAGCAGGATATTGTGTTTTTAATGACACTGCAGTTGCAGCAAATTATTTGAAAAATAAAAGATATGCTAAAAGAATCTTGATTTTAGATCTAGATGTTCATCAAGGTAATGGTAATTCAGAAATATTTCAAAATGACAAAAATGTTTTAACTTTTAGTATGCATTGTGCCTCAAATTACCCTGCGAAAAAATCTAAAAGCGATATTGATATCGAGCTACGAGATAATATGGAAGACGATGAATATCTAAATATTTTAAGTAAAAACTTAAAAAAGTTAAACCAGAACAAATATGATTTTGTGTTTTACGTTGCAGGAGTTGATATTCATCATAATGACAGATTAGGAAAACTTAAAATTACTGATGAGGGTATTAATAAAAGAGATCGAATTGTAATTGAAAACTTTTACTCAAAAAATATTCCTTTGTGTGGTGTTCTAGGTGGAGGTTACAATAAAAGTTTTGATAAACTTATAGAGCTTCATTCAATGTTGCACAAAAACTGTGCTGAATATTTTTAATTGGTCCTGGCTCTAGATGACTTGAATTTAGGGACTAGAGCCAAGATTAATTTAATCATATAAAATTTAAGAATTTAATTTAATTAATATTTCTGACGCACTTATTTAAGCTGTGGTAGATTCGCAAAAAACTCGAGAGACTCTGGATTGGCTATAGCTTCTTTATTATTTATTTTTTCACCATTAATTACTTGTCGCACTGCTAACTCTACAATTTTTCCGCTTTTAGTTCTTGGAATCTCTGGGACTTTTATAATTATTGAAGGAACATGTTTTGGAGAGCAGTTTTTTCTTATTCTTGATTTTATTGATTTAATTTTTTCTTCATCTATTGCCTGGTCATTTTTAGTTGTAACGAACAAAATAACTCTCACGTCATCATTGAAGTCTTGACCCACAACTAGACCTTCAGTTATAAAATCTATGTCCTCCACTTGCTGGTAAATTTCAGATGTTCCGATTCTTACTCCCCCAGGATTTAATGTGGAGTCAGATCTACCGCGCATAATAAATCCATTTTTATTAGTTCTTTCAATAAAATCTCCATGATGCCAAATATTTTTAAATTTTGTAAAGTAAGCTTTGTGATATTTTTGACCATCATCATCTCCCCAAAACTTAATTGGCATAGATGGAAAAGGTTGTTTAACAACTAGTTCTCCTTTGTCTCCATCTGCAGTACTAATCCCATCATCGGTAAAAACATCGACATCAATTCCCAAACTTTGCCCTTGGATCTCACCTTTATGAACATTTGAAAAAAGATTTCCAAGTACTAAACATCCAACCAAATCTGTTCCTCCAGCAATGGAGGCAAGGTGAACATCTTTTTTTATATTATTATATACATATTTAAAACTTTCCTCTGCTAACGGGGAGCCAGTTGAAGTAATAATTTTAATAGAATTTAAATCTAAATTTTTACTGTTGTACTTTTCGTTCTTAAGATGATCTATATATTTTGCACTAACACCGAATAAATTTATTTTTTTGTTTTGACAATATTCAAGCAAAACATCTATCTTAGGATAAACTGGAGCCCCATCAAAAAGAAAAATTGATGATCCTGTAGCAAGCCCTCCTACCAACCAATTCCACATCATCCAACCAGTTGTTGTGTAATAAAACAACTTGTCATTATCTCTGATATCACAATGTAGCATGAACTCTTTGTTATGTTCGATTAATACATTCCCAGTTCCATGAGTGATACATTTAGGTTTTCCAGTCGTACCACTTGAAAAAAGAATATAAATTGGATGATTAAATTCAAACCTCTCAAAAGACTCATCTGACTCAATATTTAGGGCCTCTTCAAAATCAATAAAATTTTTTAAGCTTTTTTTTTCTTTTTTGTAATAATTAAAAACAACTACTTTCTCAATAGTCGGTATTTGTTTGAGAACTTCATCAACTTTGTCTAAAATATTAATTTTTTTTCCATTATAAAAATAATAATCACTTGTAATTAAAACTTTTGGCTCAATTTGTTTAAATCTATCAACCACACCTTGAACTCCAAAATCGGGAGAACATGATGACCATATTATCCCATTTTTAGCACAGGCTAAGAAACTAATTATGGTTTCTATTTTGTTTGGTACATACGCAGCAACTCTATCACCTTTTTTTAAACTTAATTTTTTAAGATAATTAGAAAACCTACATACCTTTTCATATAAGTTATTCCAAGTTATATGTTCTTCAAAACCTTTTTCAGATAAAAAATTAATAGCTATATCATTTGATTTTTTCTTAAGAATATTTTGCGCATAATTTAATTTTGAGTCTGGGAAAAATTTTGATTTATTGAAAATTTCATCTTTTTTAATTATTTCTGATCCTTTGTCTCCTATAATTTTTGAGTAATCCCAAAACTTTGACCAGAACTCTTCGGGATTTTTTACTGACCATTGCCATAATTCTTTAAAACTATCTGATGATTTAAAATTAATAAATTTGCAAAAATCTTGCAGGATAGATTCCTGTTTTAATTTTTGAGAAGGTTGCCACAGAGGTTTGTTCATATGAGCTAATTTAGCTCTTATGAAATTATCTTAATAGATATTTTTTTAATAGATATTTCTGAACAATCTGACCCTGGTTGCTTCTTATTTCTTTCTTTTTGAACAATAAATTAATTAGCCATTTCATAGCTTATAAAAGCATTCAGAGGTGACAAAAAATGGCAAAAAATGTGTCAAAAGTAGAACTATTCAACTTACAAGCGCTATTCTTTCTAGTTTATTATTCAATAACTTTTTTATATGTTCCATCCAGTTTATAATAGAGATATGGCTCAGAATATTTCAGTCCCAGATATAGGTGATTTTAAAGACGTAGAAGTAATAGAAATTTTAGTCAAACCAGGTGATCAAATAAATAAAAATGATCCTATAGTTACAATTGAAAGTGATAAATCTAGTGTAGAAATTCCATCACCTTCAGCTGGCCAAATTAAAGATTTAAAAGTAAAAATAGGAGATAAAGTATCTGAGGGAAGCTTATTAGCAACTATTGAAAATGGTAAAGCAGATTCTTCACCAAAACAAGAAATAAAACAAGAAGTTGTTAAAGAAGAATTAATCGAAGAAAAACCAAAAACAAACGGTAATTTAAATCCTGTAAAACAAGTTAAAAAGGTTTTTGCAGAGCCAGCCTCAAAAGATGACATTGATCCTATCGAAACAAATGAATGGATTGAGTCATTAAATTCAGTGATTGAGTCTGACGGAGCACCAAGAGCAAGCTACCTACTTAATAAAGTAATTGATCAAGCTTATAAATCAGGACTAGTTTTGCCTGATACTAGAACAACTCCGTATATAAATACTATTCCGCCAGAAGCAGAAGCTAAATCCCCAGGGGACCAAAATATTGAAAAAAAATTAAGAGCAATCATAAGGTGGAATGCAGCTGCCATGGTCGTTAAGGCGAACAAGAAAAGTTCTGAACTAGGTGGGCACATAGGTACTTTTGCATCAGCAGCAACACTATATGACGTTGGTATGAATCATTTTTGGAGAGCAAAAAATAATAAATTTGGAGGAGACTTAGTTTATTTTCAAGGTCACTCAGCTCCAGGTATGTACGCAAGAGCATTTTTAGAGGGAAGGCTCTCAGCAAAACAATTAGATGGATTTAGACAAGAGGTTGGTAAAGATGGTCTATCATCTTATCCTCACCCTTGGTTAATGCCTAACTTTTGGCAGTTTCCAACAGTGTCGATGGGTCTTGGTCCTATCATGGCAATTTATCAAGCGCGGTTCTTAAAATATCTAATCAATAGAGGTTTAGTCAAAGATGAGGGAAGAAAAATTTGGGTATTCTTAGGAGATGGAGAAATGGATGAGCCGGAGTCTATGGGAGCAATCGGTTTAGCTGCAAGAGAAAAATTAGACAATTTGATCTTTGTAATTAACTGTAACCTTCAAAGACTTGATGGGCCTGTTAGAGGTAATGGAAAAATTATTCAAGAGCTCGAAGGAAGTTTTAGGGGAACTGGATGGAATGTAATCAAAGTTATTTGGGGATCTTATTGGGATAAACTTTTGATGAAAGATAAGTCTGGCCTTCTTGTGAAAAGAATGAATGAATGTGTTGATGGAGAGTACCAAGCTTTTAAAGCGAAGGATGGTTTATACGTTCGAGAAAAATTCTTTGGTAAGTATCCTGAACTAAAAGAAATGGTATCTACTATGACAGATAAAGACATTTGGAGATTAAATAGAGGAGGCCATGATCCTCATAAAGTCTACGCTGCCTACCATTCAGCAATGCAACACACTGGTTCTCCAACTGTTATTCTTGCTAAAACTATTAAAGGTTATGGTATGGGAAAATCTGGTGAAAGTATTAATACAACGCACCAACAAAAAAAATTAGATGAGGAGGATTTACTTTATTATAGAGATAGATTTGGCGTACCTCTCACAGATAAACAGGTAAAAAATATTGAGTATTACAAACCAGATGAAAATTCTGAAGAAATTAAATATCTAAAAGACCAAAGAATAAAGCTTGGTGGTTTTATTCCAGAAAGATCTTCATTCGCAAAACAAATAAAAGCTCCGCCTAAGGAAATTTTCGATAACTTTATGAAATCTACAGGAGATAAAGAAATGTCAACTACGATGGCATTAGTTAGAATGCTTACTGCATTATTAAGAGATAAAAATATATCACCAAGATTAGTTCCTATCATCCCCGATGAAGCAAGAACTTTTGGGATGGAAGGTTTTTTCCAAAAAATAGGAATATATGCTCATGAGGGTCAAAAATATGAGCCTGTAGATTCAGAGCAGTTAAGCTCATACAGGGAAGATAAAAGCGGCCAAGTATTAGAAGAGGGAATAAATGAATCAGGAGCAATGTCATCTTGGATTGCAGCAGGTACTGCTTACACAAATCACGATTTAGAAATGATACCGATTTATATTTTTTACTCTATGTTTGGTTTTCAAAGGGTTGGGGATTTGGCTTGGGCCGCTGGGGATTCTCAAGCAAGAGGTTTCTTGATTGGGGCTACTGCAGGGAGAACTACTTTAGCTGGAGAAGGACTTCAACACCAAGATGGTCATAGTCATTTACTTGCATCAAATATTCCTAACTGTATTAGTTATGATCCTACGTTTGCTTATGAAATGGCTGTAATATTAAGAGATGGACTAAAAAGAATGCATGAGAAAAAAGAAAATATTTTCTACTACATCACTGCAATGAATGAAAATTATTCTCACCCAGAAAAGCCAAAGGGTTCAGATGAAGGAATTTTAAAGGGAATGTATTTATTTAAAGAAAATAATAACAAGAATAAAACTAAAGTGCAGCTTTTAGGTTCAGGAACAATTTTAAGAGAAATAATTGCTGCTGCAGAAATTTTATCAAAAGATTATGGTGTAGACTCTGATGTATGGAGCGTTACTAGCTTCAATGAATTAAGAAAAGACGGTATGGAAACTGAGAGATGGAACTTACTAAATCCAAATGAAAAAAAGAAAAAATCATATGTTCAAAAGTGTTTAGAAAAAACAGATGGACCAGTTATTGCTGCATCAGATTACACTAGATCATTTTCAGATCAAATAAGACCTTACACAGAAAAACCATTTTACTCTTTAGGTACAGATGGTTATGGAAGAAGTGATACCAGAAAAAATTTAAGAAAGTTTTTTGAGGTCGATAAAGAACATATAGTTGCCTATACATTAAGTGCTTTAGCAAAAGAACAATTGATTGAGACCAAGAAAGCTGAAAGTGCGATCAAAAAGTTTAAGATTAATAAAGATAGAGATTTTCCATCTAATTTATAAATATGGCTAGTACAAAAATTTTAGTTCCAGATATGGGTGACTTTAAGGATGTAGAGATTATTGAAGTTCTAGTTAAAGAGGGTCAACAAATAAAAAAAAATGATTCTCTTATTACATTGGAAAGTGACAAATCAAGCGTTGAGGTACCCTCCACTCACGAGGGAGTTATTGAAAAAATAAATGTTAAAGTAGGAGATAAAGTTAATAAGGGAGACTTAATTCTTAGTCTGAATGCAGAAAGTGCTACTGAGGAAAAAAAAGAAGCAGTCAGTGAGAAAAAAAAAGTAGAAAAGACAGAAATAAAAGAAATCAAACCTCAAAAACCAAAAGAAATAATTCCTATAGCGCCTACATCACAAACAAGCAGTAAGTCAGCTAGTCCAAAAGTTAGAAAATTTGCAAGAGAGTTAGGTGCCAATATAGTTGAAATACCTGGATCTCAAAGGAGTGGGAGAGTTTCCGAGGAAGATGTTAAAAATTTTGTAAGATCTCAGGTTACAGTCAGCGGTGGGAAAATAGAAAAGAAAGTTCATAAAGAAGAGTATCCGCACGAAGAGTTTGGTGAGATCGAATTAAAAGATATACCTAGAGTGAAAAGATTATCCGGTCCTCACTTAGTAAGATCTTGGACTGAAATTCCCCATGTCACACAGCATGATGAAGTTGATATAACAGAAATGGAGCAATTTAGATCATCATTATATGATTACTATACTGGTGAGAAAATAAAAGTAACGCCTCTTGCTTTTATAGCAAAAGCACTTGTAAGTGCTCTGAAGAAATTTCCAAATTTTAATTCTTCGATTGACAGTGCTAACGATAAAATTATTTATAAAAAATATTTTCACGTTGGTTTTGCAGTAGATACCCCTCATGGATTAATGGTGCCTAAAATAAGAGATGTTGATCAAATGAGTATAAAAGAAATTGGAAGTGCTTTAAGAAAAACAAGTAGGCTTTGCAGAGATTTAAAAATTGATAAGAAGGAATTTTTTGGTGGCTCAATGACGATATCAAGCTTGGGTGGTATTGGAGGTACTTTCTTTACCCCAATAATAAATCCTCCTGAAGTAGCGATACTTGGAGTTGGAAAAAGTTTTGATAGATTAGTAAAAGTTAAAGACAAATTTGTTTCAAGAAAAATTTTACCAATTTCACTTTCATACGACCATAGAATAATTGATGGCGCTGAGGGTGCTAGGTTCTGCGTTTATCTCGGTAAATGCCTTGGCAAAGACTTTGCTTTCAAGCTTGCTGTATAGATCAAATTAAATTAGTAAGGGTCATGAAGAATAATTTAATCCCTATATCTTGTGCCCTTGCGTGTTCTTTTCTTTGGGGAACAACTTTTGTTGCCCAAGATACAGGAATGGACTTCATTGGACCTTATACATTTTGTGCTGTTAGATTATTTTTAGGATTTTTGGGATTATTGCCTTTTTTTATATATTTTGAATTTAATGAAATTAAAAAAATTAATTTTAATTTAAAAAAAGTCTTTTTCTTTACATTAATACTAGGCTCAATTTTTGGAATGGCAAATATACTTCAGCAAGTTTCGCTTCTTTATACGGACATTGCTAACTCTGCAGTCTTTACTGTTCTTTATGTTGTCATAGTCCCGTTGATTTCGTATTTTATTTTTTCAATAAAAATTCACCCATCTATTTGGCCTTCCGTTACGCTTTGTTTAATAGGTGGATTGCTTTTAAGTGAAATTAAAAATTATGATGTAAGATTTGGTGATATGCTAGTCATCATAGGAGCGTTTTTTTGGGCTTTTCACATAATCTTTATTTATAAAGTTTTGAAAATTTTTAATTTTCCAATAGCAATTGCAACTTTTCAATGTTTAGTTGCAGGTATATTTTGTTCTTTCCCTGCTTTAACTTTTGAGACAGTGACAATCAATTTAATTTCAAAAGAAATTACAGAATTACTTTACGCTGGAATTTTATCTAGTGGAGTTGCTTTTATGCTTCAAGCATATGCTCAAAGAGTTTTATCTCCTGCATCTGTAGCAATTATATTTTCTCTTGAGGGAGTGTTTGCTTCAATTTTTGGATGGATACTTTTAAATCAGTTTTTAAGTGAAATAAAAGTGTTTGGAATAATGATTATTTTATTAGCAGTAATATTTTCACAATTAATACCAATTTATGGTAAAAAAAATTATGGACGAATCTAATAAAGGATTTATGAAACATCTCGGCGGGTTAGAGCTAAAAAAAATTAGCGAAACTCAATATGAGTTTACAGTAGAGGTCAAAGAAATTCATTTAAACACTGGTAAAATTGCACATGGTGGGTTCCTCTCTACTATTGCTGATACTGGTATGGGGACTGCTGCACATAAAGTTGCCGGGGACAAGAGATGTGTAACAATTAATTTAGATATGAAATTTATCTCAGTAGGCCAACTTGGCGATAAACTTATTGGGAAAGTGAAAATATTAAAAAAAACTAAAACACTAATTTTTATTTCTTGTGAAATTTCTAATTCAAGCGACATAGTAGCCTCTGCAAGTGGAACTTGGAAAATACTACAGTAGTATTTAATGAAATTAAAAACTGTCTTCGTTTCGATATTACTTATTTTTATTTCAATAAAAAGTGCATGGGCTAATTTTTTTAATAACATTACTGATTTAATAGAAAATAACTATGAAAGTCTTAGATATGGTATTTCTGTAGCTGATGTTAATAATGATGGCACTTATGAATTTTTAGTAGCTGGTTTTGGAAGTGAAAATTTAGCTTTGTCATACAAAAATAATAAACTAATAAATATTGTAAATGATGCTAAGTTTACAGATAAAAGAAGTTTTACCATTGGTGTAGCTGCTTGCGATATCGACTCAGATGGGTACGAAGAGATTTATTTTTTAAATACTGATACTTATAGCGGTGAAAAGAAATATTCCGACCGATTAATAGATCTTAAAAATAAAAAATTCTTTGATATTTTTGAACAAAAGAAAAATCAAATAGATTTAAACTTCACAGCAGGTCGCTCCGTTGTTTGTGTAGATAGAAAAGGAAATGGCAAATATGGTATTTATGTTGCTAATTATGGTGGTCCAACGAGATTTTATGAAAAGTTTAAGGGAAGAATAAAAGATAGGGCAGCAGAGTTTGGGTTGGATAAAATAACTGGAGGAAGAGCAGTCGTTGCTGGACATATATTATCAAACAATATTGATATTTTTGCAGCTAATGAAAGAGGTGTTAACTTTTTGTACAAAAACGTTGATGGTACTTTTTATGATGTAGCATCCGGGTACAATGTTTTAGACCCTTATGAAAATGGAAGAGGTACTGCGTTAAGTGATATTTTATACAGAGGTCAATTAGATATTGTTAGTGGAAATTGGGATGGAGAACATCGTATTTTTATAAAGGAAGAAAATTCTTTTAAAGATATTGCCGATAGCAATTTTAAAAGGCCGTCTAAAATTCGAACAGTTATCACAGCTGATTTTGATAATGATGGATATGATGAAATATTTCTTAATAATATCGGCGAAGCAAATAAATTATTTAAAATTAAGGAAAATGCAAAATTAGAGGAAATAGATATCACTTCTAACTCTGAAGCAAATGGTCTTGGAACTGGTGCTGCTGTAGCGGATATTGATAAAGACGGAATTCTAGAATTATTGATTGCTCACGGAGAAACAGGAAATCAAATACTTACACTTTACAAAGCAAACGTAAAAAAAGATAAAAATTATTTAAGAATAAAAGCTTTGAATAAAAATGGAGCTCCGGCTAGAGGTGCAACGGTGACACTAAAATCTAATTTAAGAAAACATTCTAAAACCATAGACTCTGGTTCAGGATATCTGTGCCAAATGGAACCTGTTGCCCATTATGGAATTAGAAATGGTGAAAAAGACTTTGAAGTACAAATTAAATGGACAAACGGGAAAACAAATAATTATAAAATAAAAGAAACAGGGAAGACTTATATTTTTAAACAAAGCAAACTGACTATCTCGCCATCCTAATAAAAATATCACCCATACCAATATTCATTTCTTCTAGCGGAATATCATTTTTAAAAGCGCAAAATCTACCTGTAATTTCATTGGCTTCTATCTTTTTGATATCGGCTTTTTGACATTTTTTGGCTTCATAGAAAAGACCTATCACAAGCTTACCGTCGACTACAAATACTTCGTCATCATTTAGTCTTTGATTTTTACAAAAATAATTTCTATTTACTTCCACAGGAAAATCTTTTTTTGAACAAGGATTGTTAATGAGTAAAACATCAATTTTTTTAAGACCATCTTTAAACTTGTGTTTAATTTTTTTAACTTTTGTATAATTCATTAGATCACAGGAACAAGGCCAACAACATCTATAAAGCTCACCACAAATATTTTTTTGTGTTCTTAACTCCTTAACATAGATATAATCAGGTTTTTCTCCTGGATTGATTAAAGAACCTGAAACAGGGCAATAAAATTTATTATATTCTTTAAACTCTTCATAAGTTAAGTCTTGATCTATTAAATATTTGAAAAACCTTGGACCTGCAGCATTCCTGTTACTGTCTGGAAATATTTTAGACCAATTTTTAACCAGATTTTCGTAATAGAATTTTTTTTGCTGAAAATTAACTTCAGCAAAACTAATCGCATTTAGGAATATACTTAAAATTAAAGCTTTAAAAAAAATTCTCATATTTATTATTTAAATAGATTTTTTGATAAAAGCACTGCGCTTTTATGTTGCTGGAGAAGACTTGTTTCTATAATTTAAATATCCAATAACTAATAGAAATAATAATGCAAAAGGATATACTATTGCTTTATTAGGTCTTTCTGGATTTTCAATTTTAAAATTACTAATAATATCACCCATTTGAATACCAGATTTTTTTGCTTCCCCTTTCCAGTTTAATTTATCAACTGTTAATTGATCATTCTGGTCGACTAATGTTACGCCGTATTCTTCAAGGTTATAATTATTTTCAAATTTACCTTTATCGATAACAAACAATTTATACCTTTCTCCATATTCAGTAACTCGTGTGACTTTAATATGAACTTCTTTTGAAGGGTCAAAAGATAAATTTTGAATGCTTTGCGCCGAAAGTTTTTGCTCATTGAATTTAGGATAGAATTTACCTAAAACATAATCTGGAGCTAGAAAAGATAAAGATATTATTAAAAACGCTATGATTTCATACCATCTTAGCCTATTTATAAACCATTGTTGAGTAGCGGCAGTAAAAACTAAAATTCCAATCAATGAAGTTACTATAACTAATAAAGCTTGCCATATACTATCTACCCCAATTAAAAGAAGCTCGTGATTAAACAAAAAGACTATTGGTAAAATTCCAGTTCTTAAACTATACCAAATAGCTTGGAGTCCCGTTCTTAAAGGATCGCCACCAGAAATTGCAGCTGCTGCATAAGATGCTAAACCAACTGGTGGTGTAACATCTGCCATCAATCCAAAATAAAATACGAATAAATGCACTGCGATTAATGGAAAGATAAACCCAGACGCATTACCAACATCAACTAAAACTGTAGCCATTAGGGAGGCCACTACTACATAGTTTGCAGTTGTAGGAAGACCCATACCAAGTAACAAGCAAAGTATAATAGTTAATAAAATTAATATAATTACATTATCTCTTGCTATCGTCTCAATCACTATGATTAAATTAGTACTTAGACCTGTAGAACCCACTGCGCCAACAATTATCCCTGCTGTAGCGATCGCGATACCTACCCCCACCATGTTAATCGCACCTTTTTGAAGACCAACTATTGTTTGATTATACCAGTCAATTAAACCAGTTTTAAAATCTGGATTTTTAAAAATACGGCTTACTAAGTTTACTAATACTAAAGATAACGTTGCGTAAAAGATAGAAAAGCCCGCTGTATATCTCATATAAACAAGTAAAAAGATTAAAACAAAAATAGGTATCAAAAAATGTAAACCAGATAAAAAAGTTTTCTTTAAGTGAGGAACATCGGCATCATCCATTCCCTTTAATCCCAATTTTAGGGCTTCTAAATGAGAGATGTAAAATAAAGCAATGTATGAAATGATAGCTGGTAAAAAAGCATGTTTAACTACTTCAAAATAAGTAACTCCAATAAAGCTTGCCATTACAAAAGCAGCGGCACCCATAACCGGTGGCATTATCTGACCATTGACTGAAGAAGATACTTCAATAGCTCCCGCTTTCTCTTGAGAGAAACCTGTTTTTTTCATTATTGGAATTGTAAAAGTTCCCGTTGTTACAGTATTTGCTATTGAAGAACCTGAAATCATACCAGTCATTCCAGATCCTAATATTGCCGCTTTAGCTGGGCCTCCTCGCATTTTTCCAACCATTGCAAAAGCTAAATCTAAAAAATACTTTCCTCCACCAGCAGTTTCTAACAATGCTCCAAAGAGTACGAATAAGAATATGAAATCAACTGAAACTCCTATCGGAATTCCAAAAATTGCCTCTTGATCAAACCATTGAAATCCTACTAATCTTTTAACAGAAAGTCCGCCATGAGAAATAATATCAGGAGCATATTTTCCAAAATAAGAAAATAATAGAAAACAAATAGCGATTATAACTAAAGGTAAACCAATAGCACGTCTAGTTGCTTCTAACAAAATCAATATACCTATGGCCCCAATTATAAGCTCAACTGGGACTTTAAAACCAAATATATCTTTTACTAAAAGGATACCGCCTCTATTTACTAAATCGTCATAAAAAAAATAAATGTATAAACAACTTAATGCCCCGGTAATACTGATAATAATATCAATTACTGAAATTTTTTTTCCCCTAACTGCTGGGAAAATTAAAAAAGCTAAGGTTAAGGCAAAACCTAAATGAATTGCTCTAGCAGGTAATCCTTTAAACATTCCAAAATTAAACCAAAAAGGAAATGGTGAAGCATACCAAAGTTGAAAAAAAGTCCAAAGAATTGCAATTCCAAAAACTATTTTTAAGTGAATACCTGATAAGTTTCGAGTTGGAGAAATATCTTCTTGAATTTTATCTTTAATCTTACTTTGAATGTTTTGATTCATTTTAGCTAAGATACCTTATTCTAAAAAAAAAGGCCCAAAAAATATTGGGCCTTTTTTAATAAAACTTAAAAGATAGATTACATTAATCCAGCTTCTTTGTAGTACTTAATTGCGCCTGGATGTAACGGAGCCGATAAACCATCAGCTATCATGTTTTTCTTTTCCAGTGGTCCAAAAGCAGGGTGTTGAGCTCTGAAATCATCAAAGTTTTCCATCACCGCTTTTGTAACTAAGTATACAAGCTCTTCAGAAACATTAGCACTTGTTACAACAGTAGCTTTTACACCAAATGTTGTAGCGTCTTTTTTCTGATTTGAGTAAGTTCCTTTAGGAATAACTGCTTTAGCATAGTAGTCCGCTCCATCAATTAAACCTTGAACTGGTGCACCTGTTAAATTAATTGGGCTAGCTTTTGCTTTGCAAGTAGCTGCTTGCTCCATAGCGCCATTTGGAAATCCTACTGAATACCCAAATGCATCTATTTTACCGTCACAAAGAGCTTTTACTTGTTCAGAAGAAGTAAGTTCAGTAGTTGCTTTGAACATACTCATATCAGCTCCCATAGCTTTCATTAATTCTTCCATTGTTCCTCTTTGACCAGAACCAGGGTTACCGATGTTTACTGTTTTTCCTTTTAGGCCTTTAAAATTCTTAATTCCAGATTTTTTACTTGCCCAAATTTGGAAAGGTTCATTATGAACAGAAAATACAGCTCTTAAGTCACTGAACTGTTTTCCTTCCCATTTGCTTGAACCATTGTAAGCATGATACTGCCAGTCTGACTGAGCAACACCAAATTGAAACTCACCATCTTTGATTTGTCCAATATTGTAGTTTGATCCACCTGTTGAAGGTGCAGTACATCTGTAAGCTTTAGCTGTACCTTTTTTTCTACCGTGGTCAGCACTAATTGCTGATTTATGTAACATTTTACAAATTGCGTTACCTGTTTGGAAATATACTCCTGTAGGTCCGCCTGTTCCTATTGTAAAGAACTCTGCTGATTTAGCGATTGATGTAATGGGGCTTGAAAAAGCAAACATTACTAGTACCGCTGAAATCAATGACATCATTTTTTTCATGTGTACTCCTCTTGTTATAATTATTAATTTAACTACGTTATCAGTAAGAGGTCAAAGAGATTCTTATAAATTTTTGGCCCAATTTGATAGCTTGGAAGTACCTTCAACTACATTTGGGGCATACCTTTTGACCATTTCATCACTAATAGTTTTATAGTCTGTAACATTTTCAAAGAATTGAGTTCCATCAAAATCTGTATAACTTAGTCTTGTTAACATTTTATTAGGTTTAAAACCAAAATCTGAGCCTGGCAACATAGCAACTCCAGTCTCATTTAAAATTGCTTCACATAATTTTGAAGAAGTTTTAAATTTTTTATTTTTAAATTCAGGCATTAAATAAAAAGCTCCTTGAGGTGGATTTATTAAAACTTTATTTGATTTAAGATTATTATAAACATAGTTTCCAACTGAATTAAGTATAGATCTTACTTTTAGTTTGTACCGCTCATAGTCACCCTCATAAGCTTCAACCGCAGCAAACTGGGTCGGTGTATTTACAGTTGAATATGACTCACTTGCTAATGATTTTAAACTATTCATAAATTGTTTTGATCCATTAGGGACTGCTAAAAAACCAAGTCTCCAACCTCCTGCGCCACACCACTTGCTTAATCCTCCACTGATGAATGTAGCTTCTGGGTAAAATTTGGAGATAGAGTTGTAACTATTATCAAATGAGAGATCTGTATATATTTCATCTGATAAAATTATTAGTTTATATTTTTTAGCTACTTGAGCTAATTCTTTCAAATTTTTACAGATTGCACCAGAGGGGTTATTCGGTGAGTTTAAAATTAAAATAATATTTTTATTTTTTCCAATTTTCTTTAATTTCTTTTCAAGTTCACTTGATGTTGGAAACCAGTTGTTCACTCTAGAAGTTTCTAGCCAATGAACTTTATTTGAACCAATTTGTGCTTGTGGTTCATAGGACACCCAGCTTGGAGCTGGAGTTAAAATTTCTCCATTAAATGTAACGTGCATTAACAACATAGCTTCTTTAGATCCAGGAGTAATTAGAATATTTTCTTTAGAATATCTTACACCTGTATTTTTAAATAAATGATTAGAAATTTTTTCTCTTAATTCGGGTAAACCTTGTATAGGTAAGTACTCTTTTTTATGAGCATTAAGTTTTAGCGTATCTACAACTCTTTCTGGAATTTGAAATGGTGATTGGCCAAAACCAAATCTATAAATTTTTTTACCAGACTTAATCAATTCTTTTGATTTTTCATTAATCGCTAAAGTTGAGGACTCTTTTAATTTTAAAATATTTTTTTTTACTTTAGATGACATTTTAACTTTGAATTATCTATACGGGGACTACCTATTGGAAGTCAAATCAATTGTTTAAAAGTAGGAACATTTGACAAATCGATTCGGTCATGTTTTAATCACATTTTGTTCTCAAAAGTGATCTACATATAGTATAAAATAAATTTGCTAGCACAAAAAAATGAATAATCAATCTGAAAAAATAATCGCGTTACTTGGACCGACTAATACAGGCAAAACTCATGTTGCAATAGAAAAAATGCTTAAGTTTAAAACTGGTATTTTTGGATTACCTCTTAGACTGCTTGCTAGAGAAATATATGACAAATGCGTTGATAAAGTGGGAGTTGAAAAAGTAGCATTAATTACAGGTGAGGAAAAAATTATTCCAAGCACTGCTGATTATTTTATCTGCACAGTGGAGTCTATGCCAAAAAATAAAGAAGTTGATTTTGTAGCCATTGATGAAATTCAAATGTGTGCGGACAGAGAAAGAGGTCACATTTTTACTGAAAGGCTTTTAGAGTCACGCGGTAAAAAACTTACGATGTTTTTAGGTTCACAAATTATGGAAAATATTGTTTCAGAATTAGTTGGTAATGTAGAATTTGAAAAAAAAGATAGATTTTCAAAACTAAGTTACTCAGGTATTAAAAAAATTTCAAGATTAGAGAGAAAAGTTGCAATTATAGCTTTTTCAATTGAAGAAGTTTATGCAATTGCAGAGCTAGTACGAAGGCAAAAAGGTGGTGCTGCAGTTATTATGGGATCTTTAAGTCCCAAAACAAGAAATTCACAAGTAGGTCTATATCAATCAGGAGATGTTGATTATCTAATTGCTACCGATGCTATAGGCATGGGGCTTAATATGGATATAAACGAAATTTATTTTTCAAATTTAAAAAAATTTGATGGAAAAAAAACAAGAAGATTAAACCTTATTGAAATGTCTCAAATTGCAGGTAGAGCAGGTAGATTTAAAAATGATGGGGGTTTTGGAACAACTGGTGATTGTGAGACTCTTAATTCAGATGAGATAGAAAAAATTGAAAAACATCAATTGCCAATTACAAAAACGATTTTCTGGAGAAATTCACACTTAAACTTTACTAGTCCAGAAAAATTAATTTCTTCTCTCGAGCTCAAACCAAATCAAAAAAATCTTTTAAGAACGAATGACTCGCTAGATGAAAGTGTGCTTAGATTTTTTCTAAAAAAAGGTACAAATAATATAATTTACCATAAAAATTTAGAGTTGCTTTGGGAATGTTGTCAAATACCAGATTTTGAAAAAAAAGCTTATGGGCAACATATAAATGTTATCGACAAGGTTTTTCAATTTTTAACTACTAGGAAAAATAAAATACCAAGCTCTTTTATGAAAGAACAACTAAAGGGGCTCGAGAAAGATCATGGAAATGTGGATTTGCTTTCTCATAGATTGTCTAATGTTAGAACTTGGTCATATGTTGCTAATAAAAAAAATTGGGTGGAAAACTCAGATTATTGGGTGCAACTTACAAAAAGCATAGAAGACAAATTGTCTGATAAGTTACACGATGAGTTAACAAAAAGCTTTATTGATAAAAAAATAAGTATTCTTTCAAGAAGCTTAAAACAAGACCTCGTCCTAAATACAGAAATTAATGATGAAAATAAAATTTATATTGATGGACAGTTAATCGGAGAATTAAAAGGATTAAAGTTTTTAATAGAGGTAACTTCTAAAACATTAGATACCGACATTAAATCAATAAAAAAGGCTGCTAGGAAAGGCGTTGAAAAAGAGCTAGTGCAAAGAGTTGATAAAATACTTGAGGATAAAGCTCTTAATGTAAGCAATGAAAACAAAATAATCTGGAAAGATAGTCCAATAGCAAGATTAAAAAAAGGGAACGATTATTTAAGTCCTGAAATAGAAATAATTGCAGATGACTCTCTCAATGAAGAGTCAAAAATGAAATTAATAAATTATTTAAAAAAATGGCTTGATGAGTATATTAGTGAATTATTAGGTGACCTTATTAATTTAACTAAACATAAAATAAACAATCAATATCTTAGAGGTTTAGTATTTCAGCTTTATGAGAATAATGGCGTAATTAAAAGAAACATTGTTGATAAAATAGTAAAATTAATTCCAGCTGAAGAAAGAAAAAAATTATGGGGCATGGGAATAAAAATAGGACGATATCATATTTATCTACCAAAAATGTTAAAACCTAAAGCTGTTGAATTTAGGATCAGTTTATGGAAGTTATTTAATAACCTTTCTGATGAAAATGAAATTCCTAAATCAGGTTTAAATTTTTTAACTAATTCAATATTTGACAAAAATTTTCTATTATTATGTGGTTTTGAAAAATTCCAAAATTTTTTTGTTAGAATCGATATTTTAGAGAAATTATTTCTCAAAATTATAGAAAACACTAAAGATAGAAAATTTACAGTAAATTCAGAAATGATGAATTTATTAGGTTGTTCTAAAGAAAATTTTTATAAATTAATGAATTACATGGACTACAAAAAAGATAAAGCTGCAGATACTTACATTTTTAAGGGAGAACGAAAGCAAAAGAAGAAAATAATACGATTTGACAAAAAAGAAAATCCATTTAATAAACTTCTTTCTTTAAATATAAAATGAATAATTTAGATAAAGAGAGTGTAATTGGAATATCTGCACTATTAGTACATGCAGCACTTATAGATGAAATTTATACTAAGCACGAAAAAGATTTAATTTTACAGTTTATAAAATCTTATTTAGAAGACGTTAATGCTGATGAGATTTTAAAAAAAGCAGAAGATATTGAAAAAAATTCAAATCAATTATTAAATTATACTAATATTATAAAAAAAAACTCACTAGATATAAAAAAGAACATAGTTGAACATCTGTGGAAAGTAATCATTTCAGATAATTCGGTAGATCAATATGAATCTAATCTCATGCGAAGAATTTGTGGTCTGATTTATTTTCCGGATAAAGAATGCGCAGAAATAAAATTAAAATTACTTCAAACAAAATGACTTATATTGTTAAAGATGAATGTATAAAATGTAAACTCACTGATTGTGTAGAAGTTTGTCCAGTTGATTGTTTTTATGAAGGTGAAAATATGCTTGTTATAAATCCTGATGAATGCATCGACTGTGGGGTATGTGAGCCCGAGTGCCCAATAGATGCTATAAAGGCTGATACGGATGATTCAGTTGAAGATAAAGAAAAATGGTTGTTGCTAAATAAAAAGTTTTCTGCAAAATGGCCTAATATTTCGAAAAAAAAAGATCCTATGAAAGACCATGAAAAATTCAGAAATGTAAAAGATAAATATAGTAAACATTTTTCTGAGAAACCTGGAAAATAGATAGAATGGCAAAAAAGAAAAAAACAAAAACAATAAAAAAAACGAAAAAAACTAAAAGAGCTAAAAATTTAAAAATAAAACCAGTTTTAAAAACTACGGAAAAAAAGAGCTCAGTATCAGGTCAAGAGGATAAACCAGAGATAAAAAAAATTAAAAAACAACCAACTGAAAAAAGGATCTATAATTTAAAAGATTTTGTTGTTTATCCGAAACATGGAGTTGGTAAAATTACCGCAGTAGAAAAAGCTACGATAGGTGAAATAGATATTCAATTTTATAAAATTCTTGTTGAAAAAGAAAAGTTAACTTTGACTGTTCCAATTAATCAGCAATCGAAACTTAGACCAATTTCAACAATCAATCAGATAAATAAGTGTATATCAATTTTAAAAACAAAACCAAAAATTAAAAGAACTATGTGGAGTAGAAGGGCTCAAGAGTATGATCAAAAAATAAATTCAGGAAAAATTTACGAATTAGCAGAAGTTGTAAAGGATCTTAATAAAAATACCGACATTATTGCGGATCAGTCTTATTCTGAAAGACAATTATTTGAAAAAGCTTATGATAGACTTAAGTCTGAATTTGAGGCAGTCTTAAAGGTTTCACCTGAAGAAGTTCAAAAGAAAATGGATAAAGCTTTAGGAAGAGCAAAAATCTCAGAAGATGCACAATAAAAAAACGCCCTCTTTAAAATTAGAATAATTGTAAAAAGGGCGCTTAATTAAATAGAAAACTATCTTCTTCTTCTTCTCTTTTTTGCTTTCTTTTTAGTTTTCTTTTTAGCTTTTTTTCTTCTTTTAGCCATCTTTTCTCCCTTGTTTTAAACAAATCTTAATGATTCGTTTGTTAATAAATACATTAATTAATTAAGAATTCATGTCAAACATAAATTATTTTACAAAAGTGAATCAAAATTAAATTTTTTTAATTATTTTTAATATTCTTTTAATAATTTAAAAAAGTTAGTAATATCAATGTTTTTTTAAGCAAATAAAATAAGTTTTAATTTAATTTTTAATAAAGATTTTCCAGTTGTTGTTTATAATTTTTAATTATTTCTTTTCTTTTTAACTTTAAAGTTGGTGTTAACATTCCGTTTTCAATTGTAAATTCTTCATTAATTAAGACAAATTTTTTAATTTTTTCTATTAAATTTAAATTTTCGTTTATATTTTCAATTATAAGTTTAATTTTTTCTTTATTAACTTCTTTTTCACTTACTACTAACGCAACTAAATAATTTTTTTTATCTCCATAAACAAAAGATTGTTTAATATTTTCATTTAAACATAAAATATTTTCTATCTTACTCGGTGAAATATTATCTCCACCTAAGTTAACAATAATATCTTTTTTTCTATCAGTAATTTTTAAATAATCATTTTCATCAAATTCACCTATGTCACCAGTATGAAGCCATCCATCTTTAATTACTTTTTCTGTCTCCTCTTTTAAATTCCAATATCCTAACATTACGTTCTCACCTTTAATAAGAATTTCCCCATCTTCTGCTATTCTGACTTTATTTGTCCTAAAAGGAGGTCCTACCGATTCGACTTTAACTAAATCCGGTAAATTACAGCTTACAACTGGAGAGGCTTCGGTTAAGCCATATCCTTGTAGTGTGGGTAAACCAACTGCGTTTAAAAACTCTCCAATATTTTGATCTAAAGCTCCTCCCCCGGACACGAAGGCTTGAAGATTTCCACCAAACTGGTTTCTGATTTTTTTTCTAACTAATTTTTCACATAGAAAATTTGTGATTTTTTCACTAAATTTCAATTCTTCTTTTTTAAGTATTTTTTTACCTAAATTTAAAGTCTGATTTATTAGTTTTCTTTTTAACCCAGATTGCTTCTCAAAATTCATATTTATTTTTGTAAAAAGATTTTGATAAAATCTAGGAACGGCTGTCATGATTGTAGGTTTTGCAACTCCCATATTAGAAATCAGTTTTTCCAAACTTTCAGCGTAAAAAACTTTTGCTCCAACTATAATTTGAATAAATTGAACTGTGTGCTCATAAGAATGAGATAAAGGTAACCAAGTTAAAAATACTGGATCTTTTTTTTTAGTTAAAATTTCTAATAATTCAACTGCGCCTTCACAGTTAGATAAAATACCGCCATGACTTAAGACAACTCCTTTAGGATTTCCAGAAGTGCCTGATGTATAAATTATACAAGCAGGCATATTCCGTTTTAAATCTTTATTAACTATTTTTTCATTAGTTTCTTCATTTAATATTTCTTTAATTAATAAACTGTCATTATCTATTTCTTCAAAAGATATTATTTTCTTTACATCGCTATTGATAAAATTTTTAATTTTATTGAATTGATCTTGATTTGATACAAATATCAATGAGGGCTTACAATCATTTAAAATATATTCATAATCGTTTGCTGAATAAGTTGTAAAAATAGGAACTGAAATACCGCCTGCATTCATGATAGCGATATCGGTCATTAACCAATATGGTCTATTTTCAGAAAGTATTAAGCATCTATCACCTTGTTTTATTAACGATTTAATTTTTGCGGTAAGTTTATAAATTCTTTCAGTTACATCTTCCCAATTATAAGTTCGTTTGTCAGGTTTAAGCCATTTTAGAAATGGTATTTTACCCTCAACTTCTTCTGTCTTTTTAAAGTAAAGTTCAACTAAGCTATTTAATTTACTTATATCCATAACTTGGTGGGCGAAGAGAGACTCGAACTCTCAAGGTATTGCTACCACCGGATTTTGAGTCCGGCGCGTCTACCAGTTCCACCATTCGCCCTTTTTCAGGATAATCTAATTGATTTTTCTTACTATGAGAACAAAAATAATTGAGGTGCAAAACATAATTAATGCATAGGCCGCTGTTGGTACCATAAACACAATGTCATCAAATAATTGTGTTGTAACAAACACTGCTAAAGTTCCGTTTTGTAAGCCACATTCCAATGAAATGCATTTTCTTTGCGCAATTCCTGATGTCCAGAATTTTGCAATATAATATCCAACAAAAATCATAGTCATATTCAAAATGAAAGCTATTAAACCTGCTCTGGCAATGTAAGAAATAATTCTGTCCCATTCCTCTACCCAAATTGCAATAAATACTATTAAGAATAAAATTACTGATAATCTTTGGATAATAAGTGTTTTAGAAATAATAAAATTAGTCATTAGACTTCTAACAATCATTCCAAAAATAACAGGAACAGTTACTACAAAAAACATTTTCAATGCTATATTAAGCATTGATATATTTTTTGCTGTTTCAATCCCTAAAAATGCAGCTGAATTAAAGACTATAAATGGAACAATCAAAATACTTAATAAACTGACAATCGCTGTCAAACTGACTGATAGAGCAACATCTCCATCGGCAAACTTAGTAAGAATATTTGAGGTTACTCCTCCTGGTGCTGCAGCTATTACCATAACTCCTAAAGCTATTTCTAGTGGAAGTGAAATAATATTAATTAAAATAAAAGCAATTATTGGAAGCAAAATAACCTGACAAAAAAAACCTACTAGGAAGTCTCTTGGATTTTTTAAGACCCTTGTAAAATCCCCTATCGTTAAGCCAAGACCTAAACCGAACATTATTATGGCAAGGCATACGGGTGCAATTGTAGTTACGATTTCCATAATTTTATAAGTTCCTATTCTACTTTAAAGGGAGAGTTTTTCATGAGGTCGAAAATTGTAGTTACGAAAACAGCTTTATGCTTTTGATTATGCATGTAGTTTTCTTCAAAAGATTTGATATTTTTGGGAGATGGTAAAAGTATATATTCTAGCTTTTTATTTTTCGTTACTAACTTTTCTTTTGTAAGATACTTTAATTTTCTAATGACTGTGGCTCTTGGTATTTTTGAAATTTCTGAAATAGAAGAGGCGTTTATTCCATTTTTGGGAGTATGCCTTAAAAGATGCAAATATAAGTCAGCGTAAGTTCTCGGATCTTCAACAACTCTGCCTTTTACTTGTTTTGAATAATCGGTAAATTGTGAGATACCAATAGCACCCCAAACATTCCACGTTTCTAAATCACCAAAAAAAGTTCTGTGTCTTACTAAAAAGGGAATCTGAAGCCTTAGCCAATGTTGCCAACATATAGTAAAGTAAGTGTCTATAAATTTCTCAATTTCTTCTTTTGTGAATGATCTTCCAAACCAGTCTTCTTTCCCAAGGATGGTGCTGGTTTTTTCTAGGAAATTCGCCATCATTATTTTTGAATTAGATGGTTTTTGCACTCGATTTATTGAGTTATTAAAAATAATAGTTTTCCCTTTTCTAAAAATTATATTTTGACTTTGCAAAAAATTAACTTTTCTTCTTATTGTTTCTTTAGGAATATTAAGCTCTTTTGAAATCTCAATTAGGTTAATCTTATCAATATTTAATTCGTTTTTTTCATAAAATTCCTGAAATGAAAGATATTGAAAACGATCTGAATATTTTTGAAATACTTGATTTACTAAATAAACTAAAATTAAATAACTATCGTAATCTTTAAAGGTACTATAAGCATTATTGCACCATGATTGCTGTAACTTGAACCACAAAGATACTGTTTCATTAGAATTTTTAGATAAGACGTCGTAAACTTGGTCAGAATTTAATGTATTAAAAATTTTGTTTTCAAAAGACGGTTTTTTTTTTAAAGGCTCGAAAATTTTTACAGTTTTTAGATCTACTGGCTTAGACATTTATTTTTTCCACGTTACGCTTTGATTAATTAAAATAGCCATCAAAATCCAAATAATAAACGTCCCTTCCGGCGAGAAACCGTAATCAGCACCAAACATTCCTGCAACTATAACGATTGAATAAATAGCGACTGTAGATAATATTAGACTTGCCAGATACCTGAGGATTGTGCATTTTAAATTCATGATCTTAAAAAAATTATACGATAGATGTGTTGAGCTTGCTAGACATAAATTTTCAAAGCCTTTATTAGGTTTTGTAGCATTTATCGAAAGTTTCTTTTTCCCAGTTCCGCCTGATTTAATGATTGTTCCAATGGTAGTGGCAAAGAGAGAGGATTATCTTAAGATATTTTTTATAGCTACAACGGGCTCTGTTTTAGGAGGGTTGTTTGGATACATGCTAGGAGTTTTCTTTTTAGATGCATCGATGGTCATTATTGAATTTTATGGTTACGAGGAAAAAGTTTTTGAGATGCAAGATAAGATGTCTACAAAAGGTGGTTTTTTAGCATGGCTTGGAATTATGTTTTTAGCTGGCTTTACCCCACTTCCTTTTAAAGTTTTTACTATTACCAGTGGAGTGATCGCCTATAATCTTCCAGTATTTTTCTTTATATGTTTATTTACCAGAGGACTAAGATTTTTCTTAGTTTCTTATTTAACATTTCTTTTTGGGAAAAAATTTGGTGATTTCATCGAAAAAAAAGGTGCGCTATGGTTTACTTTAACTGGAATTTTTATTGTGATTTTAGCCGTCGTCCTTTATATAATTTTCACCTAATGTTGAGTAACAATAAGTTTATTTTAAACAGTATTTTAGCTTTTAGTTTTTTATCTTTGGCTATAGCTTATTTCATTCAATACATATTAGGACATGAACCTTGTAATTTGTGCCTAATTGAGAGAATTCCTTATTTAGCGTCTTTAATACTTATTTCGTTAATATTTATAATTAATAAATTTGAAAAATTAATTGCTAGTATTGTGCTATTATTTTTTATTTTTGGTTCTGTAGTTTCTTTTTACCATGTGGGGATCGAACAAGGATTTTTTAGTGAGTCTTTGGTGTGCGATTTGGGTTCGTCTAATGTAAACATGTCTAAAGAAGATTTATTAAAACAACTTCAAAATAAAACTCCAATAAGCTGTAAGGACGTAACTTTTAGGTTTTTTGGACTTTCTCTTGCTACAATAAATACAGTTATTTCGATATTGTTAAGTGGTATTATGATCAAAGTAATAAAGAATTATGGAAAAAACTAATAAAAAAACTTTAGAAGAGATTATAAGAGTAGATCATGCTGGAGAACGTGGTGCTATTAAAATTTACGAAGGCCAGCTACTTGCTCTAAAAACCTTCAAACAAAATGCTTCTTTAAAAAGAAAGATTGAAGAAATGAAAGAGCACGAAAGAGAGCATTACGAGTACTTTGATAACGAAATTAGAAAGAGAAATATACAGCCAACTAAACTTTTGCCTCTCTGGGACTTAATGGGAGTAACTCTAGGTTTTGGAACTGCTATGCTCGGTGAAAAAGCGGCTATGTTATGTACAGCTTCAGTTGAAGAAGTAATCGATGGCCATTACAAAGATCAAACTTACAAACTTGGTAAAGATGAGGAAGAGTTAAAAAAGAAAATTATGAAGTTTAGACAAGATGAACTTGATCACAAAGATATGGCTTATGATAATGGAGCAACGAAAAAAGGTTTATTTGGTGTATTAGATAAAGTTATCAAAACTTCATCAAGAATAGCTATTACAATTTCTGAAAAAATTTAATTACGGTTCTAATTCGATATCCCAATATAGATAATCCATCCAGCTTTCGTGTAAAAAATTAGGTGGGAAGTTTCTACCATTTCTGTGTAGGTCTTCAACAGTAGGAGCGTAAGGTTTGTTGGCTAATTTCAAATCACAATCTCTATAAAGCTTACCTCCTTTTTTTACATTACAACTTGAACAAGCTGTAACTACGTTATTCCAATCTGTTAGACCACCTTTGGACTTTGGAAGAAGGTGATCAAATGTTAAATCTTTTTTATCTCCACAATATTGGCAAGTAAACTTATCTCTCAAAAAAACATTAAATCTTGTGAAGTTTGGATTTTTTGATGGTTGAATAAAATTTTTTAAAGCTATCACGCTTGGTAAATTCATTTCGAAAGATGGACTTCTAATTTTTCTTTTATAATTTGAAACGATACTCACTCTATCTAAAAAAACTGATTTGACTGCATCTTGCCAGCACCAAATAGAAAGCGGATAATAACTTAAAGGTCTAAAATCAGCATTAAGAACTAATGCTGGACACTTTTCTAATGGAACTTTATCTGCAGAAGAAATAATCATACTTAAAGCTAACTGATAAGAAAAATTTTATCAAGTTATAATTATGTAACAAGTAAAATAGTTATAATTCAAAATGTTTTTTAATGAATTGTAGACCCAAACTTGACCCTTCAGTAGGTATACGATGTTCACAGTTTTTAAATATTTTTGTTTCAATTTCGTAATTATTTTTTCCAAAAAAGTCTTTAGCTTCAAGCAGTGATTCTATGGGAACAACTTGATCAAGATCTCCATGCATCAAGATAATATTTGGTCTAGAAATTATATTTTTAGAGAGATGCTCTGTACTTATAATTCTTCCAGAATATCCAAAAATAGAATTTATAGTATCTTTTCTCTTTATTCCTGTTTGTAAAGTTATCATACAACCCTGGCTGAAACCTCCAATGATAATTTCATTAGCTTTCAAATTATATTTTTCCTTAACTTCATCTATTAATTTATTAAGTTTATTCTCAGCTACAAAAGATTTTGATAAAATCTGTTCAGGAGTTTGATCCATTAAGTCGAACCATTGAAAACCTGTTGGGCTTGCTGCACATTTTTCAGGTGCATCTGGGCAAATTATAATAGTGTCTGGCAGGTGTGCTCTCCAATAACTGGCTAAAATTGAAATATCTTTTCCATCTCCACCATAACCGTGGCAAAGAATTACTGCATTCTTTGGTTTTTCTTTTGAAAGTGGCTCTAAAATAATTGTATTTAATGAAAAGGTCATATAGATAAAATACCAATGTCAGAATTTTTATTTAACTTTATAGGTTTCACTTTATTAGGTGCAGTTGCTATAGTTTTAATAATGGGTATTTATACTTTATTTAAAGGTGGAAGTACTAGTAAAAAATATTCAAATAAACTTATGCAGTTAAGAGTATTATTGCAATTTATTGCAATTATTGTTTTAGTTTTACTTGCCTATTTTTTTAAAGACTAAATATATTTTCTTAAAAGTTTAATAAATTCCTCGCTAGCAAAATCGATTTCACCAATCACTTTTCCGAATTCTTTACCTTCTTTATTAATTAATATGCTTGTAGGTAAGCCTCTTAATTTGAACCCTTTGACTAATCTCAATTCGGGATCGTAGTAGGTTTTTAGATCTTTTACTCCTATATCTTTAAAAAATTTATCTACTTTTATATTATTTGGTTTTTCCATATTCACTGCAAAAATTTCAATTTCTGGTAACTTAGTGCCTAGTTTTTCTAAAGAGGGCATTTCTTTTCGACACGGTGCACACCATGTAGCCCAAAAATTTATTATCATGATCTTGCCTCTTTTGTTGATTAAATCAACGTCTTGAAGATTTGAGTCTTTAAATTTGAGTTCGCTAATAATTTGAGGTTTTTCATGAATAATAACGTTTTTTGAAAAATCTTCTGCTCCAGTAAGATTTTGGCTAACAAGAGATAAAACTATTATGTGAATATAGATTTTAAAAGATTTACTAATTTTCATATTAATTTAAATTGTAAATAACATAGTAAAATGAAAAATAAAACTGTTTGGGCGAATAGACTAAAGGGAAAGACATCACTTTCTTTTCAAAAAATAGGCTCATCTATAAGTTCTGATAATAGACTTTATGAGCAAGATATAGCTGCGTCCATTGTTCATACCAAAATGCTCGCTAAACAAAAGATTATTGGCAAAAAAGAAGGAACTAAAATTATCAATGGTCTTAAAAAAATTAAATCAAAGATTGATAAGGGAAAGTTTAAATTTCAAGAAAAATTTGAAGATATACATTTGAATATAGAAAAAAAATTATTTGAATTGATTGGCCCTTCAGCAGGCTTTTTGCACACAGCCAGATCAAGAAATGATCAAGTTGTTACAGATTTCAAATTATGGATTAAAAAATCGTCAAAAGAAACTATAGATAATATTAACTCTTTAATGAAAATTTTAATCAAAAAAGCAGAGAAAAATGTTGATACTGTTATGCCTGGCTTAACACATCTCAAGAATGCTCAACCTATTTCATTTGCACATTATCTTCTATCTTACTTTGAAATGTTAAAAAGAGATAAAAAAAGATTTGAAAATAATATAAAACTTTTAGATGAGTGCCCATTAGGTTCAGCCGCACTAGCTGGAACTTCTTATAAAATAGATAGAAATTATACTTCAAAACAACTTGGTTTTAAGAAACCAACTGATAATTCAATAGATTCTGTTGCAGACAGAGACTTTGCAGTAGATTTTTTATATGCCTCTGCTTTATGTGCAATGCATTTATCTAGATTAGCTGAAGATTTTATAATTTTTAATTCAAATGCATTTAATTTAATTTCATTTGATGACAGTATGTTAACTGGTTCATCGATAATGCCACAAAAGAAAAATCCTGACCCTGCTGAATTAATCAGAGGTAGAGTTGGTTTGAACTATGGCAATTTAAATTCGATGCTTACTATAATGAAGGGACTTCCAATGTCTTATTTTAAAGATCTTCAGGATGATAAAAAACTTGTTTTTGATGGATTTGATACTTTAAATGACTCATTGGTTTTGAGTCTTGAGTTAGTGAATTCAATAAAGCCTAATAAAAAAAATATGCTCAGAATGGCTAATGAAGGTTTCACCACGGCTACTGATTTTGCTGATTATTTGGTAAAGGAAAAGAAACTCACTTTTAGAGACTCTTATGCAGTTGCAGCAAAATTAGTAAATTATGCCGAAAAGAAAAATAAATTGTTATCTGAGTTATCTTTACAAGAAATGATGAAAATTTACAAAAATCTAGATAAAAATGTACTAAAAATATTTGATGTAAATAATTCTATGAACTCAAAAAAATCCTATGGAGGAACTTCTACTGCTAATGTTAAAGCAATGATTAAAAAATATAAAAAGGAGGTAAAATGAAAATATTGGTATCAATTTGTATAATAATTTTAACTCTCTCTGGATGTGGAAAGAAATCAGAGCCAAAGTATCAAGGAAAATTTAATCATATACAAATAATTTTATAATCTTATGCAAAATTTAAGATATGTAGGTAAAAATTTATTTCTGGAGCGAGTATCTATTCAGAATTTTTTAAAGAAAAATAAAACTCCCTTTTATATTTATTCTGAAAATCAAATAGTTTCTAATTATTTAAATTTTGTAAAAACATTTAAAAAAACTGATCCTTTAATATGTTTTGCTGCAAAATCAAATAGCAATACAAATATTTTAAGAATTTTAGGTAAACTTGGTGCTGGAGCTGATGTAGTGTCTGGCGGAGAACTATTAAAGGCTCTTAAAGCAGGCATTAAACCAAAAAAAATTGTTTTTTCGGGAGTTGGTAAGTCTGAGGACGAGTTAAAAATAGCAATTAATAAAAAAATTTTATTGATCAACTGTGAGTCTGAGAGTGAAGCGAAATTAATTAACGAATTAGCAAAAAATTTAAGAAAAAAAGTTTCCATAGGCTTTAGGTTAAATCCTAATGTCGATGCAAAAACACATAAAAATATATCTACTGGTAAAGCAGATAATAAATTTGGTTTATCAATAAAAAATTTTAAGTCTTTTCTAAGAGAGATAAATAAATTTAAAAATATAAAACTTGAAGCGTTAAGTGTGCATATAGGAAGTCAAATCTTGCATGATGGGCCATTTAAAAAGACGCTTAACGTAATGAATAAGTTAATTAAAGAGTTAAAATTAAATTTGAAATATGTTGATTTAGGTGGAGGTTTTGGAATTAATTATAGTGATAGAGAAAAGCCAATAAATCTTAATAATTACGCAAAATTAGTAAATAATTTTGCAAAAAAACTAAAATGTAAAATTATTTTTGAACCAGGTAGATCTATAATTGGAAATACAGGTTTACTTGTCAGTAAAGTTCAATTTATAAAAAAAGGGCTCAATAAAAACTTTATAATTTTAGATGCAGGTATGAACGATTTTATGCGACCAGCTTTATACGATGCATTCCATAAAATTATTCCTATAACAAAAAATTCATCCAAAATGAAAAGCGCAATTGAATTTGTAGGGCCAATATGTGAAAGCACTTGTAAATTTGGAGTATATAAAAAATATCAAAAATTAATTGAGAATGACTTTGTGGCAATCACAAATGTTGGTGCGTATGGCTCTTCATTATCATCAAATTATAATACAAGACCTTTAATCGCTGAAATTTTAATCAATAAAAATAAATTTAAATACATTAGAAAAAAACAAAATTTACAAAAATTGATTAATTCTTAATGCAATTTATTAAATCCTTAATTTTTAATATCTTCCTATATTTGGGACTTGTTCTAATTTTCATTTTAGCAATACCAACATTAGTTCTTCCTAATAAAGTTACAATTTTTTTTGGATGGTTATCAGCAAAATATATTGTTTTAATTTTAAAAGTTGTATTGAATACTAAAGTAATTTTTCATGGTGAAGAAAATTTAAAAAAAGTTGATCAATTTTTTGTCGCTGCTGCTCATCAATCAATGTTTGAAACTTTTGCATTACAAATTCCGCTTGATGGTCCAATTTTTATTTTAAAAAAAGAGCTATTAAATATACCTTTATTTGGTTGGTATTTAAGAAAAATTGGTTCTATAGCAATCATTAGAGAGACTACCACTAAAGAAAATTTAAATTTTTTTGATAAAATAAAAGAAAGATTAGAGAAAAATAAAAGACCACTTTTGATATTTCCTCAAGGTACACGGGTTAAATTAGATGAACAGCCTCCCTTTAAAAAAGGAGTTGGTCGGATATATAAAGCGTTGAATTTGCCCTGTATTCCAGTCGCATTGAATACTGGAAAAGTCTGGCCTAAAAATAGTTTTATGAAATTCTCAGGAGATATTCATATTTCATTTCTAGACCCTATTATGCCTGGTAAAGAAAATGATGAATTTATAAAAGAAATTGAAAACAAAATTTATTCTGAAATAAAAAAATATTATTAATTATTTTCTTCCAAAGTCAGGTTTTTCAGTATCCTGCCCAGCTTCAATAATTTCTTTTCTTACTTTTTTAGTTGATGAAAATATTTCTAGAAGCTTCTTACTGTCTTTATTTTTTATTGCGCTTTTAATATCATCGAGATTTTTTGAGTAATTATCTAAAACTTTCAATATATTTTCACTGTTATCAATAAAAATATCCTTCCACATCAAAGGATCTGAAGCAGCAATTCTGGTAAAATCTCTTAATCCTCCAGCGCTATATTGAATAATATCATTTTTAAATTTGTCCTCATTATTAATTGCAGTTCTAACAATGCTGTATGCAACCGCATGTGGAAGATGACTTGTTAAAGACAAAACATAATCATGGTCTTCAAATGACATGACTTTAACTTTACTTCCTAATTTGGACCAAAATTTTTCTAGATTTTCTATTTTATCTTTAGAAACTTGTTTGTCAGCTGAAAGAATACACCATCTATTTTTAAATAAACTTGAAAATCCTGCAGTAGGTCCGCTATATTCTGTTCCGGCTATTGGGTGTGAGGCTATCCAACTAATATTTTTTAGACCTAAATTGTTAATAATTTTGTTTACTTCTTTTTTAGTGGAACCGGTATCAGTAAGAATAGATCCTTCTTTTAAGTTTGATTTTATAGAAAGCAAAATTTCTTTGTAACTGCTTAATGGTGCAGAAATTATTATCAGGTCTGCATCTTTTGCAGACTCTGTTGCATTAGAACAAATATCAGCTGTAAAATTTTTTTTTAAATATTCCATGACTTTGTTTGACTTGTCATGAACACTTATTTTTTGAGCTAATTTTTTTTCCTCTGTTACTCTCAGAATTGAAGAACCAATCAATCCGCAGCCTATGATACTTATTTTACCGAACATTTAAAATTTTTTTCATTTTTTTAATTAATGCAATATTTTCTGATGTTGTCCCAATTGTTATACGTAAAGAATTTTTAATTCCATAAACATCCATTTTACGGACCAGTATTCCCGATTTTGCGAGTAATTCAAATACTTTAGCAGAATTTATTTTAACTTTATCAAATTTTACCAATAAGAAATTAGTAAAACTTTTATTTGTTTCTATTCTCATTTTTTTAAACTCAGAATACATTTTTTTACTCCATTTATTTACGTGGTTAATTTCTTTATTCAGCCATGGACTATCTTTTACTGCAGCAGAAGCTGCAAACAAAGCCGGTCTGCTAACATTAAAAGGTGGCTTAACCTTATTTAATGCTGAAATAATTTCTTTTGATCCATATCCCCAGCCCACTCTGAGACCTGCTAAACCATATATTTTTGAAAAAGTTCTTGTCATAACTACATTTTTAAAATTTGTAAAAGTTTTTAAACCAGACAAATAATCTTTATTTTTTACATACTCAAAATAAGCATCATCCACTACTAACAAGATATCACTTCTTAGTTCTTTTCTTAAAAAGAGCAATTCTTTCTTTGGAATATATGTTCCAGTTGGATTATTCGGGTTAGCTAGGAAGACTATTTTGGTTTTTCTTGTAACTTTTTTGAGTATATCATCAGTTGAAACAGTGAAATTATTCTCTTTCGAATAAATAACTTTTGCTCCATTCATTCTACTGTAAATTCGGTAAATTATAAAACTAAACTTAGGGACTATAACTTCATCTCCTTTCTTTAGGAACGATTTACATATAAGTTCAAAAATTTGATCAGAACCTGATCCTAAGATTATTCTATTTTTATCAACCTTAAACTTCTTGGCTAGCGTATTTCTTAAAAAGGTTCCATCGGAGTCGGGATATCTTGCAAAGTTTTTTGAAACTTCTAAGTATTGTTTTCTTGCTTTCGGGCTAGGGCCAAGAGCAGACTCATTAGCAGATAATTTAATCTTTGCTAATTTACTCTTGAATAAGCTCATTCCAGCTACATATTTCTCTGCAACTATCATATTTGGTTTCGGAAATCTCATTTAATTAATGTATTATCTAAATTGTTTAAGTTTTTCTATAGCTCTTTATCGTATATAAAATTGACAAGTTTGTGATGATTTAGTAAAAATTACTCGCGCTGATTTAACCATATTGCAAGCGCATAATAAATGTAGCTAAAAAGGGGATGCCCAGTTTAGCTGGGCTTTTTTTTTGGATGAATATAAAACTTGAGAATATAAAGAAATTAGATGTTACTAAACCACTTAAACTGGACTGCGGAAAAACTATAAAGAATTTTCCTCTCGCTTACGAAACTTACGGAAAATTGAGTGATAACAAAGATAATGCAATACTTATTTTTCATGCGTTAACAGGGGATCAGTTCGTAACTGGAAATAATCCTATTACTAATAAAGAAGGTTGGTGGGTAACTGCAGTAGGCCCTGGTAAAGCAATAGATACAAATAAATATTTTGTAATCTGTGCTAACGTTATTGGTGGTTGCATGGGGTCATTAGGACCTAGAAATATAAATCCAGATACTAATAAACCTTATGGTTTAGATTTCCCAGTAATAACAATTAAAGATATGGTTAGAGCACAAGAGTCTTTGCTTGAACATCTTGGAATAAAAAAACTTTTATGTGCAACTGGTGGTTCAATGGGAGGAATGCAACTATTACAATTTTGCGCAACGTTTCCTGACAAAGCTTTTGCTGCAATCCCGATAGCTTGTAGTTCAAGTCATAGTGCTCAAAATATTGCTCTGAACGAGTTAGCACGTCAGGCAATAATGGCTGATCCTGTATGGGATAATGGGCAATATGTTTTAAAAAATGTTCAACCAAAAAATGGTTTAGCTGTAGCGAGAATGGTTGGTCACATCAGCTACCTATCAGAAAAAGGTATGCAGGAAAAATTTGGAAGAAAATTACAGGAGAAAGCAGACTATGAATTTAGTTTTAATGCTGATTTCCAAGTTGAGAGCTATTTAAGACATCAAGGCTACGCCTTTGTAGAAAGATTTGATGCTAACTCAGTATTGTATATTACCAGAGCGATGGATTATTTTGATCTTTCAAAACAATTTAAAGGAGGTTTGGTAGAAGCATTTAAAAATCAAAAAACGAAATTTTTGATTATATCATTTTCCTCAGATTGGCTTTACACAACTAAAGATAATAAGGATATAGTTATTGCATTAAATGCATCGGGAGCGGATGTATCTTATTCTGAAATTATTACAGATAAAGGTCATGACTCTTTTTTGCTAAATGAACCACAATTTTTAAAAACACTAAAAGGTTTTATCGACTCAATGTATGAAAGATTTAAAAATGAAAAAAGAATTTAAAGTAATAGCAGATTTATTACCTAATAATACAAGAGTTCTTGACGTAGGCTGTGGTGACGGATCTTTAATGAGCCTCCTTAATGAAGAAAAACAAATTGAGGTTCGTGGTTTAGAGCTTAATCAAGAAAATGTCCAAGAATGTATTCACAAAGGACTCCCAGTTATCCAAGGTAACGCAGAAACTGAATTACATCAATTTCCCGATAAATCTTTTGACTATGTAGTTCTCAGTCAAACGCTACAAGCTTTTTATGAGCCTGAAAAAGTTTTAAGAAATCTTTTGAGAATTGGAAAATCAGTAGTTATTTCAATTCCTAATTTTGGCTTCTGGAAAGTAAGAATTAAACTTTTGTTTTTTGGTGAGATGCCAGTTACAAAAACATTACCTAATACGTGGTATAATACGCCTAATTTACATATGTGTACAATAAAAGATTTATTCAATTTTTGCGATGAGAAAAAAATTATTATAAAAAAGGCTGTTGGGGTTAATGAAAATAAGACTTCAATAATTAAGAAGAGTAATCTAGAAATTAGAAACCTTTTTTCAAAAGTTGGTATTTTTTTAATAGGCTAAGATGATAATAGAAATTATTCCATGTTTGAGTGACAATTATAGTTACTTAATTCACGAAAAAAAATTTAATACTATTTCAATTGTTGATCCGTCAGAATTTAAAAGTTGCGATGAAGCAATTAAAAAGTATAAAAAGCTAGATTTTATTTTAAACACTCATCATCATGCTGATCATGTAGGTGCAAACTTAGAACTCAAAAAAAAATATAATTCTAAAATTTTAGGTTCTGATCTAGATAAAAATCGCATTCCAGGTATAGACATATTTCTTAAAGAAAATCAAAAACAAAAGATTGGGAATTTAGAATTCGAAGTAATATTTATTCCAGGTCACACGAAAGGCCATATTGCTTTTTTCTTTAGAAAAGAAAAGATTGCTTTTACTGGAGATACATTATTTTCATTAGGATGTGGTAGAGTTTTTGAGGGAACTCACGAGGAAATGTTTAATTCTTTGAATAAAATTAAAAAACTTCCGCCTGAAACGAAAATCTATTGTGGACACGAATACACAAAAACAAATTTGAATTTTTGTTTAACGTACAATCCTGAAAATACATTGCTAAAAGAAAAACAGGTCGATATTCTAAAAAAATTGAATTCTAATCAACCAACTATTCCATCTACTTTAGGTCAAGAAATTGAAACAAATATTTTTTTAAGGTGTAATGATCCAGAAATAAAGCATGCTATAGGTCTAAAAGACTCCTCAGAGTTAGAAGTTTTTTCAAAATTACGAGATTTAAAGGATACTTTTTAACTTCAATAATCTTGACTTGCAGGCGATCAAGGCTATATTGCGTTGAAATTAAGAAAAAGAGATTTTATGTCGTTTGCTATAATTGAAACAGGTGGAAAACAGTACAAAGTATCTGCTAGTAAAATATTAGAAATTGAAAAACTGAATGCCAAAGTTGGTCAAACCATTAAATTTGACAATGTTTTGCTTTTAAATGACGACAAAAGCACAGAAATAGGAAATCCTAAAGTTGAGGGGGCTACAGTAGAAGCTAAACTTTTAGACAATGTTAAAGATAGAACTGTATTAGTTTTTCATAAGAGAAGAAGAAAACACTCTAGAAAAAAAAATGGTCATAGACAACGTCATTCTAAAATACAAATTACAAAGATTTTAGCAAAAGGCGGCAAAGTTATAGGAGAAGCAAAAATAGTAGAAAAAAAGAAACCTATAAAAGATGAGAAAAAAGTTATAAAAAAGGAAGTAAAGAAATAGGAAACTAAATGGCAACAAAAAAAGCAGGTGGATCATCGAAGAACGGCCGAGATAGTAAAGGTAGACGCCTAGGAGTCAAAAAATATGGTGATCAAATTGTAATACCTGGGAACATCATAGTAAGACAAAGAGGAACTAAAATCCATCCTGGCGATAATGTTGGCATGGGTAAAGATCACTCGATTTTTTCTCTAGTCAAAGGAAAAGTAAAATTTAAAAAATCAAAATTAAACAGAACTTTTGTTTCTGTAATCCCCAATTAAATCTATATAAATAACCTAAGTTATTTGTATTATAATTAGTATGAAATTTTTAGATCAAGCAAAAATTTATATAAAAGCTGGAAATGGTGGATCAGGTTCTGCGAGTTTCAGAAGAGAAAAGTTTGTAGAGTATGGCGGACCTGATGGTGGAGATGGAGGAGATGGTGGATCTATAATTGTTCAATCTGATAGAAATCTCAATACGTTAATTGATTTCAGATATGCGCAACATTTTAAAGCTCAACATGGAAAGCCTGGAAGTAAAAGAAATAAAACTGGAGCTAATGGAGAAGATTTGATTTTAAGAGTTCCTCTTGGAACACAAGTGTATGAAGAAGACAACAATACTCTAATTTATGATTTTACAAAAAATAAGGAAAAATATCTTGTAGCTTCGGGTGGTAAAGGTGGTCTTGGAAATGTAAGATTTAAAAGCTCGACAAATAGAGCTCCAAGAAAAAAGACAAATGGAAAATTAGGAGAAGAATTTTGGATTTGGCTTCAATTAAAAGTAATCGCCGATATTGGTATTATAGGTAAACCAAATGCTGGTAAATCAAGTTTGCTCGCAGCATTAACAAGAGCAAAACCAAAAATAGCCAATTATCCTTTTACAACAATTAACCCAAATTTAGGGGTATCTTACTATGGAGGTAAAGAGATTACTTTAGCTGATATACCTGGTTTAGTAGAAGGTGCGCATAAAGGTGTTGGTCTTGGAGATAAATTCTTAAGACATATAGAAAGATGTAAAATTTTACTTCACTTAATAGACTTATCAGAAGATAATTTATTTAATTCTTATAACAAAATTAAATTAGAACTTTCTAATTATGATAAAAATTTAATAAAAAAAAAGGAAATTATTTTTTTTAATAAGTCAGATTTATTAAAGGATAATGAAATAAATACAAAATTAAAAGAGTTTAGAAATAAAATTAAAAATAAATATGAAATTATATCTGTTTACTCAAATAAAGATATTCAAAAAATAAAAAAATTATTGATTAAATATGCTAATTAAAAATGCAAATAAAATAGTTTTAAAACTTGGATCAGCTACTGTAGTTGATAGTAAAGGTGTTTTTAAAAAAAAGTGGGTAACTTCTCTTATTAAAGATATAAAAAAATACGGAAAAGGGAAAAAGTTCGTTATTGTTTCCTCAGGGGCAATAGCACTTGGGCAAAAATTTCTAAAAATAAAAAAAGGAAGAATTAAACTAGAAATGAGTCAAGCTATTGCAGCAGTTGGTCAAATTCATTTGGCAGGAGAATTTCAAAAACTATTTGATAAATATAAAATTAAAACTGGTCAAATTTTGATAAGTCCAGATGATACAGAACAAAGAAGAAGGGCTATCAATGTTAGAAGAACTTTTGATAACCTGTTTAAACTGAAAGCTATCCCAGTAGTAAATGAAAATGACTCAACTGCAACAAGTGAAATAAAGTATGGGGACAATGATAGATTAGCTGCACGAGTAGCTCAAATTATTGGGGCTGATATGCTAATATTGTTTTCTGATGTAGATGGGCTTTATGATAAATCAAAAGGTAAAAAAATAATAAAAGAAGTAAGTTCAATTAATGAAAAGATAACATCTCTTATTGATAACAAGAAAAATAAATTTGGCTCAGGAGGAATTGCTACAAAATTAGACGCTGCTAAGATTTGTATGAATTCAGGCAGTCATATGTTTATTGCAAATGGTAAAGTAAATAACCCGATTTTAAACATGATTAAAAATAAAAAATATACACATTTTTTGCCGAAAATTTCTACCTTAGATGCTAGAAAAAAATGGATCATCGGTTCTCTAAATTATAATGGAACAATATATATAGATAGTGGAGCAGCTAAAGCTTTATCAAACGGTAAAAGCTTGTTAGCTGCTGGTATAACTAAAATTAATGGAAATTTTAAAAAGGGAGAAAATGTAATAATTTTAAATCAGAATAACATTCAGATAGCTAGAGGACTTTCTTCTTTCAGCTCTACCGAAATAGATAAAATTAAAGGCAAACAAAGCAAAGAAATAGAGGCAATTCTTGGTTATCTTAGCAAAACTGAGGTAATTCATAAAGATGATATGGTATTATTATAAATGAATTATTTAAAATCAATAGGTAAGAACGCTAAAAAAGCTTTTGAAGATTTAAAAAACGTAAATCATAAAAAAATAAAAAAAGTTTTAGAAAATTACAATCAATCACTTTTAAAACATACCAACGAAATTATAAGGGAAAATTTAAAAGATGTAAAAAATGTTAAAAGAAAACATCTAGTTGATAGGCTTATCTTAAATAAAAAAAGAATTGAAGGTATTAGACATTCGATAAATGAAATAGCAAAGTTTAAAGATCCAATTGGAAGAGTTTTAGAAACATGGCGTAGACCTAATAATTTGACAATTCGAAAAATAACAACTCCAATTGGGGTTATAGGTGTGATATATGAAAGCAGACCTAATGTAACTGCAGACGTTGCAGCATTATGTTTAAAATCAGGTAATTGCTCTATTTTGAGAGGCGGGTCTGAAGCCTTTAATTCAAATAGATTATTAGCTAATTTATTTAGAGAAAATTTAAAGAAAAACTATATTAATCAAAACTGTGTTCAGTTCATTGAGAATAAAAATAGAAAAATAGTAGATCGTTTATTATCAAAAATGAGCGCATACATTGATGTAATTGTTCCAAGAGGTGGGAAAGGACTTGTAGCTAAAGTACAAAAATTTTCTAATGTTCACGTAATTGGCCATCTTGAGGGTTTGTGCCATATTTATGTTGATAAAACTGCAAATATAAAAATGGCGATAGAATTAATTACAAACGCAAAAATGAGAAGGACAAGTATTTGTGGAGCGGTTGAAACTCTTCTAATCGAAGAAAAAGCTTTAAATTCACACGCCAAAGAAATAATAAATACTCTTTTGAGTTTAGGTTGTGAAGTTAGAGCCGATAAAAAAGTAAATAAACTTTTCAAAGGAAAATTAAAAAAAGCAGTAGAAAAAGATTGGAAGACAGAATATCTAGATGCAATAATCTCAATTAAGGCAGTTAAAAATGTTAAAGGTGCTATCGAACATATTTTGAAATATGGCACAATGCATACTGATAGCATTATTACTAACAACAAAAAAAATGCCGAAATTTTTTTAAATGGAGTAAATAGTTCAATAGCAATGCATAATGTTTCAACTCAATTCGCTGACGGTGGGGAATTTGGTTTTGGTGGTGAAATTGGCATCTCTACTAACAAACTTCCGCCCAGAGGTCCTGTAGGCATAAATCAATTAACATCATACAAATATCTTGTTTCTGGGAAAGGGATTGTAAGACCATAGTTGATGGCAGGAATCCAAAAAAAATATATTGGTTTATTAGGTGGTAGCTTTGATCCCGCTCATAAAGGTCACTTGGGTATATCAAATATTGCTATAAAGAAATTGAAATTAAAAAAAATTTACTGGATTGTTACTAAAAAAAACCCATTCAAAGAAAAAACTTTTTATTCTTTAAATGAGAGAATGAGATATGCAAAAAAAATAGCTAAAGCTCAGAAGAAAATTAAAACAATCTATATAGATAATATCATTAAATCTTCAAGAATTATTGATGTAATAAAATATATTACAAATAAAAAGAAAATCAAAAATATCCTTTTAATAATTGGTTCTGACAATTTAATTAAATTTCACAAGTGGAAAAAGTGGAAAAAAATAGTTAAAATGGCAAAATTAGTTGTTTTTTCTAGAAAAGGATATGATAGAAAGGGAATGAAATCAATCGTGGCTAAAAATTTTAAAAATAGAATCATCTTTATTAAAAACAAGCCAATATCTATTTCATCAACACAGTTAAAAAAACGGAAAATGAATATCTAATGGGAATTATTGATATTAAAAATAATATTGAAAAAATATTAGATGATAATAAAGCTCAAAATATAACATGTATTGACTTAAAAAATAAATCATACATAGCAGATTATATGGTTATAGCCTCTGGGACATCTTCAAGACATTTGCAAGCATTATCTGAAATTCTAGTAATTCAATTAAAAAAATTAGGATTGGACAATTGCCGAATTGAAGGAAAAGATAGTAATGATTGGAAATTAGTAGATGCTCAAGATGTTATTGTACACATATTTCATCCAGAAAAAAGAGAGTTTTATGATTTAGAAAAAATGTGGTCAGAGGAAATTCCTAAAGAAAAGGCAATGATATGAAAAAGTTTTTAATATTTTTAATTTTTTTTTTCATTTTTGTTAATTCATCTGTTTATTCAAAAAACGATCTTTATGAAAAAATAGATCTTTTTGGAGAAGTGTTAGAAAATATTAAAAAAGATTACGTAGATGATGTGAGTCAAGCTGAAATGATTGATTCAGCAATAAATGGCGTGCTACAATCTCTAGATCCATATTCTGCTTATATGAGCCCTGAACTTTTTAAAGAAATGCAAACAGACACAAAAGGTGAATTTGGTGGATTGGGAATAGAAATAGGTATGGAGGCAGGTGTTGTAAAAGTTATATCTCCAATAGATGATACACCTGCATCAGAAGCAGGGATTAAAGCTGGAGATTACATTGTAAAAATAGGCAATGAGCAAGTTCAAGGAAAATCTTTGCTAGAAGCTGTAAAGATGATGAGAGGACCAGTTGGAACATCAATTGATCTTACAGTAAGGCGAAAAAATGTAAAAAAACCACTTGAATTTAAAATCGTCAGAAAAATAATTGAAGTTAAATCTGTAAGCTCAAAAATTATAGGGAGTGACAAAAATTTAGGTTACATAAGATTAAAATCATTTAACGAAAATAGCGATAAACAATTTTTAAGTTCAGTAAAAAAATTTGAAAAAAATTCTAAAATCAAAGGATACGTATTTGACTTAAGAAACAATCCTGGAGGATTATTAACCCAAGCTATAAATATAACTGACTTTTTTTTAGATGATGGAGAAATAGTCTCAACAAAAGGAAGAAAAATTTCTGAGACAAGAAAATTTTTTGCGAGAAGAGGTGATGAAATAAATGGAAAACCCATAGTAGTTTTAATAAATAATGGCTCAGCTTCAGCGTCTGAAATATTTGCTGGTGCTTTAAAGGATCATAAAAGAGCTATAATTTTAGGTGAAAGTTCATATGGAAAAGGTTCAGTCCAATCTATTATACCTTTAGGGAATGGCGGGGGTATGAGAATTACTATTTCTAAATATTATTTACCGTCCGGCAAATCTATATCCGAAGTTGGAGTAACACCCGACATATTAGTTGAGGAAGAGGGAAATGATTTCAGGGTTAATTCTGAAAAAGACAATCAACTTAATTACGCAATTAATCTATTTAGTTTATAATTCATGAAACAAAAAAATCTTCCAATGCGTACTGGTGTGGGCATTGTAGTTTTAAACAATCAAAATAAGGTTTTTGTTGGAAAAAGAAAAGATAATCCAGTAGACAAATGGCAAATGCCACAAGGTGGTGTAGATGATGGGGAAGATTATCTTTCAGCTATGAAGAGAGAACTTTTTGAGGAAACTAGTATTAAAAGTATAAAAGTTTTAGAGGAAATAGAGAGATTTTTTGAATATGAGCTGCCAAAAAATTTAATAGGTATTATTTGGAAGGGTAAGTTTAGGGGACAAAAACAAAAATGGTTTATTACAAAATTTGTTGGTAAAGAAAAAGAAATTAATTTAAATACCAAAAATCCAGAATTTATTGAATGGAAATGGATAATACCAGAGGAACTTCCTAACGTTATAGTTGATTTTAAAAAAAAAATTTATCTTGATCTTTTAAAAGATATCAAAAAGTTTACTGCTTAATATTTTTTAAAGTCTCTATCTTATAAGATAGTAAATATTTTTCTTTATCGGAAATTTCACCATTGCTGATTTTTTTTTCAGCTTCATTAATAGATTTTTCTAATAATTCAGCGTTGAAATCATTTAATTCTTTTGCTTTAGATGTTAAAATTAAAAGATTATTATTTGAAAATTCTACTGTTCCTTCCTCAACAAAAAATTTCTTTTTATCAGCGACATTAATTATAGTAATTACACCAGGTCGTAAAAAAGTAATTAGGGGAACATGGTCTTTGAGAATACCCATTTCTCCCTCATATGACGGTATCACAACTTCTGTAGTGCTTGACTTAATAATTGACTTCTCTGGTGATATAATTTCAATTGTAAAATTTTCAGACATTATTATTTGTTGTCTTTGGCTAACTTTTCTGCTTTCTCTATAACTTCCTCTATCCCGCCTACCATATAAAAAGCTGCCTCCGGCAAATGATCATAATCACCTTTACAGATTGCATCAAACCCTTTTATCGTAGAATCTAAATCTACTAATTTTCCAGGAGATCCAGTAAAAACCTCAGCAACAAAAAATGGCTGAGATAAAAACCTTTGTATTTTTCTCGCTCTTGCTACTGTTAATTTATCTTCTTCTGAAAGTTCATCCATTCCAAGAATTGCAATAATATCTTGAAGAGATTTATAAGCCTGTAAAATTCTTTGAACATCTCTAGCAACTCTATAATGTTCGTCCCCGACTATTCTAGGATCTAATATTCTAGATGTAGAGTCTAGAGGGTCCACTGCAGGATAAATACCAATCTCGGCAATTTGTCTGGATAATACTGTAGTTGCATCTAGGTGAGAAAATGATGTTGCAGGAGCGGGATCTGTTAAATCATCTGCAGGAACATAAATAGCTTGTACTGATGTAATAGACCCTTTGTCAGTTGAAGTTATCCTTTCCTGCAAGTTACCCATATCTGTGGCTAAAGTTGGTTGATATCCTACTGCAGATGGTATTCGACCTAACAAAGCCGAGACCTCTGAACCCGCTTGAGTAAATCTAAAAATATTATCAACAAAAAAAAGAACGTCTTGACCTTCTTTATCCCTAAAATATTCAGCAACAGTTAATCCTGTAAGAGCTACCCTAGCTCTTGCTCCAGGAGGTTCATTCATTTGACCGTATACTAATGCAGCTTTTGATCCTTTACCCTCTGTTTTAATTACGCCGGACTCGATCATTTCATGATACAAATCGTTACCTTCTCTTGTTCTTTCTCCAACTCCTGCAAATACTGAAAATCCACCATGTGCTTTAGCTATGTTGTTTATTAATTCCATGATTGTTACGGTTTTTCCAACTCCAGCTCCACCAAATAGTCCAATTTTTCCTCCTTTTGCATAAGGTGCTAATAAATCAATTACTTTAATTCCGGTCACTAGCTGCTCGGTCTCAGTTGCTTGATCAGTAAATTTTGGAGCCAGCCTATGAATTGGCCATTTCTCTTTAGATTTTACTTCTCCCTTTTCATCAATTGCTTCACCAACGACATTAATAATTCTTCCAAGAGTTTCTGGTCCAACAGGTACGCTTATCGGAGAGCCGGTATTTAGCACCTCATCTCCTCTTTTCAGACCTTCGGTGGCGTCCATGGCGATTGTTCTCACGTCATTTTCTCCTAAGTGCTGGGCAACCTCAAGTATTAACTTGTTGCCTGAGTTATTTGCTTCGAGTGCAGTATAAATTTCTGGTAAATCACTTTCAAAATTAACGTCTACCACTGCGCCAATAATTTGTGTTATTTTTCCTTTTTTAATCATATTTTTTATAAGCTTTCTGCTCCTGATATAATTTCTATTAATTCTTTTGTAATTGAAGCTTGTCTACTTCTGTTGTAATTAATTGTCAGTTTATCAACTAGATCACCCGCATTTCTTGTTGCGTTATCCATTGCTGTCATCCTCGACCCTTGTTCACTAGCTGCATTTTCTAAAAAGGCTTTAAAAACTTGTGTCGATATATTTTTAGGTAACAAGTCTTCTAATATTTCATCTTCCTCTGGTTCAAATTCATATTGGAATGAATTTAATTTGTTAGACTCTGAAATTTTACTTTCTGCAGGTATGATTTGTTGCGCTTCTGGAATTTGTGTAATTACATTTTTAAAATTGTTATAATATAAAATACATTTATCAAATTGATTTTGTTTGAATAAATTTATTATTTCATTACCAACTATTTCTGCCTCATTATATGTAATTTTTTTTTTTTCTTTAAAACTTAATTTTTTTATTATATGCTTTCCATAATCCCTTTTTATTTGATCTAAACCTTTTGTTCCTACAGTAATAATTTTTAAATTTTTACCTTCGTTTAGAAACTTTTTAAAATTTGACTTTGCTAATTTGCATATATTTGAATTAAAACCACCACATAAACCTCTGTCTGCGGTTAGCACTACGCAGAGATATGTATTGTCTTTTCCAGTACCCACAAGTAATTTAGGAGCATTCTCAGGGTCTGTAATTGATTTCGTCAGATTGAGAATAATGTTTTGCATTTTTTGGCTGTAAGGTCGACCTTTTTCTGCACTCTCTTGGGCTTTTCTAAGCTTAGCGGCTGCTACCATTTTCATCGCTTTCGTAATCTTTTGAGTAGATTTAACACTTTTAATTCTTTTTTTTAAATCGTCTAGACTTGGCATTATTTTTTATTTTTTTTATGTTCTTCGATAATTTGAATTAATAATTTTTCCGTACTCTCTTCAAGTTTTCCAGATGATTGAATTTGATCAATAATTTTAGGTTGTTCAGATTTAATTTTGTCAAGAATTTCAATTTCAAATTTTTTTATTTTCGGTAGATCTACATCATCCAAAAAACCTTTTACTCCTGTAAATACTGATATTACTTGCTCAGCTACTGTCATGGGGGAATATTGGTCTTGCTTTAATAATTCTGTTAATTTAGCTCCTCGATTAAGCAATTGTTGAGTCGAAGCGTCAAGATCTGAGCCAAATTGTGCAAAGGCTGCCATTTCCCTATATTGTGCCAGTTCTAATTTGATAGAGCCAGCAACCTTTTTCATAGCTTTTGTTTGAGCAGCAGACCCAACTCTAGAAACAGATAAACCAACGTTAACTGCAGGGCGTATTCCTTGATTGAATAATTCAGTTTCTAAAAAAATCTGTCCGTCTGTAATTGAAATTACGTTAGTGGGTATATATGCGGATACATCGCCTGCTTGCGTTTCTATTATTGGCAAAGCTGTTAAAGATCCTCCACCACTTTTGTCATTTAACTTAGCAGCTCTTTCTAATAATCTGCTATGTAAATAAAAAACGTCCCCAGGATATGCCTCTCTTCCAGGAGGTCGTCTTAGTAAAAGGGACATTTGTCTATATGCAACAGCTTGTTTTGATAAATCATCATAAATTATCAACGCATGCATTCCGTTATCTCTAAAATATTCACCAATAGTACATCCTGTATAAGGAGCTAAAAATTGCAGTGGAGCGGAGTCTGACGCTGTTGCCGCAACAATAGTGGTATATTTTAGTGCACCAGCTTCCTCCAAAGTTTTAGTTATTTGAGCAACTGTAGAACGTTTTTGTCCTATGGCTACATAAACACAATATAATTTTTTCTTTTCGTTAGTCGACTCGTTTACTTTTTTTTGATTTATAATTGCATCAATTGCTACTGCTGTTTTACCAGTTTGTCTGTCTCCTATTATCAATTCTCTTTGGCCTCTTCCAATAGGAATGAGTGAGTCTATTGATTTCAATCCCGTTTGCATTGGTTCGTTAACTGATTGTCTTGGAATAATTCCAGGTGCTTTAACCTCTACACGTTTTCTATTTTTTGCTGATAATGCTCCTTTTCCATCAATAGGATTTCCTAATCCATCAACTACTCTTCCTAAAAGCTCTTTACCAACAGGAACATCTACTATTGCGTTAGTTCTCTTGATTGTATCTCCTTCTTTTATATTTCTGTCATCACCAAAAATTACTACACCAACATTATCGTTTTCTAAATTTAACGCCATTCCCTTGGAGCCATCTTCAAATTCAACCATTTCACCTGCTTGAACATTATCTAAGCCATAAACTCTTGCAATACCGTCTCCAACTGATAAAACTTTTCCTATTTCAGAAACTTCAGCTTTCTCACCAAAATTTTTTATCTGATCTTTTAATAATTTTGTTACTTCAGAAGGGTTGATTGTCATTTTAGTTTTCTAACATTTTTTGTTCGTATTTTTTTAATTTATTTTTTATAGAGGTATCTATCATAAAGCTTCCTAATTGTAGTTTTAATCCCCCGATTAACTCTTTATCTAATATATACTCAAATTTAAGGGTTGAGCCCATCGTAACTGATAAATCTTTTCTTATTTTTTCAAGTTCAGGTTGAGACAATTCCTTCGATGAGATTAATGATGCTTTTACTTCACCTCTTTTTCTTGAACATAATTTTAAAAAACTTTCAAATATTTTTTTCACAAAAAAAATTCTTCTTTTTTCAATTAATAATAGGAAGAAATTTTTTAAATTTTTAGAAAACTCAAGTTTCTCAGCCAATAGATTTATTACTTTGCCTTGTTCAATTGTGTTTTGGGTAGGGTCTTTTATAAAATTTTTTGTTTCGTAACTTGAAGTTAAAAGTAGCTGAAATTTATTTACATCAGCTTCTACTTTTTCCAATTCATTAGCGTCTTTTGATACCTCAAATAAAGCGCGTGAATACCTTTCTGAAGTTTCTGTTGAGAAAGATTTGTTTGTACTCATTTTTTGTTGTTTGAATATATTGTGAAATTATGCACTGGTCGTATCATAAGAGTATATCTTGATCAAGTTGGCAATTATGGACTAAGCAAAGTTAATAGGATCAACATCAACCATAAGTTTAATTTTGGGTGAGATTTTAAGCCTATTTAGTACATTTGCGATTTTTTTCTGCATAAGAAACCGATTATTGAACTTTATCAATAATCTAGACCTAAAGTTTTTTTTAATCTTTAGTAGGGGTGAGTCTACTGGTCCAAGAACTTCAAGATCGTTGATTTGTTTTAGTTTAAGTTTAACTTCTTTAGCTCCTTGCAAACTTAAGCTTCTATCTTTTGAAGAAATGATAATTGAAATGAGTCTTATAAAAGGAGGTAGTTTATTTTTTTTTCTTAAAAAAAGCTCATTTTTTAAAAGTTCTTCAGATTTATTTTCAATCAAATCATTAAGTGTAGTATCTTGTGGTGTTAGTGTTTGGTAAATTATAAGAGACTCTTGACTAAAACGTCCAGCTCTTCCACTTAATTGATGATACAGTTGAATGTTTTTCTCAGTAGCTCGAAGATCATAACCTCTTCCTGAAAAATCAGCATCGATAACAATTATACAATTTAGTCTTGGAAAATTAAAACCTTTTGAAATCATCTGAGTTCCAACTAAAATATCAATTTTATTTTTATATATCTCATTAAATAAGGTTTTTGTTTTCTCTTTAGTTTTTAAATAATCACTTGAGAATATTCTTGCTTTTTTATTTGGGAATATTTCTTTTACCTCTTCAAATATTTTCTCTACGCCAGGTCCATACATTATAAATTCACAATTTCCACTCGATTGACATTTTGTTTTTAAATCTTTTTGAAAAGAACAATGGTGGCAGATTGCCTTATTCTTTAATTTATGAAAAGTTAAGTATAATGAACAATTAGAACAAACTTGTTTATATCCACATTTTTTGCAAATCAAATATGGAGAATAACCTCTTCTATTAATAAAAAATAATACTTGATCACCCTTATTAAGATAGGTTTTTACTAAATCTACTGTCTCTTTTGCAACATATTTTTCTTTAATTTTATTAATATTTAAATTTATTATTTTTGTTTTTGGTAATGGATAATTTTCAAATCTTTTGTGTATATTAATATGCCTATATTTTTTATTGAGAATATTATTATATGTTTCAATAGATGGTACAGATGTAACAAGATGAATTGGAATTTTTTCAAAACTAGCTCTCGATATAGCCATATCCCTAGCGTTGTAGATTACACCTTCGTCTTGTTTGTAGGAGGAATCATGCTCTTCATCTACTATTATTATGCCGAGTTTTTTAAAAGGTAATAATAAAGCTGATCTTGCACCAACCAAAATTTTTATATTATTATTTATTACTCCTTTCCATATGATTCTTTTTTGTTTTGGCGTGATCTTTGAATGCCATACAGCTGGTTCAAAACCAAAGTATTCTTCAAATCTTGATTTAAAGTCGTTTGTTAAAAATATTTCCGGTAATAATACAAGAGCTTGATAATTTTTTTTAATAATCTTTTTAATTCTCTCAAAATAAACCAAGGTTTTTCCAGATCCGGTTGTGCCTTGTAATACCGAAACATTAAATCCTGTATTTTTTGTCTCAAGAAACTTTAGTGCTTGTAGTTGTTCTTTATTAAGTATGAACTTTTTTGTTTTATTTATTATAGAATTGTTAAAAATATCTTCTTTTTTTAAAAATCTATCTGGATTACCTATAACCATTTTTAAAACAAGTCCAATAGGAACCATATTGTAAGATGAAAACCATTCAATAAAATCTATTAATTTTTTATCTATAGAAAATTTAGTTTTTCTTTTGATTAACTTAAGTTTAATATTTTGTGGCTCAGAATATTTATTTTTCCAGATAACGCCTATTTCTTTTTTTAATCCAAAAGGAACCTCTACAAGATCTCCAATTTTACAATCATTGCTTGATTTGTACGTAAAAGGGAAATTGAAAACTTTAGGCAGCAATACTTGTGCTTTCATATGACGATAGTATTAGAATTTTTTTTATTTAAAAATGAATTGGTCTTTTATCAACAGCTAATGCTGCCTCTTTTATGGCCTCTGTGTGAGTTGGGTGTGCGTGACACGTTCTAGCAATATCCTCGGCACTCGCACCAAATTCCATAGCCAAAGCCATTTCTGCAATCATATCCCCGCAATGTGGACCAATTATATGTACACCTAGAACTTTATCTGTTTTGCTGTCTGCTAAAATTTTTACAAATCCCTCTGTTTCATTGTTTACCTTGGCTCTTGAATTAGCCATAAAAGGAAATTTTCCAACTTTATAACTTCTGTTCTCACTCTTTAATTGCTCCTCTGTTTTACCAACTGTAGCTACTTCCGGTGCAGTGTAAATTACTCCTGGGATTACATCATAATTTACATGACCAGCTTGACCAGCTAAAATTTCAGCAACTGCTATGCCTTCCTCTTCGGCTTTGTGGGCTAACATTGGCCCTTTTATTACGTCACCAATAGCATAAATATTTTTGATAGAAGTTTGTAATTTTTCATTAACCTCAATTCTTCCTTTTGCATCTTTTTTTACACCTACTTTTGCTAGATTAAGACCCTCTGTATAAGGCTTACGACCAACTGAAACTAAAACTTTATCGAAATCTGCTGTTTCGTTTTTCGAGTTTTTTATATCTGTAAAATTGATAGATACTCCTGAGCCTTTTTTTTTTACTGAGTTTACTTTTGAACCTAATTTAAATTTTATACCTTGTTTGATCAAAATTTTTTTAAACTCATTAGAAATTTCTCTGTCCATCCCAGGTGTTATATGATCTAGGTATTCTATCACAGTAACTTCTGAACCTAGTCTAGACCAAACGGAACCCATCTCTAAACCTATATATCCACCTCCAATTACTGCTAATTTTTTTGGTACACTATTAAGAGATAATGCGCCAGTTGAAGAAATTATATTATGTTCATCAATTTCTATGCCTGGTAATGAAACCACTTGGGATCCTGTTGCTATTACGATATTTTTAGACTTATAATTTGTTTTTTTGTTATTATCGTAAACAAGTATATCATTTTTTGAAAACAATACCCCTTTACCTTTTATGTATGTTACTTTGTTTTTTTTGAATAAAAACTCAACACCTTTGGTAAGTACCTGTATCGATTTATTTTTATTAGACATCATTTTTTCAATATTAAGTTTGATGCCTTCAATTTCTATACCTTGCTGGTTGAAATCTTTTTTTGCTTTGTGAAAATTTTCTGAAAGATTTAATAAGCTTTTCGAGGGAATACAACCTACGTTAAGACAAGTTCCTCCTAAAGCTCCTCTCGACTCTATACAAGCTGTTTTAAGACCTAATTGAGCAGCTCTGATTGCACAAACGTAGCCGCCAGGGCCGCCACCGATAACTACTAAATCAAAATTATCCATATCAAATATTTAAAAAAAGTCTTTTAGGTTGCTCTAAAGATTCTTTAAGAATCTTTAGAAATGACACTGCTTCTTTTCCATCAATTATTCGATGGTCGTACGACAATGCTAAATACATAACAGGCCTAACTTCTACATTTCCATTTATAACGACTGGTCTTTCAATAATATTATGCATGCCAAGTACAGCAGATTGAGGAGGGTTTAAAATAGGTGTAGACAACATTGAGCCATAGATTCCTCCGTTAGTAATTGTAAACGTTCCTCCTTGCAAATCTTCTATTGTAATTTTTCCATCTCTGGCTTTCTTTCCTAACTCACCAATATTTTTCTCAATATCAGAAAATGACATTTCATCAGTTTCTCTTAAAACAGGAACCACTAAGCCTCTATCAGTTCCAACGGCAATGCTAATATTGTAATAATTCTTATAAACTATTTCATCACCTTGAATTTCTGCATTGATTGAAGGATAATTTTTAAGTCCAATAACGCAAGCCTTTACAAAAAAAGACATAAAACCAAGTTTTACTCCAAAGTTTTTTTGAAATTCTTCTTTATATTGATTTCTCATAGAGATCACTTCACTCATATCCACCTCATTAAAGGTCGTTAACATTGCTGCATTTTCTTGAGCTTCTTTTAGTCTTTTAGCTATTGTCAATCTTAACCTTGTCATTTTCACACGTTCTTCGGGGCCATGTTGTATTTTTCTTTCAGAAGGAGATGGTTTTGAGCCCATCAGAGTCATTATATCTTCCTTTAAAATTATTCCATTTTTTCCAGTTCCTTTTATTTTATTTATATCTACATTTGCTTCACTTGCCATTTTTCGAGCAGCAGGAGAAATTTTCGTTTCTGTATTTTTAGGTTTTACTTTCTTTTGTGGCTGCTTTTCCTCATGAACTTCGTCTAAGATTAATGGCTCTGTCTCATCAACAATGCTTTCTTTCTCTAACTTTAATACCGGTTCTGAAATTTTTGATTTATCTATTTTTTTTGCTAAGGGTTTGCTTTTTTGCTCAGATAGTTTTATTTCTTTCATAGCTGATTTTTTTGGTGGACTATAATCTTTGATTTCATTTGATTTGGATAGGTCTTGATTAGAGTTATTAATTGTTCCTAGTAATGATCCAACATTTACAGTCTCTCCTTCTTTGACCGTAATTGTGCCAAGAACCCCGTTAATTGGAGCTGGTACCTCAACATTAACTTTATCTGTTTCTAATTCAACTATAGGCTCATCTGCTACAACTTTCTCTCCTTGAGATTTTAACCACTTTGATACAGTTGCCTCTGTGACTGACTCGCCTAATGTGGGAACTGTTATTTTTTCTGACATTTAATTCTTAAGTATCTTTTCTAATATTTCTTTTTGTTGTGCAAGATGTTTATTCGCATTTCCAGTCGCAGTAGAGGAAGATGCCTTTCTTCCTACATATTTTACGTTGATATCTTTAAAATTTATCATTTCAAGCGTTCTATCAATGTAATTTCGCATAGCATTCCATGCTCCCATGTTTTTAGGTTCTTCTTGGCACCATACAAATTTTGCCTTCTTATATCTTTTTAATACATTAGCTAAAGTTTTTGCAGGGAACGGGTAAAGTTGTTCAAGCCTTATGAAAACTACATCATTTTTTTTTGACTTCTCTCTAGCCTCGATTAAATCGTAATAAATTTTACCTGAACACATAACAACTTTTTTTATTTTTTTATCTTTTTCAAGTGAAATAAGTTTATTTTCCTCAAAATATGCATCGTCCTCTAAAACTCTGTGAAAAGAGCTTTTAGATGTAAACTCAGAGATATTTGAAATACATCGTTTGTGTCTTAGTAAAGATTTTGGTGTCATTATTATTAAAGGTTTTCTAAATTCTCTGTGCATCTGTCTCCTTAAAACGTGGAAATAATTTGATGGAGTTGTGCAATTTACTATTTGGATATTTTCTCCAGCACAAAGTTGAAGAAACCGTTCAAGCCTAGCTGAAGAGTGTTCAGGACCTTGCCCCTCATATCCATGAGGCAATAACATTACAAGTCCGCTGGCTCTTCCCCATTTTGACTCTGACGATGTAATAAATTGATCTATAATTACCTGACCTCCGTTAGCAAAATCGCCAAATTGAGCTTCCCAAAGTACCAATGTTTCTGGCTCAGACAATGAGTAGCCAAACTCAAATCCTAAAACTGCAAGTTCAGAGAGCAAACTATCTATAACTTCAAATTTCATTTGACCTTTTTCAATATTATTTACTGGAATAAATCTTTCATGATTTTCTTGATTTCTCAAAATTGCGTGTCTTTGACTAAAAGTTCCCCTTCCCGAGTCTTGACCAGATAATCTTACAGAAAATCCCTCAGTTAGTAGCGTACCTATTGCTAAACTTTCTGCCGAGGACCAATCAAGTTTTCCTTTTGATAACATTTGATTTCTTGCGTCAAACACCTTTTTGAGTGTTTTATGGGCGTTAAAATTAGTAGGTATTTTAAATATTTTTTTACCTACGCTTTTTAGTTTTACCTTGTCAACTCCACTCACACCACGTTTATCTTTACCTAGTCCAGGTTTAAATCTTGACCATGCTCCGTCAAACCATTTTAATTCTGATTTGTAGTTTTTAGATATACCAAATTCTTTTTCTAAATATTTTTTAAAATCTATTTTTTCGTTTTGTAATTTTTCATCTGAAGTTAACCCCTCAGAAGTTAATTTTTTTCCATATATACTTAATGTAGTCGGATGAGATCTAATTTTTTTATACATAATTGGTTGAGTAAACGACGGCTCATCTCCCTCGTTGTGTCCAAAACGCCTGTAACAAACCATATCGATAACAACGTCACGGTTAAATTTCTGCCTATACTCGGTTGCGATTTTAGCACAATGCACAACAGCTTCAGGATCATCACCATTTACATGAAAAATTGGAGCTTGAGCGATTTTGGCAACATCTGATGGGTAAGGTGAAGACCTTGCAAACCTTGGCGCTGTTGTAAAACCTATTTGATTATTAACAATTATATGTATAGTCCCACCAATGTTGTGTCCTGGCAATCCTGACATTGCAAAACATTCGGCTACTATCCCTTGTCCTGCAAATGCAGCATCGCCGTGCATTAGTACTGGAATAACTTTTTTTCTTTCTTTGTCTTTATGAAAAAATTGTTTTGCTCGTACTTGACCTAGGACTACAGGATTTACTGCTTCAAGATGTGAAGGATTATCAGTTAAACTAATATGCACTGAATTGCCATCAAATTCCCTATTTGATGACGCTCCAAGATGATATTTTACATCGCCCTCAAAATCTTTACTTGCACTTACTGATTTACCAAAAAACTCACTAAAAATTGCTCTAAAAGGTTTTCCCATAACATTAGCAAGCACATTTAATCTACCTCTATGCGGCATTCCAATCTTAATTTCTTTTGCTCCTAGGCTTCCACCTCTTTTAATAATTTGTTCCAAAGCTGGTATGAGCGACTCTCCACCATCTAGACCAAATCTTTTTGTTCCTACAAACTTTACATGTAAATATTTTTCAAAACCTTCAGCTTGAATTATTTTGTTTAAAATAGCCTTCTTTCCATTTTCTGTAAAAGAAATATCTTTTTCAGGGCCTTCGATTCTATTTCTAATCCAAGCTTTTTCATCTGGATCTCCCATATGCATAAATTCATATCCGATTGTGGAACAATAAGTTTTTTTCAAAATTTTAAGAATTTGATTTAAATCTGCGTACTGAAGCCCTAACACACCATCTAGAAAAATTTTTCTGTTATAATCATTTTTTGAGAAACCATAACTTTCTGGTTTTAATTCGGAGTGCTCTTCTTTTTTTTGAATTGATAGTGGATCTAAATTGGCAATTAAATGCCCTCTAATTCTATAAGCTCTAATCAGCATTATAGCACGAACAGAGTCTTTTGAAGCAACCTTAATCGAGTCTAATTTTAATTCTTCGTTTTGTTTATCGTCTATTTTATCTGGAGATACTATTGGTTTAAATATCTTAATTTTTTTTTCCGGCGACCAGCTTGGACCGTTTAAATCACTTAAAATTAATTTTTCATCATCGCTTAAACCGTCAAAAAATTTCTGCCAACCTTCCGGCAAAGAGTTGCGATCTGATAAATAATCAGAATAAAGTTGGTTTATAAATTCAGAATTAATACCTGATAAAAAAGACGTTTTTTTGAAAGTTATATTATTATCTGAAGAAGACATTAATGATTTATTTTAACATAAATTAAAAAAAATCAACTATTAAGTTTGTCAAATAGTGTTTTACCAATATCTGCGGGAGATTTTGAGATAATAATTCCTGCAGATTTCATGATTTCAATTTTTTCTTCTGCTCCACCTTTGCCTCCTGAAATAATTGCTCCTGCATGACCCATTCTTCTACCTGGCGGTGCTGTTAATCCAGCAATAAAACCTACCATTGGTTTTTTTATCTTTTCTCTTTTTAAAAATTCAGCGGCCTCTTCCTCTGCAGAACCACCTATTTCTCCGATCATAATTATTGATTTGGTATCGTCATCTTTTAAAAATAATTCTAAACAATCAATAAAATTAGTTCCATTAATTGGATCGCCACCGATTCCTATGCAAGTTGACTGGCCCATTCCATTTAAAGAAGTTTGTGCAACAGCTTCATATGTAAGCGTTCCTGATCTTGACACAATACCAACCGATCCCTTTTTATGAATGCTTCCAGGCATTATTCCTATTTTACATTCATCTGGAGTGATAATTCCAGGACAGTTTGGTCCAATTAATCTTGATTTGCTTTTACTTAATTTTTTTTTTACTTTTAACATGTCTATGACAGGAATGCCTTCTGTTATACAAATGATTAATTCAATTTCAGCTTCTATTGCTTCAATTATAGCTGCTGCTGCGAACTTTGGTGGAACATAAATCATTGACGCTGTAGCAGAAGTTTTTTCTTTAGCTTCATAAACTGTATTAAAAACCGGAAGATTTAAATGTTTTTGACCTCCTTTTTTAGGTGTAACACCTCCTACCAATTTCGTTCCATATTCTATAGCCTGGGTAGAGTGGAAAGTACCATGGTGACCGGTAAATCCCTGACAAATTACTTTTGTATTTTTATTTACTAGAACTGACATTAGTTTATTGCCTCAACAATTTTTTTTGCAGCGTCATTTAAGTCGACAGCAGAAAGTATCTTTAAATTTGATTTATCTAAAATTTCTTTTCCTTCTTTGAAGTTGGTGCCGGCTAGTCTGACAACTAAAGGTACGCTTAAATTAATTTGTCTAGCGGCTTCTACCACTCCTTGTGCGAGTACATCACATCTCATGATGCCTCCAAAAATATTTATTAATATTCCTTTAACATTTTTGTCAGCCAAAATAAGTTTAAATGCGGCAATTACTTTCTCTTTATTTGCACCACCGCCAACATCTAGAAAATTTGCTGGCTCTTTTCCATACAATTTTATTATATCCATAGTTGCCATTGCTAATCCGGCACCATTTACCATACATCCAATTGACCCATTAAGTTTTATGTATGCTAAATCGTACTTACTAGCCTCAATTTCAGCGGGTTCTTCCTCGTTTAGATCTCTAAGTTTTAATATTTCTGGTCTTCTGAAAACTGCATTATCATCAAAAGTCATTTTTGCATCTAAACAAATAATTTGATTTGTTTTTGTTATAATAAGGGGATTTATTTCTATTAAACTAGCATCTTTTTCTACCAGTATCCTATATAAAGACTTTATTAATTTACTAGCTACCTCTTTCTGGCTTTTTGAAAAATTAAACATTGAAATAACTTTTTCAATCTGCAAGTTATTAGGACCTTCATCATTTAAATCAATTTTAGTTGTAATAATCTTTTCTGGATTTTCTATTGCTATTTTTTCAATATCCATCCCTCCTTCTGTACTGCTGATGAACGCTATTTTTGAGCTTTCACGATCGACTAAGCATGATAAATAAAATTCTTTAGAAATATCGGAGGCCTCTTCAATGTATATTCTTTTTACCTGTTTACCTTGGGGGCCTGTTTGATGAGTAATCAAGGTTTTACCCATCATTTTTTTTGCTTCATCCTCTAAATCAGCTATGTTTTTTACTAGCTTTACTCCACCAGCTTTACCTCGCCCACCAGCATGAATTTGGGCTTTAACGACAAACTCTTTACTTTTAAGTCTTTGAATTTGGTTTTTAATATCACTTAAAGACAAAATAACTATACCATTAGATACTGGCGCTCCAAATTCTCTTAAAATTTCTTTGGCTTGATGTTCGTGAATATTCATTTAAAGAGACGGGTCAATTTTTTTAGCTGCGTTATATAACTCTTTCACAGAGTTAACTGATTTAATAAAATTATTTTTTTCCTCATCACTTAAAATTATCTCTATAACTTTTTCCACCCCATTTTTTCCTATTATGACTGGCACACCGGCATAAATGTCTTTTACTCCATACTCACCATTGAGATAACAAGCACAGGGTAGCTGTTTTTTTTGATCTTTTAAATAGGCTTCAGCCATTTCGACTCCTGAAGCAGCTGGTGCATAAAAGGCCGACCCTTTTTCTAAATACTTGACTATTTCGGCACCACCTTTCTTTGTTCTATCAACTATTGCATCTAATCTTTCTTTTGTTATCTTACCTTCTTTAACTAAATCAAGAATTTTTTTTCCATTTATCTCAGTTGATCCTAACATAGCAACCATAGTGTCACCATGACCTCCGAGAACAAATGATTTAATCTTTTGTACAGGTACTTTAAGTTCTTGTGATAAAAAATATATAAATCGAGATGAATCTAAAATGCCAGCCATACCGACAACCTTATTTTTTGGTAAACCAGAATATTTTTGAAGAGCCATTACAATCACATCTAATGGATTTGTGATACATATTACGAAAGCATTAGGAGAACTTTTTTTTATTCCTTCACCAACTTGTTTTATAATCTTTAAATTAATACCTAATAAATCATCTCTTGTCATACCTGGTTTTCTTGGAACTCCAGCGGTAATTATAATGACATCAGAATTTTTAGTGTCTTCATAACTACTTGTACCTATTAAATTGATATTAAAACCGTTAACAGGCGAAGATTGAGCAATATCCAAAGCTTTTCCTTTAGCAAGACCTTCTGCTACATCGAATAAAATTACGTCTGCAATTTCTTTTAAAGCTATAAGATGGGCAAGAGTCCCGCCAATTTGACCAGCACCTATTAAAGTAATCTTTTTTTTCATAGTTATTACTATTTCATTGTTGGCATTACAAATTCAGGATCAGACCTAAACCCAGACGGCCACCTTGAAGTTATAGTTTTCAATTTAGTGTAAAACCTTACTCCCTCAGGACCGTGCATATGTTGATCACCAAATAGAGATCGTTTCCAACCACCAAAACTATGGAATGCCATCGGTACAGGTATTGGAATATTAATACCAACCATTCCGATTTTTGCTTTGCTTGAAAATGTTCTTCCAGAGTCTCCATCTCTTGTGAAAATACTAACCCCATTTCCAAATTCATGGTCATTAACTAATTTAATGGCTTCATCAAAATCTTTAGCTCTGACAACAGACAAAACAGGACCAAATATTTCCTCTTTATATATTCGCATATCTTTAGTTACATGGTCGAATAGACAACCCCCGATATAATAACCGTTTTCATAACCTTGAATTTTAAAATTTCTCCCATCTACGATTAATTTAGCTCCTTCTTTTTCACCAATATCAACGTATCCTCTAACCTTTGCTAAATGTTCTTTGGTAACTAATGGTCCCATTTCTGATGATTTGTCCATTCCTGGTCCAACTTTTAATGACTCAACTTTTTTTGCTAGTAAGCTTACTAATTTATCTCCAATACCTCCTACAGCTACAGCAACTGATTGGGCCATGCATCTTTCCCCAGCAGACCCATAAGCTGCACCCATCAAGCCATTAACCGCTTGTTCTAAGTCACAATCCGGCATAACAACACAATGGTTTTTGGCTCCTCCAAGAGCCTGAACTCTTTTTTCATTTTTTGCACAATTTTCATAGATATATTTTGCAATCGGTGTGGATCCTACAAAACTCATAGCTACAATGTCTTTATTATTGATTAACGCATCAACTGCTTCCTTATCTCCATTAACTACATTTAAAACACCATCAGGTAGTCCTGCATCTTTTAATAATTCCGCTAATCTTAAAGAGCATGATGGGTCTTTTTCTGATGGTTTAAGTACAAAAGTATTTCCGCAAGCTATAGCCATAGGAAACATCCACATAGGAACCATTGCGGGAAAATTAAAAGGTGTTATCCCAGCACAAACTCCTAAAGGTTGTCTGATTGACCAACTATCTACATTTGAGCCTACATTTTCAGTAAATTCTCCCTTTAACATTTGAGGTATTCCACATGCATATTCAACTACTTCTAAACCTCGAGTAAGTGATCCCTTTGCGTCTTCGTAAACTTTTCCGTGTTCAGAAACAATTATTTTAGTTAGCTCATCGGAATTTTTTTCTATTAGTTCTTTAAATTTAAACATTACTCTTGCTCTTTGTAATGGAGGTTTGTTAGACCAAGATTCAAAAGCCTTTTTCGCACTCTCAACAGCTTCATTTACATCTTTAGCTGTAGCTAATTTAACTTCAGCACTTTGTTCACCTGTGGCAGGATTAAAGACCTTGCCAACTCTTTTAGACTCGCCAAAGAATTTCTTTCCATTAACAAAATGCTGTATTGTATTCATGATGTAATTGAATAAATAAGCTTTTAGCTTGTTGCAAGCATTTTTTTTATAGAGCCTATTGCTTTTGCGGGATTTAGCCCTTTGGGACATGAATTAGTACAATTCATTATAGTATGACATCTATATAACTTTAACTCGTCAGCAACTTTCTTCAATCTTTCTTTTTTATCGCCATCTCTACTATCGTTTATCCATCGATATGCTTGCAATAGAACAGCTGGTCCTAAATATTTTTCACCATTCCACCAATAGCTTGGACAAGAAGTGGAACAACAAGCACATAAAATACATTCATAGTATCCATCTAATTTCTCTCTATCTTTCTGTGATTGCTTAAGTTCAGTTTTCTCTTGCCCAGTTTGATCTACTTTCAACCAAGGTTGGATGGACTCGTATTGTCTATACAACGTCGTAAGATCTCCAATTAAATCTTTTACTACTTTTAAATGAGGTAAGGGATAAATATTTAGATCTCCACTTATATCCGAGTGAGATTTAATACATGCTAATCCATTTACTCCATCAATATTCATCGCACAAGAACCACAAACACCATGAGCACAAGATCTTCTGAATGTTAATGATGGATCAATTTCATTTTTTATCTTAAATAAAATATCTAATACTTTTGGACCGCAGTTATCCATATCAACCTCATATGTATCAATCCTAGGATTTTTTCCTGTTGAGGGATCCCATCTATAAACATTTATTTTTCTAAGATTTTTTGATTTAGTTTTATCTTTAAAATAATCTCCTACCTCAATTTTAGAATTTTGCGGTAGGCTAAATTGTGCCATTATTAATAAACTCTCTCCTTTGGAGGAAAATATTGAACATCGTTAGTAAGAGTTCTAGAGTGGACATCTCTATATTTAATTTCAACTTTTTTTCCATTTTGCCATGCTAAAGTATGTTTCATAAAATTTTTATCATCTCTTTTGGTAAAATCTTCTCTAGCGTGTGCACCTCTGCTCTCTTTTCTATTGTAAGCCGAGTCCATAGTTGTTAATGCTTGGCTAATTAAATTATCAAATTCTAAAGTTTCAACTAGATCTGTGTTAAATAACAAAGATTTATCTTTTACTGAAATATCACTCATACCCTCGTAAGGTTTCCTGATTTGCTCTACGCCCTCCTTTAAAGTTTTTTCAGTTCTGAAAACAGCGCATTTTGATTGCATCGTTTTCTGCATTTGCAGTCTAAGCTCTGAGGTTTTTGTTGTTCCGTGTGAATTTCTTATTTTATCAAATCTTTCTAAACATTTTTCTGTTTCTGAATTCGAAACTTCTTCATGCGGGCTGCCGGGTTTTACAATCTCGGCTGCTCTTTTAGCTGCTGCTCTTCCAAAGACGACAAGATCTATTAAAGAATTAGAACCTAATCTATTGGCTCCATGAACTGATACGCAAGCTGCTTCACCAATTGCCATTAAACCTGGAACCGTTTTTTCAGATCCATTAAGTGTTAAAACTTCTGCTTTATAATTTGTTGGGATACCACCCATATTGTAATGAACAGTAGGTACAACCGGAATTGGCTCTTTGCTTACATCAACATTAGCAAACGTTTTTGCAGCTTCAGAAATTCCTGGAAGTCGCTCATCTATAACTTTTTTATCTATATGATCTAAGTGAAGATTTATATGATCTTTATTTTTTCCTGCGCCTCTTCCTTCGTTTATTTCCATTTCCATAGATCTGCTAACAACGTCTCGAGATGCTAAATCTTTTGCATTAGGTGCATATCTTTCCATAAACCTTTCGCCTTTGCCATTAACTAAAAATCCACCTTCACCTCTAACTCCTTCTGTTATTAAACAACCTACGCCGTATATTCCAGTTGGATGAAATTGAACAAATTCCATATCTTGTAAAGGTAAACCTGCTCTGAGCACCATTGCGTTTCCATCTCCAGTGCATGTATGAGCTGATGTTGCAGAGTAATAAACTTTGCCATACCCTCCAGTTGCAATAATTGTAATATGTGATCTAAATCTATGTATTGTACCATCGGTTAAATTCCAAGCTATTACACCTTTGCATTCACCGTTCTTCATAATTAAATCCAATGCAAAATATTCAATAAAAAATTCTGTTTGTTGCTTCAAAGCTTGACCATAAAGAGTATGCAAGATAGCGTGACCAGTTCTATCAGCGGCTGCACAAGTTCTTTGAGCAGTTCCATTACCATAATTTTTAGTCATACCTCCAAAAGGTCTTTGGTAGATTTTTCCATCATCAGTTCTGCTGAATGGAACTCCGTATCTTTCTAATTCAACTACTGCTCTAGGGGCTTCCTTGCAAAGATATTCTATTGCGTCCTGATCACCAAGCCAATCGGATCCTTTAACAGTGTCATACATGTGCCATCGCCAATCATCTTCACCCATGTTTCCTAATGCAGCGGAAATGCCTCCTTGAGCTGCTGATGTATGGCTTCTTGTTGGGAAAACTTTGGATATACATGCAGTTTTTAAACCTGACTCTGATAGACCAACAGCCGCTCTTAAACCAGAGCCTCCTGCTCCAAGAACAACAACATCATATTCGTGATCAATTATTTTATATGCGCTCATTAATTAAGGTTATATATAGTTATTATTGTAAAAATTGGAACTAATATAGCAAATAAATTCAATACTTTATTTGCGACATTTTTGATTTGCTCATCATGTAAATAATCCTCAAAAATCTCACTTATAGTCAGTGTATAAAAAAAGAATGCAATAACTAGTAGTAGTGAAAATAATACTTTGGATACTTTACTTGAAAAAAATTCAATTATTTCTAAATAACCCTTATCGTAAATAGATACAAAACTAATTAAAAACCAAATCATAAAGGGAATAAGAATTAGTGAACTAATTTTAGTAAAAATCCATTTTTTTGTAGAGTAATGCATTTTAAAAAAAATTTCTCCCAGCCAAATAAAATAAAATTGTTAAAATAAAAGATGCAATTAAAGTAATAACTCCTGATATTTTTGCTACTTTTAAATCAAAGCCAAAACCAGCATCCCATGCCAAATGTCTTATCTCATTTAAAATTTGAAAGCTAAAAGTCCAACAAAGTGAAATAGTCAAAAACTTTCCAAAAAAAGTATTTAGAAAAATTTCAAAGTATCGATAGAAATTTTCACCAAAAAATAATGAAATAGCCCAAAAACAAATTACAATTAATGCAAAAAAATTTATCACACCAACTACTCTATGCGTAATTGATAATAAAGACGATATATGCCATTTATAAATTTGAAGATGTGGACTTAATGGGCTATTATTTTGCATAATAAACTTATAAACTATAGTTATAATTTTTTCATTAAACACTCAGCGATTTGAACGGTATTTAACGCCGCCCCTTTTAATAAATTATCTGATACTACCCATAAATTAATCGCTTTAATATTAGAATTATCTTTTCTAATTCTTGATATATAGGTTGTATAACTTCCTTCAGCTTCTATAGGAGTCATATATCCTCCGTCACTACGCTCATCAATAACTTTACAACCTGGAGCATTTTTTAAAATCTTAATTATATTCTCGAAATCATAAAGATTATCAAACTCTATATTGATAGACTCTGAATGACCAGTTCTAACAGGAACTCTAACGCATGTTGCGGAAACCTCGATTTCATTATCTAAGATCTTTTTCGTTTCATTAGTCATTTTTAATTCTTCTTTTGTATATCCATCTTGATCAAAAGAATCGATATGTGGAATTAAATTAAAAGCGATTTGTTTAGTAAAATTTATTGGGTTAATTTTTTTTCCGTCTAAATAATCTCTTGATTGATCAAAAAGCTCATCCATAGGTTCTTTACCGGCACCAGAAACTGCTTGGTAAGTTGAAACTATAACTCTTTTGATTTTATACTCATCATGCAATGGCTTTAAAGGAAGAACCATTTGCATAGTTGAGCAGTTCGGATTTGCTATTATATTTTTATGCTTATTAAGTGCTTCTGAATTTACTTCTGGCACAACAAGAGGAACATCTTTTTGCATTCTAAAATAACTAGAGTTATCTATAACAATAGTTTCTTTTGCTGCTTTAGGGACCCATTCTTTAGCTACCTTGCTTCCTGCGGCAAAAAAAGTAATCTGGGCTCTAGAAAAATTGTAATTTTTTAGATCTTCGATTTCAATTTCTTTATTTTTAAATTTAATCCTTTTTCCTGCACTTTTTAAAGATGCAACTAAAAAAAGATTATCAATATTTATTTTAGATTTCTCCAAAATCTCTATTGTTTTTCTTCCAACATTTCCTGAGGCGCCAATAATTGCAAAATTCATAATTAATTACTTTATTTCAATTTTGCGATGATTGCATCACCCATCTCAGTTGTAGAAACCTCTTTCATATTTTTAGACATTATATCTTTTGTTCTTAAACCATCGTCTAAAACACTCTGAACGGCATTATCAAGTTGATCTGCCTCTTTTCCAAGGTCTAAGGAATATCTTAATGCCATAGATAAACTTAAAATAGTAGCTATTGGATTAGCAATATTTTTTCCCTCGATATCAGGAGCAGAACCATGAACTGGTTCGTATAATGATCTAATTCTTCCGCTTTTATCTTTTGCACCCAATGATGCAGAAGGTAAAAGTCCTAGAGAACCTGTAAGCATTGCTGCCTCGTCTGATAACATATCTCCAAATAAATTGTCTGCTAAAATAACGTCAAATTGTTTTGGATATCTTAAAAGCTGCATCGCACAGTTATCAGCTAACATATGATTTAGCTCGACCTTTTTAAATTCTTTATCCTTAATCGCTTGTACCTCTTCTCTCCATAAAATACCTGCCTCCATCACATTTGATTTTTCGCAGGATGTAACTTTATTTTTTCTTTTTTTTGCCAAATCAAATGCAACTCGTGCTATCCGGTGAATTTCTGCAGTAGTATATGAGTGAGTATTAATACCTTTTCTTTGGTTATTTTCCATTGGTTCAATCCCACGCGGTTCACCGAAATAAATGCCACCAGTTAACTCTCTTACAATCATAATATCTAACCCTGAAACTATTTCTGGTTTAAGAGTTGAAGAGTCAACAAGTTGTTTGAAGCAAATAGCTGGTCTTAAGTTAGCGAATAACTTTAGCTCTTTTCTAAGTTTTAAAAGAGCTCTCTCAGGTTTTTTTGAAAATTCCAAATTATCCCATTTAGGTCCGCCACAAGCACCTAATATTACTGCATCGGACTCTAAAGACTTATAAAAAACCTCATCAGTAATTGGAACTTTATTTACATCAATAGACGCACCACCAATTAATTCTTGGCTTAAAACAAAATCTAAAGACTTTGTTTTATTCATCCATTCAAGTATTCTTCTTACTTCTGCAACCACCTCAGGGCCTATACCGTCACCAGGTAAAAGCAAAATTTTCCTAGTCTTATTAGCCATTATTTAGAACCCAAGGTTTTGTAGATTGTAGTTTTTTTTCGTAGTCGTCTATGCTGGAAATTTTTTCCATTGAAAGTGCTATATCATCTAGACCTTCCATCAAACATTTCTTTTTAAAGGGATCAAGCTCAAAATTTGCAACTTTGTTTCCATATTTTATTTCTTGCTTATCTAAACTAATTTCGATTTCCTCTTTCCTGTTAGAATATTCGGCTAATTCAATCACGATTTTGTCATCAATCTTAATTGGAAGAATTCCATTTTTAAAACAATTGTTGTAAAAAATATCTGCAAAACTGGCACTTATTACACACTTTATACCAAAATCAGATAAAGCCCATGGAGCGTGTTCTCTAGATGAACCACATCCAAAATTTTTTCCTGCTAAAAGAATTTTTGATTTATTATAGGGTTCTCTGTTAAGAATGAAATCAACATTTTCTTTCCCATTTTCATCATAACGCATTTCATAAAATAAACTTTTTCCTAAACCTGTTCTTTTAATGGTTTTTAAAAATTGCTTTGGGATAATCATATCTGTATCAATATTTTGTAATGATAGATATGATGGTATTGATCTTAAATTGTTAAACTTTTCCATATTATATTTCTCTCACATCAGTTAGATGCCCTTTAATTGCTGCTGCGATAGCCATCCCTGGGCTGACTAAATGTGTTCTACCTCCACGACCTTGCCTGCCTTCAAAGTTTCTATTTGATGTTGAAGCACACCTTTCTCTGGGTTTTAATTGATCTGGATTCATGCCCAAACACATTGAGCAGCCAGGCTCTCTCCATTCAAAGCCTGCTTCTTTAAAAATTTTGTCAATTCCCTCTTTTTCAGCTTGCTCTTTAACTAATCCAGATCCTGGAACGACCATAGCGCTTACATTTTTGGCAATTTTTTTGCCTTTTAAAAGATCTGCAGCCAATCTTAAATCCTCTATTCTTCCGTTTGTACAGCTTCCTATAAAAATCTTGTCAATTTTTATGTCTGAAATTTTAGTATTTGCTTTTAATCCCATATAATCGAGAGATCTTTTCATGGCCATTTTTCTATCCTCGTTCTTTTCCTTTTCTGGATCTGGCACAACACCAGTAACTGGTGATACATCTTGAGGTGAAGTACCCCAAGTAACAAGTGGTTCTATATTTTTGCCATCAATATTTACCTCTTTATCGAATTTGCAGTCTTTATCTGAGTACAAAGTCTTCCAAAATTCTACAGCTTTAGTCCAATTTTCACCTTTTGGCGACATTGTTTTACCTTTTAAATAACTAAATGTTTTTTCATCTGGTGCGATTAATCCAGCTCTTGCACCTGCTTCAATGGTCATATTACAAACAGTCATTCTCTCTTCCATACTTAAGCTTTGAATCACATCGCCAGCAAATTCAACTACATATCCAGTTCCGCCCGCAGTTCCAATCGTACCAATAATTTTTAAGATTACATCTTTTGCAGTAACTCCTTTTGGTAAATTGCCATTAACATTTATTCTTAAATTTTTTGATTTCTTTTGCATTAAAGTTTGTGTAGCAAGAACGTGTTCAACTTCAGATGTTCCTATTCCGAAAGCTAATGCACCGAATGCTCCATGTGTAGCAGTATGGCTGTCGCCGCATACAATTACTGTGCCTGGTTGAGTGAAACCTTGTTCAGGTCCTATAATATGGACTATACCTTGACGCTTATCGTTAACATCAAAAAGTTCCACTCCGAAGTCTTTACAGTTTTTTCTCAATGTTTCGACTTGAATTCTAGAGTCCTCATCATTTATACCTTTTGACCTGTCAGTGGTAGGAACATTGTGGTCAGGCACTGCAAGAGTTAATTCTGGTCGTCTAACTTTTCTTTTTTGTAATCTGAGTCCTTCAAAAGCTTGGGGACTCGTAACTTCATGGACTAAATGTCTATCGACATAAATTAATGACGTTCCATCGCTTTGTTCATGAACAAGATGGTTTTCCCATATCTTATCGTATAGAGTTTTAAACATTTAATTTTATTTTTTTTCGCCAGTCGGCTTTTCAGCTTTAGCTTTGACGTCTGGAGCCTCTTTTTTAACTTCTTCTACTTTAGTATCTTGCGCAGCAGGCTCGATCGATTTTATTTTTGGCTCCTCAGGCTTTACTGAAACATCGACACCAATTTTCTTTTTAATTTTTTCAGCAATTCTTGCAGATTTTCCTTTTCTATTTCTCAAATAATAAAGTTTAGCTCTTCTCACTTTTCCCGATCTAATTACTTTAATTGAGTCCACATTAGGACTATAAAGTGCAAAAGTTCTCTCTACACCCTCGCCAAATGAAATTTTTCTTACAGTAAATGAAGAATTTATATCTCTATTTTTTTTAGCAATACAAACGCCTTCGAAATATTGAATCCTCTCTCTTTTACCTTCTATAATTTTAACACCCACTTTAATTGTGTCCCCTGGAGAAAAGTCTGTAATTTTTTTATTAGCAACTATCTTTTTTATTGCTGCTTTATTTATGTCTTCAATGTTTTTCATTTTTTTTCTCTAAATATTTTTTCCAAAGATCGGGTCTCTGGCGACGTGTTATAGCCTCAGATTGAGATAAACGCCACCCTTTTATTTTGGCATGATCTCCGGAAAATAAGACTTCTGGTGGGCTTTTACCTTCCCATTCTCTCGGTTTAGTATATTGAGGATATTCTAAAAGATGATTTTCAAAACTTTCTTCTTTGACGGAGTCTTTGTTTCCAAGTACTCCAGGTAATAATCTAATTAAAGCATCAACTAATACAAAAGAAGCTGGTTCACCCCCAGATAAAACGAAATCACCTAAACTATATTCTTCAATGTTTCGTGTCTCTAGGAGCCTTTGATCAACACCTTCAAAATGACCACAGATAAGGTTTAAGTTTTTCTCCTTACTTAATGATCTAGCAACGTGTTGATCAAATTTTTTTCCTCTTGGAGATAAGTAAATAATTTTTTCTCCTTTTTTTATATTCTTATCAAGAGCCGATGCTAATATATCAGGACGTAAAAGCATTCCACTTCCTCCTCCAAATGGAGTGTCGTCTACAGTTCCGTGATTATCTTTCGAATATTCTCTAATATTTATTACTTTTAGATTCCAAATCTTGTTTTCCCTCGCTTTTTTAAATATTCCAATGTCCAAAGGGCCAGGAAACAAATCTGGATATAAAGTAAAAATTTTTACCTTTAACATCTCTAATTACCTTTTGGTTAAGCCTTTTTCTCTTCCTTCTTTGGCTCTTCCTTTTTAGCCTCTGCTTTAGGTTGCTCCTTTTTAGGTTCTTCCTTCTTTGGCTCTTCCTTTTTAGCATCTGCTTTAGGTTGCTCCTTTTTAGGATCCTCTTTTTTTGTTTCAGCTTTTTGATCTGGCTTTTTACCATCAGCTGCTGGAGCATCTTTTTTAGTCTCTTCTTTTTGATCTCCTTCAACTTTTTTTCTATCTTTTTTTGGTATTGCCTTTTGAGGATTGTTCCCAGGTTTTGGCATTGGCATTAACTGCACCTCTCCTAGTAATCTAGAGACCCTCATCGTTGGCTGGGCTCCTTTACTCATCCAATATTTTACTCTTTCGGCTTCTACTTTTATTCTTTCCTTTTTATCTTTCGGAAGTAACGGATTGTAAGAGCCAATTTTTTCAATAAATTTTCCATCTCTTGGGTATCTACTGTCAGCAATTACAATTTTATAAATGGGTCTTTTTCTTACTCCACCCATTGATAGTCTTATTCTTAACATTTTATACCTTTCATTTTAGTTGATTAAGCATTTCATCTGGGATCATCCCGGATGGAATTTTTTTTCCTTGAGACATTTTTTTCATCATGTCTGACATCATTTTAAATTGTTTTATTAGTTTATTAATTTTTGAAACATCTACACCTGCTCCTTTAGAAATTCTTTTCCGTCTTGATCCACTAATAATTTTTGGATTTTCTCTTTCATTTTTAGTCATTGATAAAATGATTGCCTCATTCTCTACTAACATTTTTTCATCTATATTTGCTTGATCCATTTTTGCTTTCATTTTATTCACACCAGGCAACATAGACATAACTCCTTGCATGCCGCCCATCTTTTTCATTTGCCTTAGTTGTGAAAGATATGAGTCCATTGTGAAAATTCCTTTTTTTAATTCGTCCTCTGTTTCTTTAATTTTTTCTTCACTTAAATCTTGTTGGGCTTTCTCTACTAGGGTTACTACATCACCCATTCCTAATATTCTATTGGCTAATCGATCTGGATGGAAAAGTTCAAGATCAGTAATTTTTTCTCCAACACCAATATATTTAATTGGTTTACCTGTTACATGTTTCATGCTTAATGCTGCACCACCTCGCGCATCACCATCAACTCTTGTGAGAATGATTCCAGAAAGATTAACAGTGGTGTCAAATTCCTTTGCTACATTTACAGCTATTTGTCCTGTTAATGCATCGGCTACCAAAATTGTTTCAGCTGGGTTTGTAATGTCTTTAATTTGCTTAATCTCAGACATCATTGGTAGATCTATCTGAGTTCTTCCTGCAGTATCAAATATAATTACATCTGAGCCATTGAGGTTGGCTGCATTTAATGCTCTCTTAGTAATGTCTATTGGTTGTTGCTTTTCAACTATAGGCAAACATTGAATTCCATTTGCTTCAGCAAGTAATTTAAGTTGTTCTTGAGCGGCTGGTCTGTAAACGTCTAAACTAACTAACATTACTTTTTTTTTATAATTTTTTTCTATATTTTTTGCTAACTTTGCTGCCGAAGTTGTTTTACCTGAACCCTGTAATCCAACCAATAAAAGTGAAACTGGTGTAACAGCTTTGAAGTTTAGCTCTTCATTTTTAGAACCTAAAATATTAACCAGTTCATCATAAACAATTTTAACTATCATCTGTCCAGCAGATGTTGATTTTATAATTTCTTTGCCTATTGCTTTTGGTTTAACGTTGGCTATAAATTCTTTAGTGACAGGAAGAGCCACATCAGCCTCTAATAAAGCTAATCGTATCTCTTTTAAACCAGAGTCAACTTGCTCCTCGGTCAATGAGGGAGCGCTTTTCAATTTAGAAAAAATACTTTCTAATTTATTTGTTAAATTTTCAAACATTTTTATTACGTCCAACACCTATCGCACTAGTGGGCGAACCTTCGCTGACTAGTGTCGACACTCTTGTTTTCAAGAGCACCGCAAAAACATGTGTATTTGCGGAAAGTTTGTGGAAACTACAATTTGGGGTTTTAAAAGTCAATGAATAATTATACTAATCAATTATGGCAAAGATTAACGCATATAAAATGGATGGATTGGGTAATGATTTCATTATTATCGATAGAAGATCAAATCCTATCAACTTAACCAAAGATAAAATTATTGAGTTAGGAAAAAGAAGCAATATTGGTTTTGATCAAATAATTTTCATAGAAAAAGAGAAAGAGAATTCTTTTCCAATAACAATTTTTAATTCTGACGGGGGTGAAGTAAGTGCTTGTGGAAACGGTTCAAGATGTGTTGCATATCTTTTGAGTAAAAATTTAAATGTTAACCAAATTAAACTAAAAACAAGTAATCGTAGTCTTAATGCTAAAATTGTTGGAAATTTAATGGTAGAGCTTGAAATGGGAAAACCTTTATTTGATTTTGAAGATATTCCGTTATCAAAAACAGTAAATCCTGCTGACGTCTCGCTAAATGTACAAGGCAAAAAATTTACTGGTGGATTTTGTCTAAACGTAGGAAACCCCCACATAGTTTTTTTCGTAGATGATTGTTTTAAGTATAATTTGAAAGAGATAGGACCTTTAATTGAAAATCATGAATTATTTCCCGAAAAAACAAATGTAACATTTGCTCAAATTTTAGATAAAAGAAATATTTTAGTTAATGTTTGGGAAAGAGGTGCTGGGCTTACTAAAGCATGTGGAACAGCAGCTTGTGCAACGGCCGTTGCTGGAAAAAACAACAAATTAGTAGAAAACAAAGTTGCTATTAAATTTAAAGAGGGGATCTTAAATATAGTTTTAGATGAAAAAAAAAATATATTTATGACTGGTCCAGTCTCAAAAATAAAGAATATAAAAGTAGAAATATAAAATGAGAATTTTTGATAAGTTTAAATCAGGGCTTGGGAAAAGTTCATCTAGCTTTTCAGATGGCTTTAAAAATATTTTTTCTAAAAAAAAGGTTGATTCCACCATTCTTGAAGAGTTTGAGGAATTAATCATTTCTTCTGATGCTGGTGTTGATGTAGCAAAAGAGCTTAGAAAAGATTTCGAAAACTTTAAGGTTGATAAAAAATTAGACGATCACAAAGAAATTTTAAAACTCTTAGCTGATAAGTTAGCGATAAATCTCCAAAAGTACGAAAAAGATTTAAGCCTAATGGGGAATGCAAAATCTGCTGTAATTGTTGTATCTGGTGTGAACGGCGTTGGAAAAACAACAAGTATCGGAAAACTAGGAAAGTATTTTAAAGACAATAATAGATCCGTTGTCTTTGGTGCCGCAGATACTTTTAGAGCAGCAGCTATAGATCAGCTTCAAGTTTGGGCTGCAAAAGTAAAAGTAGATATAATTAAGTCAGAAATAAATAGTGACCCGGCTTCTGTTGCTTTTAAAACTGCAGAATTTGCAAAAAAAAATGAAATTGATATCGCCTTAATAGACACGGCAGGAAGACTACAAAATAAAAAAAATCTAATGGAAGAATACAAAAAAATTATCAATGTCTTGAAAAAAATTGATGAGTCTTTTCCAAACGAAGTAATTCTAGTTCTTGATGCGACTACTGGTCAAAATGCACTGAATCAAGTTGAAGAATTTAGTAAAATACATAATCTTTCAGGCCTTATAATTACAAAACTTGATAGCACTGCAAAAGGTGGAGTAGTTTTAGCAATTTGTAAAAAATATAATTTACCTATAGTTGCAATTGGAATGGGTGAAAAAGAAGATGACTTGCAACCCTTTAATGCTGAATATTTTTCAAAGGCTTTGTTAGGTATTGAAGCCTAAAAACTTTCTTAAAGAATTCATCAATTGATCATTAAATTCCATCATATGATCATCGTTTTCAGAAAAGTAACTAAATTTTGGTTGATTAGCCTTGTCAAATAATTCTACACCCATTTTGAAAGGAACAACATCATCTTTCTTGCCATGCATGATTAAAATAGGAATATTGATATTTTTAATCTTTTTTGAAGAGTCGTATCTATCTTTAATCAATAAATCGATTGGTAAATAAGGATAATAAATTTTTGCTGCATCAGCAATTGATGTAAAAGGAGACTCTAAAATGACACCGGCAAAAGAATTGTCCTGGCCTAACTCTGTTGCAACGCCAGTTCCTAATGACTCCCCGTATAAAACTATATTTTTATTTTCAACCCCGTAATCATTTAACCACTGAACTGTTTTTTTTGCGTCTTGATAAAGATTTTTCTCAGTAGGCGCGCCTAGATTTCCACTAAACCCCCTCCAGGATATAATTAAAATGTTAATATCTAACTTATTCAATTTATTTAATTTATGAATTCTATTCGATAAATCTCCAGCATTCCCGTGAAAAAACAAAATAGTTTTAAAATTTCTCAAATCTTTTTTGATAATCCAGGACTTAAGTTTAATATTTTCATCAACATCTATAAATACTTCTTGATAATTAAAATTTATATTATCGCCTTGATAATTATTTTCACTCGGATGATAAAGTAAGTTCCTTTGATAAAAATAAGTAAAAAGTAATATTATGACATAAGCTAAAAATATTGAAGATAAAGTTATGTATAAATATTTCATAACTTTATTCCTCTCGCTAAATAAACTCCTAAAAAAACTAAAGCGCCACCAAAATAGTGAAAGTTAAGTAGCGGTTCTTTAAATATGATTATTCCGAATATAGCTCCGTAAACTGCAAATAAATATAGTCCAAAACCAGCAAGAGATGCGCCTAGATAACTTTGTAATCTAGTATGAAGTGAAAATGCTATGATGCTGGGTGAAATCGCTGCAAACAACACCCAAAATAAAAAACTCTCATTATAATTCGTTTTTACAAAATAAATATTTTCAATTAAAGCAAATGGCAGCAATGAGATAAAACCAAACATTGATATTAAAGTAAACCTCGCCATCAAACTAAATTTTGATCTCCAATTTAAAAGATAGATTGAATATAACGCCCATCCAGCAGCTGCTCCAAAAACCCAAAAATCACCAGATGTAAATGTAAAGTTTAATAGAAGATTAATATTTCCTTTTGAAATGATCACAAAAACTCCAAGTATACATACAATTAGTCCAATAATTTTAAGTAGATTTGGTTTTTCATTAAACAGAAAGAAGGAGAGAAGAATAATAATAACCGGAGAAGAAGTATAAATTATTCCAATATTAGCCATAGTAGTTGTCATGCCTGCAATAAAAGGAAAGGCTCCACAAACTCCACATCCCATCGAACCAAGAAAAAAAAGCTTAAAAAACTCTTTTTTAAATTCTTTTTTTTTACTAAATATCTCCTGATAAAAAAAAGGAGTTAAAATTAGGAAAACAGTGAGCCATCTCCAAAAAGCTAACGAAATAGGTGGAACAAATTCTACACCACCACGTGCGATAATCGTGTTTGTAGACATAAAGATCGGTTGAATAAAAAGTAAAATGTAGGGAAAATAATTATTTTTTGTCAATGAAGGCTTCATAGAACATCATTGCAATCACTATGCCCATTAAAATATAAACAGGAAGAACATCAAAAAAACCTATCATCATTGATCTAGTTAATGTTGTGGCTAAACCAATTAAAAAAAGGGTACAGAGCGCAACGCCAATTATTATTGTAATTTTATCCTTCATCTCTACAATTTTTCTCCAGCCAATTAGCTGTTCCTAAAAATCTTAAATCATCAAGCTTATCACCAATTAACTGAACACCTAATGGTAGGTCATTTTCTCCTGTAAGTAAAGGCAGTGAAATAGTTGGCAAACCAAGATAAGTCCATATTTTTTGAAAGTCTGCACTTCCAGTTGATTTCAATCCTTTATCAGCAACTCCGCTTGATGATGGAGTGATAATTCCGTGGTAATCTTCAAAAACTTCTTTATAGGACTCGTAACTTTGTTTCATAAAATCTGATGCATCTCCATATTCTTTTGCTGAGTACTTTAATCCTCTGAAGATGGCTTCTCTCATCTCTTTTGAGAGTTTTGTTTTATCTTTTTTGTAGTAAACTTGAAAATTATTTGCCATATCAACTTCGTGAATTATTTGATGATACTTTGGTATATCATCAAAGTAAGATGGTGTATCAAATACCTCAATATTTTTTTTAAATGTTTTAATTAAAAATTCAAAAGCTTGCTGTGATTTTTTATTAATATTTTTCCAATTTTTTGTTTTATAAAAAATAAATTTAGGATCAAAAACTGGTCCTTTCTCACATTCCTGAATCATATTGTCAGCAGCGAAATAAATTGTTGAGGGGTCATGTAAATCTTTTCTAATTAGTGATTTAGCTAATAATGCAACATCTTTCACGCTTTTACCAAATACGCCCATTGTATCTAGTTTATCCGAAACTTTTAAAACACCGTTTCTAGAGATTAATCCATACGAGGGTTTATATCCAACTACACCACAATATGATGCTGGCCTGATTACTGATCCTCCAGTTTGAGAACCCACAGATAAAGGTGCCATATGAGCTGCAACTGCTGCTGCTGATCCACTTGATGATCCCCCTGGTGTTCTTGAATAATCATGAGGATTTTTTGTTTTAGATGGATGTATATATGCAAGTTCACAAGTAACAGTTTTACCCATGATAATTGCTCCTGAATTTTTTAATAAGTTTACAATTTCCGAGTCTTGTGAATTGGACATTTTTTTTCTAAATACTGTCCCACATTCAGTTGGCATATCATACGTGCCTATAATATCCTTGATTGCAACTGGCATTCCGTGCAATGGTCCTAGAGGTTTTCCAGATTTTCTATAAGTGTCAGCTTCTTCAGCTTTTTCTAACAAAAGTTTTTTGTCTAAAAATTGCCAAGCCTGGACATCTTTTTCAAATTTTTTGATTCTCTCTAAATAAGCTTTGCAAAGATCTAAAGAAGAAATTTCACCAGAATGAAGTTTTTGAGATAAATCGTAAGCACTTAAAGATGTAACGTCTATCATTTAAATTTTTAATTAGCGAATAATGTATCTGGCAACCAAAGAGCTATTCCTGGAAATAGATACATTAAAAACATGGCAAATATAACAATACCTAGGAAAGGCATAATACCTCTAAATATTTCCATTAACTCTACATTTTTAGATTGGACACCTTTTAAATAGTAGGCGGACATTGCCATCGGCGGTGTTAAAAATGAAGTTTGTAAATTCAAAGCGATAAGCATTGCGAAAAAATAAGGATTTACCTCGAAGAAAGCTACTAAAGGTAAAAATATTGGAACAAATATAATTAAAATTTCCGTCCACTCCAGTGGCCAACCTAATAAGAAAATAATTATTTGTGTGATTACTAAGAATTGCCATGGTTGTAAATTCATTGATTTAAAGAAATGCTCAAAAACTTCATGGCCACCTAAGTAAGAAAAAACAGATGCGAAAGTCCAAGAGCCAATGAATAACCACATTATCATTGCGGTTGTCTTTGCTGTTAGAAATACAGACTCTTTAAAATTTTTCCATTTTAAAGTCTTATAAAAATAAGAAAGCACTAAGGCACCAAAGGCACCAACTGCTGCAGCCTCAGCAGGTGTAGCAAGTCCTCCTAAAATAGTTCCTAATACTAATATTATTAATGAGAAAAGCGGTAAGAATGAAACCATAACCTCTTTTAAAATTTCAGATCTTGGCGGAATATCCTCTTTTGGAGGTTTAGGCGCTATTGATGGATTAAAATAAGCAAGTGTAACCGCATACATTATATAAAGACCAGCTAATAATAATCCTGGAAAAATTGCTGCTGCAAATAATCTTAAAGGTGATAGCTGAGCAATAACTGAATAAACAATTAACATGATGCTTGGAGGAATCAAAATTCCTAAACATCCTCCGGAACAAATTACTCCTGAGGCAAATTTTTTATCGTATCCAGCCCTTATCATTGCAGGCCATGCAAGTAATCCCATTAGTGTAACAACAGCACCGATAATTCCTGTCGCTGTTGAAAATAAAGCGCAAGTTACAAGCGCGGCAACAGCCATAGAAGCAGGAAGTCTGTGAGAGGCTAATCTTATTGCAAAAAACAATCTAGAAACTATTCCAGCTCTTTCAACTAAGTAGCCCATAAATAAAAAGAGTGGAACGGCGGTTAAAACAGTGTTGTCCATAACTGTATAAGTGTTCTGAACAAATAATTGAAAAATCCTATTATCAAAAAGATGTTCCATTCTTGTAGGATCGAAGTAAGCGTAATAGCCGAATCCAACTCCCATCGCCATTAATGTAAATGCAATTGGAAAACCTAGCAGTACAGCAAATAAGAAAATTGACATCATTAAAATTGCTATTTCGGGATTAGTTAAACTAAATAACATCTTTTTGATCCTCGTCTTGTGAAGTTCGCATTAACATTTTTTCTGTCTCCTCAGCTACTACCATTCGAGCAGGCCAGTGACCGGTTTGAATACAAATAATTGCTCTACAAACTTCGCTGATACCCTGGATAACCAATAAAATTCCTGCTGCAGGAATCAAAGATTTCGCCATATAAATTTGGATTTGAGCTGGGCTATTCCAGCTTGTTTCTTTTATCTTCCAAGCAAGCGAAGCATATTCATAACCATAAAAAGCTAAGGCAAGAACTCCAGGAAAGAAAAAAATAAAATATAAAATTAAATCTATGTAACCTTGTGTTCTTGGTTTAAAAAGTCTGTAAATTACATCACCTCTTACATGAGCTTCTGTAGATAAAGTGTATGCGCCTGCCATCATAAAAATTGCGCCATACATTTGTAAACTAAAATCGAAATTCCATAAGGTAGGAGCATTGAAAGCATATGCCATAACTACTTCATAACAAGTTCCTCCCATTAAGATTACGATGCACCAAGAAAATGCCTTCCCTACGGAAGTACTTAAAGTATCTGCAAAATGAATAAATCCCCTCATGAAATTTTAAACTATTCTAATTTTTTTGTAATTTCCATAAAAAAAGGGGACGCAAATACGCCCCCTTTTATGTTTAAAATATAATTAAATTTTAACTTTTGCTATTGAACCGAACTCATTCTCGTAAGCCAACTTGTAATTAGGTTGGTTCATGAGTAAGTATTTCATAACTCTCTTAGCATAAGCTTTTTGTGAGTCTACAATCTTTTTAAAGAATGGATCTTTCTTATTGAAATCACCAATTACTTTATCCCAACCTTTTAATTGTTGAGCTAAGATCGCATCTGACGTTTGATACACATTTACTTTATGTTGATTCATCAATTTAGATAAGTCAGCTGAGTATCTTACTAATGCTTTAAAGTAGTTATCACTGTTCGCAGCATAAGCAGCATTTTTTAGAATAGCCTGATGTTTAGGCGATAATCCATTAAATGTCTTCTTATTAACCGGGATTTCAAACATCTCTTGTGATTGGTGGAAGCTTCCTAAGTGATAATGCTTAGAAACGTCTTGCATACCAAATTGAGAGTCTGATGTTGGGTTGTTGAACTCAGCAGCTTCAATCAAACCTGTCTTCATTGCAGGCTGAATTTCACCACCTGGTAATTGTCTTACAACCATTCCCATTGCTGTTAATACGTTAGTAGCTAGTCCTACTGTTCTGTACTTCATACCTTTTACGTCAGATACTTTTGTTACGTTCTTTTTGAACCATCCAAAAGGCTGTGCAGGCATTGGCATATGGAAGAAACCAATATAGTCGAAACCAACTTTTGCAAGTGTTTCATCATAAAGTTTTCTACCTCCACCATACTCTATCCATCCCATAATTTCTTGAGATGACATTCCGTATGACGGACCAGTACCGAATAGAGAAGCTGCTGGATTTTTTCCATACCAGTAAGCTGTTACCCAGTGTCCCATATCAAGTACACCTGAACTTACTGCTTGTCCAATCTCCGAAGTCTTAACTACAGCTCCAACTGGCTGAAGATCAATTTTCAATTCACCTCCAGACATGTCGCCTACCATTTTTGCGTAGTCGCCAGCCATTTCAAAGAAAATGTTAGCGCCTGACGGCCAAGCCGCTTGCATCTTTAAAGTTTGAGGAGCACCAAATGCAACGTTAGGCATTGCAACTGTTGCTGCCGCTGCAGCACCCGTAGCTGCTGCTGCTTTAAAGAACTTACGTCTTGATGGAGTTTTTACTCCTTTTTTTATTTTTGACATATGTCCTCCGTTAGTTAATTAACGGAAATATTTAAGCACAATCTCAAATCAGAGTCTCGATATATTTTAGAATAATTTTAAAGTGAAAATAATAGATTCAATCTATGGGTGTGCTAATTAACTTGATCTTGTGGTTTCTTTCCAGAAAAAAAGTCCTCTAAATTTTTCGTAGCTCTAAACGCCATGTCCCACCTAGTCCTTTTTGTTGCGCTTCCTAAATGTGGAAGTAAAAAAATATTTTTTAATTTTAAATACTCTGGATGAATTTTAGGCTCACCATTGTAAACATCCAAACCGTAAGCAAATACTTTTCCACTTTTCAATGCTTCGATCATAGCATCATCGTCTACTATATCTCCTCTTGCTGCGTTACCTATCACAGTATTTTCCTCTAAGTAGCTTAGAGTTTTTTTGTTTACAAGTTTTGTTGTCTCAGGTGTAGCTGGACAGTTTATTGACAAAAATTCACTTTGTTCAAAAAGGCTTTTTAAATCTTTGTGATAAATTGCACCATCTTCTAGGTCCGGCGAAAGTTTAGATCTATTATGGTAATGAATTTCCATATTAAATGCTTTTGCTCTTTTAGCGACTGCTCTTCCTATTCTACCCATTCCTAATATTCCTAATTTTTTATAAGACATTTGCTTTCCTAACAAGAAATCCCAGGACCATTTCCAACTTTGGGTTTCAGCTGCTAAGCGTCCTTCATAAGCTTTTCTAGAAGCACCTAACAAAAGTAAAATCTGAATATCTGCTGTAGCATCTGTTAGTACATCAGGTGTATTCGTCACGGTAATTCCTTTTTCTTTTGCAGCTTTTATATCTATATTTCCAAAACCAACTGCGCCGTTAGCAATAATTTTTATAGAACTAGAAAGTTTAGAGATTGTATCAGCATTAATAGGATCTGAAACAGAACTTAATATCCCATCAAAATTTTTTGAGCCATCTATTATTTCTTGAGGTTTGTAAATCTTATCATCTTTATTTAAAGTAACTTCAAATAATTCTTTAAGTTTCTCCTCGTTTTCTTTGAGAAGTCTTCTTGTAACGAAAATCTTTTTTTTCATTTTAATAATTATTTAACTTATATGGCTTGGGGCCTCCGGTAAACCAATCAAGCAACTCTACGGTATGGATAATTGGTATTCGAGTACCAGCTGAAATTTGTGTCATACAACCAATATTACCTGTTGAAATAAAATCAGGTGAAATTTTTTCTATATTATTTACCTTATTCTTTAAAAGTGATTTAGCCATCTTTTGATGTAAAATATTGTAAGTACCCGCGGAGCCACAACACAAATGTCCTTCTGGAATATCAAGTACTTCGTTACCAGTTTTTGAAATTAAATCTTTTGGTTGATCGTGAACTTTTTGTCCATGTTGCATAGAACATGCTGAATGATAAGCTATTCTATATTTTTTTTCTGAGTTTAAATTTATGTTTAATTTTAAATTTTCGTCGAGGTATTCGGTAATATCTTTAGTTAATTCTGAGATTTTCTTAGCTTTCTTTTTCAGGTCTTTATCGTTTTTAAAAATATGTCCATAGTCTTTTAATGTTGTACCACATCCAGATGTATTACTTATTATCGCATCCAATCCATTTTTAAGATACTCTTCGTGCCAGCTCTCAATATTATTTTTAAATGATTCATGTGCTAATTTTTGTTTACCCAAATGGTGGTTTAAAGATCCACAACAATTAATATCTGGCATTACTACTACTTCAACATTGTGCCTATTTAAAAGTCTTATAGTAGCTTCGTTTATTTCAGGAGAAATAACTCTTTGAACACAACCAGTCAATAAAGCGACCCTTGAAACCTTCTTACCTTTATTAACCTCATAAACTTTTTGATCTTTTAATTTTTTTCCTGGGATTTTATCTGGCATTAAATTTAATGCGTTTCTAATAAATTTTGGAAATAAAAAACTAAATGGTTTAATTAGTTTAGATGATAAAGCCATTAGCAAAAACATTTTTGGTCTCGGTAGTACAAAAGAAAGTATATTTCTAAATACTCTATCTAAAAAAGGCCTTTTGTAAGTTTCTTCAACATAATTCCTACCATGGTCAATTAAATGCATATAGTTCACTCCTGAAGGGCAAGTCGTCATACATGAGTAACAGGATAAACAGCTATCAATGTGTTTTGCTATTTCTTTTGTAGCTGGTTTTTTATTCTCTAACATATCTTTAATAAGATATATTCTTCCTCTTGGTCCTTCTAACTCCTCTCCATTTACTTGATAAGTAGGGCAAGTAGCATTACACATTCCGCAGTGAACGCATTTCCTTATAATTGTTTCACTCGTTTTATTATCTTTGTCTTGAAGTTGTTTATCCGTAAATGATGTTTGCATTTAAATTCCTGTGTACATTTTCCCTGGATTAAAAATTCTTTTAGGGTCAAAACTCCTTTTAATTTTTTCACTTATTTTATACTTAATTGGATCTATTGTAAAAATATCAGCAGAGGCTTTTAGATCCTCTTCAACTTTAATTAAAGTCATATATCCTTGATGTTTTTTTACTATATCCTTGATTTCACTAAGAATTTTTGTGTTCAATTGATCAAATGAGGCCCAGATTAGACCGCCTCCCCAATCAATAAAATATTTAATCTCAAAATTTTTAAGTTTTTGGATAACCTGTAAGGTTTCACTCATTGGCAAAACTATTCTTAATAAATTAGTTTTTAAACTTTTAAAAACCTCTAAATTTTTTGTCCTACTCCAAAAAATGTTACTTTGCTCACTATCTAAAATAGAAAGCTCTTGATCCAAAAGACCTAATTCTTTAGACAATCTGCTTGCTCTTTGATCCACAGAATTTGTTGGACCTTCAATTCTTATAGCAGTTAGGCCTCCATCGTGTGTAAGATCATTCAAAACAAAATCTTTTCCAAAGTAGTCTGGATAAAAAACTCCACCGGATGGATCTGTAGAGGATGACAATGCTTTTCCAAGAAAGTCTAGTGCTTTTTTAAGATGAGGATTCTTTATAATTAAAGTTTTACTTGTTTCTGGTTTTGGTAAAACTTTTATTGAAAGCTCAGTTAATATCGTGAGTGTTCCAAAAGATCCTGATACTAATTTACTTAAATCATAACCGGTAACATTCTTAACCACTGTTCCTCCTGATTTAATAGTTTCACCTTTTCCGTTAATCCCTTGAAATCCAAGTATGTGATCTCGAACACTTCCAACTTTAAATCTTCGTGATCCGGCAAAATTACATGAAACGACTCCACCAATCGAACCGCTGTTACTTTGCCCAGAAAATAAGTAACCAAAATCATTCGGTTCAAAAGCTAATTGCTGATTATTTTTGTCTAGCTCCCCTACTATTTCTTTCAAAGGTGTACCAGCTTTAACTTTGATATAGAGCTCTTCAGGTTTGTAATCAATTATACCTTTGTAATCAGAGAGATCTAAAGTTTTTTCAGATTGAAAATTTCTTCCAATTTTATTTTTTGATTTTAATCCATTGATTTCTAGAGGTATATTTTTCCTATAACAAGTTTTAACTATCTCAACTATTTCCTCTCTTAAAGTAGGTTTAAAAATATTTTGATTAAAATCTAGGGATGTCTGGGAATTTTGTTTTTCCTCCATGGACATGAACTCTCCCTTCCTCAGCACATTTTCTAAGTATTGGATAAACTTTGCCTGGATTTAATAATGAGTTTGGATCTAAAGCAACTTTAATTGTTAATTGTTGTTGTATATCTTTATCATTGAATGCTTCACACATTAATTCTCTTTTCTCTATACCAACTCCATGTTCACCAGTTAGAGCCCCGCCGACTTTTACACAATACTTTAAAATATCAGCACCAAACTCCTCACATTTCCTTAAAGACTCTTTGTCATTCGCATCAAACATAATTAGAGGATGGAGGTTTCCATCTCCTGCATGAAATGCATTGGCAACTGGCAAATTATATTTTTTAGAAAGTCTTGAAATTTCATTTAAAACCTCAGCAAGTTTTCCTCTAGGTATTGAACCATCCATACACATGTAATCAGGCGCTAAAACTCCACATGCCGGAAAAGCTGCTTTCCTACCGGCCCAAAATTTTAATCTCTCTTCATTTGATTTACTGATTTTTAAACTTGAAGAATTATTTTTTTCAGCAATTTCTTTTGTCTTTTGAATGTAAGCTTCAACTTCATGTTCTGTTCCATCAAATTCTACAATCATCATCGCCTCTGCATCAGTTGGGTAACCTGCTTTAGAATAATCATTAGTTGCTTTCGTCAGAGCTTTATCCATTATTTCCATCCCAGCCGGTATACATCCCTCTGCAATTATTTCAGCAACACAGTTTCCTGCATCCTCAATTGATGGAAACCCAACTAAAGCGGCTTTAACAACTTCAGGTGACTTTAAAATTTTTACAGTAACCTCTGTGATAACACCAAGTAAACCCTCTGAACCTGTCATCAAGCCTAAGAAATCATATCCCTCCGCGTCCATAGCTTTACCACCAAATTTAGTAACAGTTCCATCCATTAAAACTACTTGAATACCCAAGAGATTATTTGTAGTTGCACCGTATTTAAGAGAATGCACTCCGCCAGAATTTTCAGCTACGTTACCGCCTATGGAACATGCGATTTGACTTGATGGATCCGGAGCATAATAAAAACCTTTGTCTTGAACAGCATGAGTGATTGCTAGATTTGTTACACAAGGTTGCGTAACCACACATCTGTTTTCATAATCAATCTCAATTATTTTATTAAATTTTCCCATTGCCATTAGAACACAATCTTCTAAAGGCATCGAACCACCAGATAAACCTGTTCCTGCTCCCCTTGGGACTACTTTAACTTTGTTCTCGTTACAATATTTTAAAATTTGACTAACTTCCTCAACTGTCTCAGGCATAACTACTAAAAGAGGCATTTGTCTATAAGCCGTCAAGCCGTCAGTTTCGAAAGGTCTTAGTTCATCAGGATTGGAAAGAACATTTTTAGAATTGATAATTCCACGAAGATCCGATGCAATTTTATCTTTTTTAGACATAATTGCGTTATCAACTTTTGGCATTTGTAAACTGCTCATAATCAATCCTACTTAAGCATTTTTGATATTTTATCTAGTGCTTTTTGAATGTTATCCCTTGATGCGGCGAAGCTAAAACGTACATAATCTACTGATGTTTTGCCAAATGCTGTTCCTGGAACAATTGCCACACCTGCTTCGTGCATACATTTCTTTGAAAATTCACTTCCACTCATACCTGTTCCCTTTACATTTGGAAAAGCGTAAAACGCTCCACCAGGCATACTGCATTCAACACCAGGTAAATCATTTAAACCTTTGTGAATTAATTTTCTTCTTTGATCAAACTTTTCCATCATATGATGTATAGAGTCGTCGGGTCCATCTAATGCTGCTATTCCAGCAAATTGTGAAGGCGCATTTACACAAGAAAAACTATTTATAGCTAATTTAGTTACATGTGGAATTAAATTTTCTGGCCACACGCTCCATCCCATTCTCCAGCCAGTCATGGAGTAAGCTTTGCTCCATCCATCTAAAACTATCAACCTGTCTTGTAAATCTGGGTAATTGAAAAAAGTCGGCATCTCTTTTCCATCGAAAATTTGTCTACTATAAATTTCATCACTAAGAATAGTAACGTGTGGATGTTTCTTTAAACCTTCAGCAAGAAAATCAATTGCAGGTTTTTCAACAAAACTTCCTGTTGGATTATTGGGATTAATCAATATCACAAGACGAGTTTTGTCTGTTATCAAAGATAAAATTTTTTCAGGATCAAATTTTAAATCTTTTTCTTTTGTTAAATCATATGGAACTGCTTTGGCGCCAGTATAATTAATCATAGACTCATAAATTGGAAAACCAGGTGTTGGATGAACTATTTCTGCACCAGGCTCGCCGATCATTTGAATAGCAAAGTACATTGTAGGTTTTCCACCGGGCATAATCATAATCCGTTCGGGACTAACTTCTTTTTTATATAAACTTTTTATTTTTCTTGAAACTGCTTGTCGACATTCAGCAATCCCGTTAGCTAAAACATATCCATGATGTCCGTCATCAATAGCTTTTTTCGCTGCGTCCATAATATGCTTAGGAGTCATAAAATCTGGCTGACCTAAACCCAAGTGAATCATTTCTTTACCCTGAGCTTCGAGCTTCTTAGCTTCAGCTAAGACACTAAAAGCAGTTTCTGTTCCAAGTCTCTCTAAATTTTTTGCTAATTTCATATTCTAAACCTAGTATTTATTAACACTTTTGAAAACTAGTTTTTTTGCATCACCTATATACAATTTTAGTTTTATTTAGCTCTTTTATGCTCTTACATCCCAATAAAATCATGTCTCTTCTAATCTCGTCCCTCATTCTCTTTAAAATTTGCTCAACTCCTTTTTGGCCGCCAGCCCCTAATGCAAATAAAAAACCTTTTCCGAAACTACAAGCTGTTGCTCCTAAAGATAGTGCTTTTAGAACGTGAGTGCCTCTTCTTACTCCTCCGTCTAAAATGATTTCTATTTTGCCCCCAACTGCATCAGCTATTGCAGGCAACTGATCGAAAGGTGATCTAGACCCATCAAGCTGTCTACCTCCATGATTTGAAAGCATTATTGCCGAAGCTCCAATTTCAACCGCTCTCTTCGCGTCTTCTACTGACATTACACCTTTTAAAGCAAAAGGTCCTCCCCATTTCTTTACAACATATTCAGCGTCTTTCCAGCTCATTGCCGGATCGTATTGTTCGTTAATGTATTCCATTACCCCTTTTGCAATGCTTGAACCTTTTTTAGTCCAGTGAGAAACGTTTGCGAGTTGAAATTTTTCATGTGTTAAATAATTAAATGCCCATTTAGGATGCGATGCAAAACTCATCAAACTTTTTAAAGTAAGCTTTGGCGGCGTAGTAAATCCCCATCTATGGTCTCTTTCTCGATTGCCTGCAACCACAGTATCGACAGTTAAACACATCGCTTTAAATCCAGAACTTTTACACCTATCAATTAGGTTGTCTGTGAGACCTTGGTCTTTATGAATGTAAAGTTGAAAAAGTTTTGGACCCCCTGAAATGTTAGCTACTTCCTCAATTGAAGAAGTTGCCATAGTAGACATGCTGTAAAATGTTCCAAATTTTTCAGCGGCTCTTGCAGAAGCTTTATCTCCGTCATGATGATAAAGTCTTTGCATAGCTGTTGGTGATAAAAAAAGCGGCATATCAATTTTTTGACCGAAAACATTTGTTGAAAGATCCGGTTCACCAACGCTTGCAAGAATATTAGGGACTAGATCACATTTTAAAAAAGACTCGGTATTTCTCCTAAGTGTTGTTTCATCGTCAGCGCCGCCATCTATATAATGAAATATTGGTCCTGGTAAATTTTTTTTTGCTAGTTTTCTAAAATCATCAAAATTATAACAATCGTTTAAATTCATTGTTATTAAAAGTTTTTAGAAAATGTTATTTGTTGATTATCTGTTCCAGGATTAGTATCACCCCAATCATTGTTCGATAAATGGCTATAACTGTAACTTAGTTTCGAATTTTCAAAAATATCTAGGCCAATTTTAATTTCACTTTTGAACTCAAGAACGCTTCCTAAATCTTTGCCATCTCCTTTTTCATAATACCCAGGTGAAAAACTAGGTAAGATTTTTAATGGACCAATTCCGTATTGACCCTCTACACCAGTGTATAAATAAACAGAGCTGTTTCCAGTTATGAAAGCTCCAGAGATAGGTTTAAATTTTCCTAGAAAGGTATCTCTAAACAAATTAGGATTTTTATGTTCTATACCAAATAATGAAGTTTGATCATCGCCTTCCTCATCGATGACATCAAAAGTTCCTGTATAAAAAGATAAGTCAGAACTACTTTCATCAGCTTGTATTGATGAAAATAAAAATAGAAAAGAAAATAAAAATACTAATAAACGAAGTTTCATTTGGAAAAAATACAACTAAATATCTAAGATGTACAGTTTGGATTTCAAGTTTTTTTTGACCTTTTTCTTATTAAAAAAACAATAATTGCACCTCCAAAGACCAGTACTAAATAAGGAAGACTCCACAGTAAAAGATTACCAGCGTTTAGCTTAGGATTATATAAGATCCAGTCTCCATATTTTTCTGAGAGAAAATCATAAATTTCATCCTCTGATTTGCCGTTCTTAATCAAGTCTTTAACAACCATTTTAAGCGTTATAGCAAAATCAGAATTTGAATCAGCTATTGATTGGCCTTGGCAAACTAAACATCTTAGATTTTTATGTATTTTACTTTCATCAATTGTCTCAGTTGAACCAAGATTTAAATTAAAGCTAATAAAAAAAATGGTCAGAAAAATTTTTATCTTCATAAATTATTTATTATTTCTTTTATACTATTAAGGTCTTGTTTTGTAAGAGGTCCGACAAATTTTTTTATTATCGTTAATTTGTCATCTATTAAAATACTTTCAGGGATACCATATATTCCAAAATTGACCGACTGTTTCCCATTGCTATCTCTAGTCAAATATTTATAAGGATTACCCAAATCTTTTAGAAATTTTAAAGCATTATTTTTTTTATCTTTAAAATTCACTCCTAATATTTTAATATTATTTTCTTTTGACAATTCCATCAAATGCGGATGTTCTACTCTACATGGAGCACACCAAGATGCCCAAAAGTTGATTAAAGTAAAACTATTCTTTTTAAAATCATCGTTTGTAAAAATACTATCATCTTCAAAACTTACTAATTCTATTTCGCCTAATTTATTTCCAATTAAAGACTCTGTATTATAATTTAAATTTTTGTTTAACGATAAAAAAAATATTCCAAGAATAAAAATTAAAAGAAATATTATTGTAATCTTAATTATTTTTTGCATTTCTTATGAAGCTTAAAAATCCACCAAATGATAGCATGATAACTGAAATCCAGATCCAAATCATAAGTGGTTTTTCTTGAAATTTAATATTGTAATAATCTGAACGATCTATGTTGCTCATTGTTAAGTAATAATCTCTAAAAAAATTTGTTTTAATTGAAGCTTCGTAAGTTAAAGTTTGAGGATTATCATAAATTCTAATCTCTGGATTTAAGGTCCTTTTTTTGTTGGTAGATAAATCACTTATTTGAATTTTGCCTATAACAGCTTTATAATTGTCATACTGTTGTAATTTTAAATCTTTAAGTTCAAAATTATAATTGTCAATTTTTTTTGTTTCACCTAATTTTAAATTAAAATCTTTTTCAATTGAAAAATTATGATTTAATCCTATAAAAAAAATTAAAAAACCGAAAGAAAAATGTGAGATGATTCTCGCAAAATTAATCTTTGGTTTTTTAAATGCGTCCAAGATAGTTGAAATAATCAAAAATACCGATGAAATAATGATTAAATTGGAAATTAGACTATAACTTTTAAAGAAATAAGTGATAATAAAATTTACAGCTATTGCCCCAGCAATTATTTTTAATAAATCTTTAAAATTTAAATATTCATTTTTTATCCATTTCACTTTCGGACCAACAGCCATAAAAAATAAAAAGATAATTACAACAGGTGTTATCACCGAATTATAAAAAGGAGGACCGACTGAAATTTTATTGTTTGAAATTGCGTCAGTAAAAATTGGGTATAAAGTTCCTAATAAAACAGTAATTAGGTAAAACATCATAAACCAGTTATTTATCAAGATGAATGTTTCTTTGCTATTAGAGTTGATTTGATCATTTGTTGGTTTGTATTTAGCGAATAAAATATAAACCGATGCAAATATCATTAAGCTTAGAAATGATAAAATATAAATTCCTCTAGAGGGGTCATTGGCAAATGTATGAACAGAATTAAGTATTCCGGATCTCACTAAGAAGGTTCCTGTCACACTTAAAGTAAATGTTAACAAACAAAGTATGATCGACCAAAAATAAAGTATATTTCTTTTTTCTAAAACTAATAGTGAATGCAACAATGCAGTCATAGCAAACCAGGGAAGTAAAGATGCATTTTCAACAGGATCCCAAAACCAAAATCCGCCCCAACCTAACTCGTAATAGGCCCAAATTGATCCAACTAGAATTCCAAGTGTTTGAAAAGACCAAGAAATGATTACCCAACTTTTAATTGATTGTGCAAAAGATTTACCAGAATAATTTGTAATTACAGAAGCCATAGCTGCGGAAAAATATATAGAGGACCCCACAAAACCCACATAAAGTAATGGAGGGTGAATAGCTAAAGCTGGATCTTGTAAAATAGGATTTAATCCAAGCCCTTCTTTTGGAACAGGGCTTATAGAGCTAAAAGGATTCGAATTAAATAAAATAAAAAATAAAAAACCTAAAATTAAAATATTTTGAATGATTAAAGTATTTATTCTGTAATTTTTTGGATGATTTTTATTTGTAATAAGAAACAAAAATGAAAAAATTGTCAAAATAATTACCCAAAGCAATAAACTACCCTCATGATTTCCCCAAGTTCCGGAAATTTTATAGAAAATTGGTTTTAGTGTATGCGAGTTCTGGTAAACGTTTATTAAAGAAAAATCGGACACCATGAAAGCTCCGACTAATGTGAAAAAACAAATTAAAATAGTTGTGCTTTGTAGCAAACTAATTTTATAAATACTTTTGAATATCATATTGTTAGTTTTTTTTAGACAAGCAAACGATTGGAAGATAATAAAAAAAGTAAATAAAATACTTAAAAGTAATAAAAAATTTCCAGTATTACTCAGCATTTTCTTTCATGATATTTTTTAACTCTGGGGGCATATAATTTTCGTCATGTTTAGCAAGAATTCTTTCCGCAATAAAAAATTTTTTATCTTGTAATTTCCCTTCTGCTACTACTCCTTTGCCTTCAGCAAACAAGTTTGGTATTGTACCTTTAAAACTTACCTCTACCTCATTTTTAAAATCAGTAATTATAAATCTTATTTCCTGATCTTTAATATTAAGTGTATTTTTTTTTACCATTCCGCCAACTCTCATTTTTTTATTATAGTTAATATCTTGGCTAATTTTTATATCTGTAGGTGAATTAAAGTATAATATATTTTTGTTAAGAGCATTTAAAATCAAAAAAACTCCAATTATAGATAATAATAAAAATATTGATAAAAGAGAGGCTCTTTTTTTTACTTTTTTAGGAAGCATTAAATGCTTTAGATAGTTTTATTATAAGAAGATAAGATTTTTGATGCAATTTTAGAATTTTCGATAACTATTTTTTTCTGCTCAATTGGAAGTTCGTTAATTTCTTTAGCGAATTCCTCTTCGTACTTTCTTAAAGTTTTACGAGTTTTGTAATAAAAAATCCCACAAACTAAAAAAGTTAGAATAAAGGATGACCACACAAAAATTCCGTAACCGTTCATTAAAATTAAATCACTAATCATAATCTTTTTAAATTTTTTTTCTTGATTCTAATGATTTCTGTCTTGTATTTCATTAGAAAAATTAACGCACAATACATTATTAATACAAAAAACATAAGTAATAGTGGCATTAACATTGAAGAATGTATTGTGCTTGATCCTATTATTTTTATGCTAGCAGGTTGATGAAGAGTACTCCACCATTCAACAGAGTATTTTATGATTGGTATATTTATTAATCCAAATGCAGCAATAATACTTGAAATTTTATTAGCTCTGTCTTCATCTGAAACTAATTTATGAATAAAAATAAATGCTAGATAGAAAAGTGCTAATATAAGCATAGAAGAAATTCTTGCATCCCAAGCCCAAAAAGTTCCCCAAGTAGGCTTTCCCCAAATAGATCCAGTAACAATTGCAATACAAGTAAACATCAAACCAATAGGTGCAATACTTTTAGTAATTATTGTGAGGTGTTTAATTTTAAAAATAAAATTAAAAATTGAGAATAGTGCTATACATGAAAAAGAAGCTAAACTAATCCAAGCGGCAGGTACATGTACATACATAATTCTAACACTGTCTCCTTGCAAATAATCTGGTGGAGAAAAAACTAGCGCAAATGATAAACCAGCGATTAGTAATGCGAAAAAAATTGAATTAATAAAATTCGTCAATTTTTCTATCCAAGTAAAAATGTTGTTATTGTAAAAAAAATTAAACATCTGCCTTAACTACTATAATATTTTTTTTTTGTGAAGTTCTATTATAAGCCCAACTGAGAACTGGAGGGAGTAATATAAGAAGTTTATTCCCAATTGGGCTAAAACATCATTAAGATAGCTGCTCTCTGTGTCACATATTTGAATAAATGGTGTTTTATTTTAGGCGACAGCTAATTAATTTGAAATTTTGAAGTAACTTGAGCCTTTTTTTCCTGAAAAAATTTCTTCAATTAAAGGATGCTTAAGAGGTTCATTAGATTTATCTAATAATAAATTTTGTTCAGAAACGTATGCTTCGTAAGTTACTTCATTACTTTCAGCTAATAGATGATAGAAAGGCTGATCTTTTCTTGGTCTTACCTCTTTTGGTATTGATTGATACCATTCTTCGGAATTATTAAATTCAAAATCTACGTCGTAAATAACACCCCTAAAATCGAAATGTCGATGCTTAACAACCTCACCAATTGAAAATTTTGCTTTATTACTTGTTGCCATTCTTAATAGTTAATAATATTTTTTTTAAAATCAATATCTAATTTGTTTAAATTTAATAATATGTTAGTCTCTTTATTGTGAATAAGTCATTTTTAAAATTTGTTACTGACTTTGGGCCTTTATTAATTTTTTTCACGATCTATTATAAAACTGGAAACAATTTATCTGCTGCTATTCCACCATTAATTATTTCAACTATTATTGCTATTGCAATTATGTATTTTGTAGAAAAGAAAATTCCTTTTGTTCCATTGATAGGGGGAGTAATTATTACACTTTTTGGGGGCCTTACTCTGTATTTTGATAATCCTATATTTATTTATATGAAGCCAACAATAGTTAATATAATTTTTGCAGGAATATTAATTGCAAGTAAAGTTTTTTTTCAAAAAAATTTTCTAAAATTTTTTTTAAAAACTGCTTTTCAACTGCAAGAAATTGGATGGGACAAGTTGAATTTTAGATGGGCTTATTTTTTTATTTTTTTAGCAATATTGAATGAAATTGTTTGGAGGACCCAACCTGAAGCTACTTGGGTAAACTTCAAAGTGTGGGGTATTTTACCTATTACTTTTATATTCACAGCTTCTCAAGTACCTTTAATTAAAAAATATAAATTATGAAAAAAATTAAATTGATCATTAATAACGATTTTAAAAAAAATGAAAGAGAGAGATTTTTTATTAAGAGAGAATTGCAATGTATTTTAAATCTATATGCGAAAATGGTCTCTAATGGCTCTTGGAAAGATTACTCTCTCTCAACTGGAACAAGAGAAGTTTCATTTGATGTTTATCAAAGATCATCTGATAAACCCGTGTTAAGAATTACAAAAAACTTAAAGCCGAATTATTTTAATGAAAAATATTTAATCAAAGATAAAGACGGGAAAGTGATTAAAAAGTCAGAAAGTTTAAATCTCCTAATAGATAGAACTAGCTGGAATAGATTAAAAATTATTAAATAATTATCTTCTTTGACCGAAAAGTCTTAAAAGCATGATGAAAAGATTTATAAAATCAAGGTAAAGCGTTAAAGCTCCCATAACAGCTTTCTTGCCCATCAGCTCACCACTATCGCTTACTAAATACATATTTTTAATTTTTTGAGTATCGTAAGCAGTTAAACCAACGAAAATTAAAACCCCTAAAATAGAAATCACAAAATACATCATTGCTGATTTCATAAATAGATTAACTAAAGATGCAATTATAATTCCAATTAGGCCCATCATTAAAAAAGATCCTAACTTAGTTAAATCTCTTTTAGTAGTATAACCATAAATACTCATTGCTCCAAAAGTTCCTGCGGTAATAAAAAAGACTCTTGCTATACTAGCTTCAGTGTAAATTACAAAAATTGATGAAAGTGATAAGCCCATCAATCCTGCAAAAATCCAAAAAACTGTCTGTGCTTTAGAAGCACTCATTTTAGCAATGCCAAAACTCATATAAAAAACTACTCCTAATGGTGCTAACATTACAACCCAAGCTAAACCTGTATTATAAAGTGAATTACCTAATGGAGATAAAATTAATGGCTCAAAAGACTGTACTGCAAATTTTGCTGTTAATAGAGCAACAAATCCTGTTAAGACTAAAGCCGAAGCCATGTAGTTATAGACTTTAAGCATGTAAGAACGCAGACCCTGATCTATAATTGCTTCAGAAGCTGACGAACGAACTGTAGATCTTTGTTTATTAATTTCCATAACTGATTATATAAGTTTTTTTAAATACTTTTCAATAGGCAAAAATTGACCTAAAAAACTGTTATAATTATTAAGTTTTTATGAAATTTAAAAAATTGGGCACTACAGATTTAGATGTGAGCTTAATATGTTTAGGAACTATGACATGGGGCACACAAAATACTGAAAAAGATGCTTTTGAACAAATGGATTACTCCTTAAGTGAGGGGATTAACTTTTTTGACACTGCAGAACTTTACTCGGTCCCCCCTAACTCGGACTCTTATGGCAAAACCGAAGTGATGATTGGAAATTGGTTTGAAAAAAGAAAAAACAGAAAAAAAATAATCTTAGCTTCAAAAGTTGCAGGCCCAGGATGTAGTTGGATAAGAGGTGGAGGAAATAATTTTAATGAAAAAACAATTGGAACAGCAATCGATGGAAGTTTAAAAAGATTAAAAACAGATTATATAGACTTATACCAATTGCATTGGCCCGAAAGATCAACCAATTACTTCGGCAAAAGAGAATATGCTATTGATAGTGATGAAGGTGAATGGAATAGCTTTGAAAGCGTTCTACAGGCCCTAGAAAAATTTATCAAGAGCGGAAAGATTAGATACATTGGCATGTCAAATGAAACTCCATACGGTCTTTCAAGATACATTGAATTATCTAAAAGTAAAAAATTACCTAGGATGATGTCGGTACAAAACCCTTACAATTTAGTTAATAGAACTTATGAAATCGGAATGTCTGAAATTTCAATAAGAGAAAAATGTGGACTTCTAGTTTATTACCCTCTTGCTACAGGTGCGCTTTCTGGAAAATATAGAAATGGTAAAATGCCAAAGAATTCTAGACAAGCTTTGTTCAAAGGTTGGGAAAGACATCTTAATCCTTTAGCTATGAAAGCTTACGAAGAATATTATAAATTAGCTAAGGAAAGTAATTTGACAATGGCTCAGCTAGCACAGGCTTTTGTAAACACAAGACCTTTTGTTACGAGTAATATAATCGGGGCAACAACAATGGAGCAATTAAAGGAAAATATAGATAGTGTAAATATTAAACTATCCGATGAAATTTTAAATAAGATTGATGTTATCCATAATAATAACCCAAATCCATCTCCTTAGAATACAAAGCATTGAAATAGATAATTTTTAGTATAAAAATAAAATATGTCAGTTAAAAAAATTTTTGTAATACTAATTCTGTGTTTATTTTCTGTGAATGTTTTTGCTATTACGCCAAGATCAACAGGAAAATATAAAAACTGGGAGAGCTTTATAGCAGAAACTGATAAAGGAAAAATTTGCTTTGCTCAAACTGTTCCAACAAAAAGAGCACCAGCTGCTGTAAAAAGAAATAAATCAAAGTTATTTGTAACTTTCAGGCCTTCCGAAGAAATCAAAGATGAAGTGAGTTTGACAAGTGGCCATGATTATAAAACATCAAGTGTAACCGCTAGCTCTGGAAAAAGAAGATACTCTTTTTTTTCACAAAAAGATTTTGCTTGGTTGTTGGATGATCAGGAAGAGAAAAAATTTATTCAATTAATGAAAAAAGCAACTGACATAATTGTAAAAGCTAGAACCACTAAAGGGGCTGAGACCACTGATCACTATTCTATGATGGGATTTACAAAGGCGTATAACACAGCAAAAAAAACTTGCAGCTAAATGAAAAAAATTGTTTTAGCCTACTCAGGCGGTTTGGATACATCTATAATTTTAAGATGGTTGCAAGAAAATTATAATGCTGAAGTAATTGCTTACACCTGTGATATTGGACAAGTTTTAGATAAAAAAAAAATTATCAAAAATGCTGAAAGACTGGGCGTTAAAAAAATAATTATTGAAAATTTAAAAAATAACTTTGTGAAAGATTATATTTTTCCAATGATAAGAGCTCATGCAGTTTATGAGGGAGTATATCTATTAGGCACATCTATTGCCAGGCCGTTAATTGCAAAAAGACAAGTTGAAATTGCAAAAAAATTTAAGGCTTTTGCAGTTTCGCATGGCGCGACTGGGAAAGGTAACGATCAAGTAAGATTCGAGCTAAGTTACTCATATTTTGGTAAAAGTAAGATTAAAACAATAGCGCCATGGAGAGAATGGAAATTACAATCAAGAGCAGATTTAATTAAATACGCTAAAAAAAATAATATACCAATTCCTAAAGATAAAAAAGGAGCGCCGCCATTTTCTGTAGATGACAATATTTTTCATACATCAACTGAAGGCAAGGTTTTAGAGAACCCAAAAAATTCCGCTCCTGAATTTATTTATCAGAGGACAGTTTCACCACAAAAAGCTCCTAATAAACCTACAAAAGTAAAAATTACTTTTAAAAACAGTGATCCAATTGCAGTAAATGGAAAAAAATTAAATCCTGAAAAGCTTTTAAATAAATTGAATATTCTGGCTGGAAAAAATGGAATAGGAAGAGTTGATCTAGTTGAAAATAGATTTATTGGGATTAAATCCAGAGGTGTTTACGAAACTCCAGGTGGTACTGTGTTATATGCTGCACATAGAGCTATAGAGTCTGTTACTCTTGATAAAGAAACCGCTCATAAAAAAGAGAGGGTAATGCCAGAGTATGCTGAGCTAGTATATAACGGATACTGGTTTTCGAAAAAAAGATTAAAATTACAAAAATTAATTGATAGAAAGAGAAGCAAAGTATCTGGTGAAATTGTTTTAAGTTTGTACAAAGGGAACATAACTGTACTGTCAAGAAGAACGAAAAATAAAGCTTATTCAATGAAAAAAGTTTCTTTTGAGGAGAATAAAACCTTTAATAAAAGAAAAGTTGAAAATTTCATAAAATTTCACTCTAAACAGTTAAATAAAGCCTAAATTTTTGATAGATTAATTACTGATGAACAGTTCGATTCGAAATATTCAGTTAGTTGCGGTTATAGTTGTTCTTGTATCAACAATTATTGCTTTCTTTTTAGAAATGAAAGAAATGTACGAAAATAAAGATATTACATTAGCTGATTTGCTTTTAATGTTCATTTATATCGAAGTAATTGGTTTAGTGAGATCTTATTGGGAAACTCAATCCGTAAGAATAACATATCCTTTAATCATAGCTATTACAGCGCTAGCTCGGTTCATAATATTACAAGATAAAGAGAGTGACCCTGCAAACTTAATTTATATTTCTTTAGCTATTTTAATAGTTGCGATTGCTACAGTTATTATAAGATTTAGAAATAGTAAGTACTTAAAAATTGAAAAGTCTAGGTCAAGCGAGCTTTAAAACACGTTAAAGTATTCTTTAATAAACATGCAATTGTCATTGGTCCTACGCCTCCCGGAACTGGAGTTATTGCTTTAACGTTATCTTTTAATTCATCAAAATTAACATCTCCTACTATTTTTTCTCCTACTTTATTAATACCAACATCTATAACAATCGCATTTTTTTTTACCCAATCTTTTTTGATTAAATTTGGAACTCCGACAGCTGCTACTAAAATATCTGCTTTGAGACACTCATTTTGTAAATCATTTGTTTTTGAGTGAACTATAGTTACTGTGCAATTTTCCTTTAATAATAATTGAGCCATTGGTTTACCATTTAAATTAGATCTTCCTATTATAACAGCATGTTTGCCTGCTAAATTTGATTCTATTTTTTTTATCAATAAAAGACATCCCAAAGGTGTACAAGGAACGATTGAGTTATAACCTGATGAAAGATTACCAACATTTATTGGATTGAAACCATCTACGTCTTTGGATGGATTAATTGCATTAATAATTTTCTCCTTGCTTATCTGGCTGGGCAATGGAAGCTGAACTAAGATACCAGAAATTTCATCGTTTTTATTCAATTCTTCAATTTTTTCTAAAATATCTTTTTCACTCACATTTTTTGGATATCTAATTATTTCAGAGTTAATGCCAACTTCTCTAGCACTTTTTTCTTTATTCTTTACGTATATTAAACTGGGTGGAAAATCTCCGATCAAGATAACTGTAAGACTGGGTGTTTTACCGCTTTTTTTCTTTAAATCTGAAATTTCTTTTTTAATTTCATTTCTAATAATCTCTGCTTGTTTTTTTCCATCAATAATCATCTTTAAAATAATCCTGGTGCAAACATTTCAAAAACTAAATTCCTAAAAAACATCAATCCTAAGATCAGTATCACTGGAGAGATATCTATAGACCCTAAGTTGGGTAAAAATCTTCTGATAAAATTTAAAGGTGGAGCTGTAAGTTTGTAAGAAACATCTAAAACAGAATATACAAACCTATTACTTGTATTTAAAACATTAAAAGCAACCAGCCAACTAAATATTACGTGAATAATTAATATCCAAATGTAAAGGCTAACTATATTGTCGAATAGAATTAACATCGACTTCATTAATTTTTCTCCACATAAACTGACGTACTTGGAAATGCAAAAGACGCATTATTTTTTTCTACTATATTTTTTATTTCAAGGGCTAAAAGATCTTTTACCTTCATCCACTCTAAGTATTTTTTGGTTTTAGTGAAACATATTAGTTTAATATCTATTGAACTTGCTGCAAATTGATCGATTTTTACTGATAGCATTGTATTTTCTGATTTTGAAAATAATTCGCTATTTTTTATATAATTTTCTATCTGTTGTTTAATATCAATTAATTGTTTGCTTGTTGTTCTATATTCTAGGCCTATAATCCAATTAATTCTCCTATTGGTAATTAAGGAATTATTTATTACTGCTTTCTCTGCAAACTGAAAATTAGGGATTGTTGCAAGAGATTTGTCAAATCTTCTAACAACTGTAGATCTAAAACCTATTGACTCAACTGTGCCTTCAATAACATCTTCAACATATATCCAATCTCCAACTTTAAATCTTTTCTCAACTAAAACTAATATACCTGAAATTAAATTTTTAAATAAATCTTGCGCTCCGAGTGCAACGGCAACACCAAATAGTCCTAGTCCGGCTATAATTGGTCCAATTTTAATTCCCCAAAGTTCTAAAACAGCCGCTAATCCTAGAATTATAATTAAGACCTTTAGAGCTTTGATAATCCAATTAACTAAATCCCTTGAGAGTAAATCGCTGACTGATTTAACAACAGTTGAAAAGGGTCCAATAATTTGGTGAAAGGTCCAGAATATAAGAATTGTAATTAAAGAACGATTGATAGTTTCTAAAAAATCTGCGGCTTGAGTTTCAATAGTTAGATAACTAGTAGCTACAAAAAAACCTAATACGATCGGAAAAAACTTAGCTGGCCCTTCCATGGACTTTACAAGAGTATTATCAAAGTTATTTGAGGTTTTTGATACGTAATTCTCCAATCTTTTAATTACGAATTTTGAAAATATTCCTCTTAAAAAAAGAAAAAATAAAAAAATGATCAAAGCAATAATAATTTCAGAAATATTAACTCCCGAAATACCTTTATTCCAAACATCTAAAAATAATATCTTAAAATTTTGCAATACTTCCATTTAATTACCAATTTTTATAAGTTCATCTCCAACTTCGAAGGTTTCTAAATTTCTCCATCCAGCTTCTTTGAAAACATTTAAAACTTTTTCACTTATACACATTACTCTTGAGCCTGTCATCAGTCCATTGAGTGAGTACTTTTTTGCTAAATCAATAAAGCTTTCTGCGCTCCTTTTTGAGTAAACAAAAATTATGTCAGGAGGATGATCATTGATTAAATTATTAGTATCTTCATTTAATTCTTTAATTTTTTCTGAAGTATAGTTGATAATTTTATCTATTTGAAAACCTTCCTTTTGTAGCTCTAAATCCAAGTCTGAAGTAATATTATCTCCACATATATACGCCATGACTTTTTTTTTATCTAAGTCACCTGAATTAACAATAATATTTTTTAAGGCATTTATCGTTCCTCCAGCTGAAATAGTATTATTATAACCTTGTTGTCTTACAATCTTTTCTGTAATTGCTCCAACGCAGAAACAAATTTTATTTCTATCTGGTTTTAATAGTTTTAGACTCCTTATTGCATTAGCACTTGTAAATATAAATGCATTGTATTTCTCGGAGTCAATAGGATCAAGTTCTGCTTTAGAAATCTTTAAAGTAGGCACATGAATAATTTTATGACCTAAAGAAAGTAATTTACCCATTAAATCTTCAGAGTCAATTAAGGGTCTTGTTATTATAATATTCATTTTTTTTTAAATTTTTCTCCAGCTAGATTTAATAATTTTTCCCCAACGCTTTTTCCTATAAAAGAAGCGTCAACCTCTTTACCTGAGAGTTCATATTCAAAACTCTCTTGACCGCTATCTGAAAAAAGCTGAGCTTTAAGTTTTAAATTATGGTTTTCAATTTCAGCTAACCCACCTATCGCAGTATCGCAATCACCTCCAATGGTTTGAAGCATTTTTCTCTCAGCAATTGCGCAAAGACTAGTTGTATTATCGTTAATTCTTTTTATTAAACTTTGAATTTTATCTTCCTTTCTACATTGCACAGCAATAATTCCTTGCCCCACCGCCGGTAAAATTTGCTCACAATTAAAAGTGAAGCTAATTTTTTTATCGAGTTTAAGTGATTTTACTCCGGCAGCAGCAAGAATAATGCCGTCTAAATTGTTTTCGTTAATTTTATTCATTCTTGTATCAATATTTCCCCGAATATTGATTACAGAAATTTTATTATTAATTTTTTTTAATTGAAATTCTCTTCTTTTTGAACTTGAGCCGATTTTTATACCATCTCGCAAATCAGAAAGATTTTTAATTTTTTCACTTATTATTACGTCTCGGTAATCATTTCTTTTTAAATATGCTCCAATTAAAAGACTCTCATTTTCAAAAGCCTCCATATCTTTTAGAGAATGGACAGCAATGTCTATTTCTTTTTTCAACAAACTTTCTTCAATTTCTTTACAAAATAAATGTTTTCCACCTATTTCTGAGATGTTCTTATTTAAATTCAAATCACCTGATGTTTTTATGGCTTTAAAATAAATATTTTCCTCTTTAAGATCTTTGTTATTTTTTACTAATAGCTCCTTAACTTTTGCTACATAAGCTAATGAAAGTTTACTACCTCTTGCGCCAATTGTAATTTTTTTCATTAATTGATTATATATTTGATAGAACTACTTTATACTATTTTAATTTTAAAAAGAGATGACAAAAAGGATTACTTTTTTAGGAATTGAAACAAGTTGTGATGAAACTGCAGCAGCTGTTATAAGGGAAAATGATAAAGGCACTGCAGATATTTTATCCAATATTGTTTCTAGTCAAATTTCAGAACATAAAAAATTTGGCGGAGTAGTTCCTGAATTGGCTGCAAGGGCTCACTTAGAAAATATAGAATTCATAATTAATTCTGCAATACAAAGCAGCAAAGTTTCTATTAATGAAATTGATGGTATTGCAGCTACAGCCGGTCCAGGTTTAATTGTATGCCTTACAATCGGTCTAAATATAGGTAAGTCAATCGCAACATTTTCGAATAAACCTTTCATTGGCGTTAATCATTTAGAAGGGCATGCATTAAGTCCTGGTCTAGAAAAAAATATAAAATTTCCTTATCTTTTATTATTAATATCTGGAGGGCACACTCAATTTTTAATTGTTAAAGATGTAGACAAATACGAGCAACTTGGAACTACAATTGATGATGCACTCGGAGAAGCTTTTGACAAAACTGCTAAAATGCTTGACCTAGGATATCCTGGTGGACCAAGTGTAGAAAAGTTTTCCTATTTAGGAGACAAAAATTTTTTTAGACTTCCAGAGCCAATTATAAATAAAGCTGGCTGTAATTTATCATTTGCCGGACTTAAAACCGCAGTATTAAGAGAGTCAAAAAAAATAAATGATGATGATAAAATGAAATATAATCTTGCAGCCTCTTTTCAAAATACAATTAATAAAATTCTTTATAAAAAAACTAAAATCGCAGTTGATATTTTTAAAGAAAAAACTCAAGCAGAAGAAGTTAAATTAATTGTTGCCGGTGGAGTAGCTGCAAATAAGACTATTAGAGAAAATTTATCTAACTTAGGAAAAGAAATGAAATTTGAAACTATTTATCCAAGTATAGAATTTTGCGGTGATAATGCAGCAATGATAGCTTGGGCCGCTATACAAAGATTTAAGAGAAAACTTAAAAGTGATATTAGTTTATCTGCAAAGTCTAGATGGCCACTCGATGAAAATGCTCCCTACATGAAAGGACCAGGTTTAAAATTATGAAGCAATATTGGTTACTTAAATCTGAACCAGATGTTTGGTCGATTGACCAGCAAAAAAAATCTGGAAAAAAAGGTGCGGTTTGGGATGGAGTTAGAAATTATCAAGCTGCAAATAATTTAAAAAAAATGAAAGGTGGAGATTTATGCTATTTTTACCATTCAAATATTGGAAAAGAAATTGTTGGCATAGTTAAAGTTATCAAAACTGCATTTGTCGATAAAACTGATAGCAAAAAGAGATTTGTGGCCGTTCAAGTTAGGTTTGTGAGTAAATTAAATAGACCAGTTTCATTAGAAAAAATTAAAAAAAACAAGAAAATTTCTCATTTACCTCTAATTAAACAAAGTAGACTATCAGTTATGCCAATAGATTATAAAAGCTGGAAAATTATTTATAAGATGGGTAAAGTATAAGATAAAAATGAGGTAATTGTGCCAAAAAAGAAAAAAAGAAAAAAAACAAAGTCGAAAAAAAGAAGAAAAACTAGGAAAATAAAAAATTCTAGAAAAATAATAAGATCTAGAAAAAAAACTAGAAAAAGTAAAAAAAAGAAAAAATCAATAAGAAGAAGAAAAAAAATAAGAAAGATAAATTTTAAAGCCCCATCGTTTTCAAAAGATAGCGACGGTAACTCTGTGATTAAAGTTTCAGACAGTTGGGCTAATCAAGCATACGTTAATGAGTCAAAGTACAAAAAGAAATATAAACTTTCGATTAAAGAAAATGATAAATTTTGGGCTAAAGAAGGAAAAAGAATAACTTGGATTAAAAAATACACAAAAATTAAAGACGTCAAATATAGTAAAGATGATGTTAAAATTAAATGGTTTTACGACGGTACACTCAACGCTTCTGCAAATTGTATTGACAGACACCTTAAAAAGAATCCAAGTAAGACAGCAATTATTTGGGTAGGGGATGATCCTGCGGACACAAAAAAAATATCTTACAGAGAGCTACATCAGAATGTTTGCAAAGCTGCTAATGGTTTAAAAAGTTTGGGTGTCCAAAAGGGAGATAGAGTTACAATTTATCTTACTATGATACCAGAGTTAGCTTACATTATGTTAGCTTGTGCAAGAATAGGCGCTGTTCACTCTATTATATTTGGTGGTTTTTCACCTGACTCTATCGCTACAAGAATTTCTGACTGTGAGTCAGAATATTTAATTACAGCAGATGAAGGTGTTAGAGGTGGAAAAATAATTCCACTAAAAAAGATCGCTGATGAGGCGCTAGACCAGTGTCCGGGTGTTAAAAAGTGTGTGGTCGTTGAAAGAACTGGAAATCAAGTAGATTGGAACAATGAGAGAGATGTTTCATATAAAGAATTAATTTCATCCGTGCCTGCTAAGTGTGATCCAGAAGAAATGAATGCTGAGGACCCATTATTCATTCTTTACACTTCGGGATCTACAGGAAAACCTAAAGGTGTTCTCCACACAACTGGCGGATACATGGTTTATGCATCTATGACTCATCAATATATTTTTGATTACAAAGCAAATGATATTTATTGGTGCACTGCAGACATTGGTTGGGTTACAGGCCATAGCTATATAATTTATGGCCCACTTTCTAATGGTGCAACAACAATAATGTTTGAGGGAGTTCCAAATTATCCTGATAGTTCAAGATGGTGGCAAATTGTAGACAAGTACAAGGTAAATATTTTTTATACTGCGCCAACAGCTATAAGAGCATTAATGAGAGAGGGTGATAAACCGGTAAAAAAAACTAGTAGAAAAACTTTAAAATTACTTGGAACTGTTGGCGAACCAATTAACCCTGAGGCATGGATGTGGTATTTCAAGACTGTAGGGGACTCTAAATGTCCTATAGTTGATACATGGTGGCAAACCGAAACGGGAGGAATTTTAATAGCCCCTCAACCTGGAGCTATCGATTTAAAACCAGGATCTGCTACTAAACCTTTTTATGGTATTAAACCTGTCTTGGTTGATAAAGACGGGAAGGTAGTTAAAGGGGAAGGTAAAGGACGACTTTGCATGGCATCTTCATGGCCTGGCCAGATGAGAACAGTTTACGGCGATCATCAAAGATTCATAGATACATATTTTTCCCAATTTGATGGAAAGTATTTTACTGGAGATGGTTGCAGAAGAGATAAAGACGGATACTACTGGATAACTGGAAGAGTGGACGATGTGATAATAGTTTCAGGCCACAACCTTGGAACTGCTGAAATAGAAAGTGCATTTGTTGCCCATCCAAAAGTTGCAGAGGCAGCTGTGGTAGGCTTTCCACATAGTATTAAAGGTAATGGATTGTATTGTTATGTAACACTTAATGCTGGAGAAAATCCAACTGGTGACCTTGAAAGAGATCTTAAACTATGGGTAAGAAAACAAATTGGACCAATAGCTACACCAGATGTTATTCAATTTGCACCTGGATTACCAAAAACAAGATCTGGGAAAATTATGAGAAGAATTTTAAGAAAAATCGCTGCCAATGAACCAGATAATTTAGGAGATACAACAACATTAGCGGATCCAAGTGTTGTCGCATCTCTTGTGGAGAATAGACAAAATAAAGGCTAATTAAATTTTAAATCTTTTGTTAATTTTTTAAATTCATCCTTCATCAAGCCCCATTTTAAATGTATAGAATTTAAGACTATTTTTTTATCAAGAGATTTCAATTCATCTGCGATAGGTGACCAATAATATAAAGCATTGCCACTCTCTTTAAACGGTTCATTTAAATGATAATTTGAAAAATTTACTTTGTCTAATCTTTCTAAAAAATGTTTTTTGCCTCTATCAAAAATTTCATCACTTAAACCATTTTTCTTTTCATTTTCTAAAATATTTAAAAAGATTTCTTTACAATCATTATTTTTTAAGTTTTTTTCTGAGATAAGATAAGAGAAAACGTAAAAAGCGCAATCAGCTAATGCGACCATATAGATATTCCATTTTGCTAGATTGATTGACTTTAAAAACCTTTCGTCTTCCATCATGGCAATATATTTAACTCCAATTCTTGTTTTTAAATAACCGTAGAGAGTTGTTTGAGTAACATGAGCAGATCTCTCTTGAATAAAATTTTCTAAATCTTTTTTTGATTTTATGCTTTTAAATAAACCGGAAATTTTCCAAATCGGAATAACATATTCCCAAACGCTTATTAGAGTGGTTCTAAGAGTGTTTCGCAATTTATCTAGATTCAATTTCACGTTGTATTTAAAAAACCCTTTATTTCCTTGTCTTATAGCATTTCAAATTGGTTTTGGGGTCCTTTTTTCTCTTTTAATTCAACTCATAATCAGTATGCTCCCCTGCAATAAGAGTACTTTTTACGTAAAAAGTTAAAAATAAATAGGGGGAAATATGTCAAATAAAGACGCATATTGGAATAAGACCAAGAACCATATGATCGTAACATTGGTTCTTTGGGCTTTCTTCTCATTAGTGATCTTCATGTTTGGTTCAGAACTGAACACGATGTCTTTTCTTGGCTATCCACTAGCATATTACATGACTGCGCAAGGTTCACTTCTTGCCTTTGTGATAATTTTGTTTTGGACTGCAAATAAACAAGAGAAAATCGACGAAGAACATGGTTTCTCAGAAAGAGAGGATGACTAATGTTTAAAGGAGATTTTATACAAAACCTTCCTAAAATATATGGTACCTACACTGGTGGCTTTATAGTGTTCATCATTTTGATGGCATTAGCAGAGCAAGCAGGTGTGTCAGCTAAAAACATCGGAGTGATGTTCGTAGCTTTCACGGTATTGATTTATGCCTTAATTGGTTATTTATCAAGAACCATACAAGTAGATGCCTACTATGTTGCAGGAAGACAAGTGCCAACCGTGTTTAACGGAATGGCAACAGCAGCTGACTGGATGTCAGGTGCATCATTCGTAGCTTTAGCGGGTGGAGTTTACTTTGGTGGCTATACTTATATGGCCTTCTTAGTAGGTTGGACAGGTGGATACGTACTTGTTGCAACACTAATGGCTCCGTACCTAAGAAAGTTTGGATGTTACACAGTTCCTGATTTTATCGGAACACGATACGGTGGTAATGCGGTGAGAGCTGCATCAGTATTCGTGCTTTTCATAGCATCATTTACCTACGTAACAGCACAAATTAATGCTACGGGAACAATTGCTTCTAGAGCTCTTGGAATTCCGTTCGAAGCAGGAGTATGGGTAGGATTAATAAGTATCCTTATCTGTTCAATGCTTGGTGGAATGAGAGCCGTAACTTGGACACAAGTTGCTCAGTACATTGTATTAATCATCGCATACTTAATACCAGTATTCTGGATTAGTTCTAACGTAGGTGGAGGAATTTTCCCTCACTTGATGTTAGGTGATGAAGTTGCAAGACTTGGTGAACTTGAACAGCAATTTGGACTAGTTAAAAACAGCGCCGCAGATATGAAAGCAGCTGGGGTACCAGGAGGATTGAAATACATCTCTGGATCTCACTCTGGAGTACCTGAAGGTGGAATGGCTGTCTGGAAATACTTATCGTTAGCGATTTGTATGATGGTAGGAACTGCATCGTTACCTCATATCTTAATGAGATACTTTACAACTCCTACAGTAAGAGCAGCAAGAAAATCAGTAGCTTGGTCGCTATTCTTTATTTTCTTACTTTACTCTTCAGCGCCTATGTTAGCGACATTGTCTAAATTAGCATTGATGGATCCTAATCTACCAACTGGAATTATCGGAAAATCTATTTCTGAAGTTCAGTCGATAGAGTGGGTTCAAAGATGGTCTGAAGTTAAGCAAGTATTTATTGCAGACTTTAATGGTGACGGAATACTTCAGTTGAACGAATGGTTCATGAGAGGTGACGTTGTAGTATTAGCTACTCCAGAAGTAGCGGGTCTACCGTTCGTAATCTCAGGACTTGTGTTTGCTGGTGGTATGGCTGCTGCCATGTCAACTGCCGATGGTTTAGTTCTTGCGATATCAAATGCGTTATCACACGACATTTATTACAAGATCATAAATCCAAAAGCGGAGACATCTAAAAGACTATTAGTTGCTCGTACACTTCTAGTAATAATCGGAGCTGCTGGTGCTTACATAGCCTCTTTCAGGCTAACAAGTATCTTAGGTTCGGTTGCTTGGGCATTCGACTTTGCAATGTCAGGTTTATTCTTCCCACTTGTACTTGGTGTATGGTGGAAGAGAGCTACTAGAGAAGGTGCAATCGCTGGTATATTGGCGGGAATTATTTCAGGAACAGTTTACTTAACGTGGGTGTTCCCTAAATTCTCAGTTCCAATATGGGGCGGTGTAAATACTCCTTTCTTAGGTATTGACCACTTAAGATTTGGTTTAATTGGAGCACCAATTTGTTTAGTTGTAATGGTGGTAGTCAGTTTAATGACTAAAGAACCAAGTCCAGCTACACAAAAATTAGTAGACGATACAAGAATACCAACAGGTAAGGCTATTCTTGGTAAGCAACACTAATTAACAATTATTTAAAATTAAAAGGGGCGATTTATTCGCCCCTTTTTTTTTACCCAAATCATGATACTTTAGAAATATGATACCTACTTGGGCTATAGTTCTAGACTATATATTAGGAACAATTATGTGGACCTTAATAGGTAGAGCTTTTATGAATATTTTTCAAAGAGAAGACTCTCAGTTTTTCTTTATGAGAGTATTTGTAAAATATACTAATCCTATAATTAATTTGTTCAAATTTATCACGCCTAGTTTCTTATTTGGTCCTTTTATAGCTTTGTATGTTGCTTGGTTTTTCTACCTATTTAGATTTTATGCCATGCCTTATATTTTAGGTTATGACGTCTGGGGAATGCTTGCATTTCCATTAGAAAGTGATTTTTCAAGACAATTATATCAACTGTTTAATTAAGCTTATTTTTTGACAAAGTTTTGGATTAAAATATAAGTAAAGAATGAGTAACTCGATTAAAATTTCACCATCTATTCTATCAGCTGATTTCAGTAAATTGGGTAGTGAGGTTATTTCTTTAGAAAAAGCTGGTGCAGACTATATACACATAGATGTAATGGATGGACATTTTGTTCCAAATTTGACTATAGGGCCTGAAGTTATAAAAAAACTTCGTCCCCTAACGAAGAAAACATTTGATGTTCATCTAATGATTTCACCAGTAGATAACTTTATTAAAGACTTTGCTGATGCAGGATCAGACATTATTACTTTTCATCCTGAAGCTACTCGAGATATTTCAAAAACAATAGATTTAATTAAGAATGAGAAAAAAAAAGTTGGAATTTCGCTTAAACCAAAATCAAAAATAGACTTAATCGAAAATTATTTAAGTGAGATAGACTTAGTACTTATTATGAGTGTTGAGCCAGGGTTTGGTGGACAAAAATTTATGCCTGAAGTTTTAAGTAAAACTAAAACTTTAAAAAAAATGATTAAAGAAAAAAATTTAAATGTAGATATTGAAATTGATGGTGGAATTAATTTTGAAAATTGTACTCTAGCTAAAGAGGCTGGTGCAAATATTCTTGTTTCTGGTTCAACTATATTTAGAGAAAACCAAGGTGACTTGAAAAAAAATATAGAAATTTTAAGAAAAAATTAGTAGATGTTTGGCTTAAAAGGTGCCTATTTTTATTTAATTGCTCTTCAAATAACTATTATCAAATTTTTTAAGAAAATATATTTTACTTCGAACTATTACAATAAATCTTTGTTATCAAAGATACCTGTACAGGTTTACTATAATCCCAATCCATTTTTATTATCAATAATATCTCCATATAAGAGGGGATCTTTTAAAATAAGTGAAATTAATCCTAACGATTTTTGGTTAAGTCATAAAAACAATTTTGATCATCACAATTTTTTGTGGCTAAGTTTAATCGATAGAAAAGTAGATGGAAAAAATATTCAAAAAATTATTTTTTTATGGATGCTTAAATATTCTAATTTTAAAAGAAAAATTTGGGAAACTTCTACTCTATGTACAAGAATTATTAGCTGGATGCTTAATATTGATATAATAATATCGAATGGCACCTTTGAGTTTAAAAAGAAATTTTTTCAAAATATAATTTTACAATGTAATCATTTAAAAAAAAATATTAAATTTGAGAAAAATTCATTACATAAATTAAAAATTCTTACAGCTTTAATATTATCAGGAATAATTTTCAAGGAATATGAGGAAAATTATAGTATTGGTATTAAAGAACTAGAAAAATTTGTAAAATCAAATTTTGATGTAGACGGTTTTCCATTAACCAGAAGCACGGACGATCTAATTTTTTTTACTAAATATTTGTTATTGTGTTATGAAAATATTAAAGATGCTCATCAATATATGCCGGAGTTTCTAGATGAAATAATTAAAAAAAATCTAGAGTGTATTAAGTTTTTTAAAACACCCAATAATCAAACTCCTCTATTCAATGGTGCGTCTGAAAATGATTTAAACTATTTTAATAAATACTTAGAAAAAATAAGATTAACTAAAAAGGAAAAAAAAAATACTATCGGAGGAATTTTCTCTGCTAAATCAAAAAACCAAATTTTATATCTAGACATTGGTGAGCCTCCAAAAAAAAGTTTTTCAAAAAACTACCAATCAGGCCCTCTTTCTTTTGAGTATTATTTAGACGGTACGAAGATTATTACCAATTGTGGTTTTGGTGGCAATATTTCTCCCAAAGCAGAACTTTTAAGTAAATTAACCGCAAGCCAATCTACTTTAACAATAAATGACACTAGCGTAACGAAATTTGAAAAAAATAAGTTACTCAATAATATCTTTGGAAATTCAATAAAAAATACTTTTAAAACAAATGAATTAAAATATGTAGATGATAAAAATATGCATGGCTGCTCTATTATCCATAACGGCTACGAAAAGGACTTTAGTTGTATTCATAAAAGAGAGATATATCTTGACCATGAAGCCAATAAACTGAAAGGAATAGATCACATTTTTAAAAAAAGTGATGGCCTGCCAATCAGATACGTTTTTCGATTTCACTTAAATCCAGAGCTTGAGGCCGTTAAAACTATGAGTGGAAACAGTGCATTAATACAGGTTACCAAGAATAAATCTTTGGTTTTTACTATTAAGGATGAAAATCTTGAGATGGAAAAAAGTATTTATCTTGGAGGAAAAAAAATATTAGATAATACTTGTATAACTATTTCTGGTAATTTAGTTAATAAAGATAAATCTTTTTATTGGGAAATTAAAAAAAAAATTTAAGATGAACTTAAAAATTAAAAACGCTTTAGTATCTATTTCCGATAAAGATAAAATAATACCTTTATTAAATATTTTTAAAAAACATAAAATTAATATTTTAAGTTCAGGTGGAACATACAAATTTATAAAAAAACTTGGATTTAAATGTACTGAGTTGTCTAAGTATACTGGTTTTAAGGAAATGTTAGACGGGAGGGTAAAAACTCTTCACCCAAAAATACATGCGGGAATATTACACGATAGACAAAATAAAAGACATAGAAATGAAATGTCAAAAAATAAATTTCCGTCAATTGACTTAATTATTGTAAACTTCTATCCATTTCAAAAAATAGTAAGTAATACTAAAAACTCAAAAAAAATTATTGAAAATATCGATATTGGTGGTCCAACAATGGTTAGAGCCGCCGCTAAAAATTTTAAAAATGTTACAATAATTACAAATAAAAATGATTATTCCCTTTTAATTAAAGAATTAGAAAAATTTTCTGGAAAGACGAGTCTAAAATTCAGAGAATTTATGTCATCTAAAGCGTTTGGATTAACTGCATACTATGACGCAATGATTGCAAATTGGTTTAACAAAAAATTGAGCATCCATTTTCCAGAAAGAAAAACAATTTTCGGGCGAAAATTAAAAACACTAAGGTATGGTGAAAATCCACATCAAGAGAGTTCAATTTACGTCAACGATTACAATGATCAGAAGTTAAGTTTTGATCAATTGCAAGGAAAAGAATTAAGTTATAATAATTATAATGATATATTTGCTTCTTTAGATATTCTCGGGTCTATAAAAGGGAAATTTGGGACAGTAATTATTAAGCATGCAAACCCTTGCGGGGTCGCAGAACATAAAAATGCATTAGAGTCATTTAAAAGTGCTTTTGCTTGTGACCCAGTTAGTGCTTTTGGAGGAGTGGTTGCTTGTAACTACAAATTAAATGCAAAAATAACCTCCGAAATTACAAAAAATTTCTCAGAGGTAATTTTGGCTAAAGGGTTTGATAAAGATTCTCTTAAAATATTTAAAAAGAGAAAAAATTTAAGAGTTATTGATATATCTAAATATAAGCATAAAAATATTTCTTCTATTAAAGCATTTGATGGTTCATTTTTGATACAAAAAAAAGATCAAATGATTTTAGATAAGAAAAAGTTAAAGTGTGTAACAAAATTAAAACCTAACAAAAAAGAATTAGCTGAAATCGAATTTGCCTTTAAAATGTGTAAATATATTAAATCAAATGCAATTGTATTATGTAAAAACTTTTCTACTATCGGAATAGGAGCTGGACAACCTAGTAGATTAGATAGCTGTAAAATAGCCATTCAAAAAGCAAAAAAATTTTTACCAAGTAAAATTAAAAATTCTATTGCTGCATCGGATGCGTTTTTTCCTTTTGCAGACGGTATTAAAACTTTAATTAGATCAGGAGTAAAAATAATTATTCAACCTGGAGGATCGATACGAGATCAAGAGGTTATTAAAGTAGCCAATAAAGGAAAAATAAAGATGTTGTTTACTGGCATTAGACATTTTAATCATTAAATTTTGTCTACTTTAGCTGCTAAAATAAAGTCACTTTCTGCTAAACCTTTAATTGCATGAGTAAGAATTTTTACTTTACAGTAACCCCATCCAAAAAAAATATCGGGATGATGATTTTCTTTTTCCGAAATATCTGAAACTTTATTAACAAAGATCTGGCTATCCTTGAAATTTTTGAATTTAAATTCTTTAAATAAATAAAAACTTCCATCAGAATCACTTTTCACATCCCATCCATCAACTTTTTTAAGATACTTATGAATTTCACTCTTATCGAAAGGAGGTATGTCACCCTGACAAGGAACACATTTTTTTGAGGATAGATCGTTCATCTTAGATAATCTTTATATGATTTGTTTTCTTTTTTAAATAAAAAATAATTTCCAATAGTATTATGAATTTTATCTAACTTATTAATTTCACTCAATATATCATCTACACTTAAGATTTTGCCATTATTACTATAAATCTCATATTCATTTTGAACAAGAAAGGCTTTGAGATAATCATAGTTAAACCTTTGATTCTGAGTTATATATCTTGAAAACTCAATTATAATTATTGGTTTATATTGCTGTATAATTTTTTTGGCGCCAGCTAGTACATCCAGATCGCTCCCTTCTACATCAATTTTAATAATTAATGTTTCTTCATTTAATATCTCTTCACGTAAAACTGTGTCGAGTGTAATGGTATCTATTTTTATGGAATTTATTACTTTGTAATCTGAGGATATTATTGAACTTTCCCAGTCTTTCTCGCTCTCTTTTAGTTCTACAATAGAATTATCTACATGCGATACTGCTTTGTTAAAATATTTTATGTTATTAAACTTATTTAAATCAATATTTTTTTTAAACTCTTTAAATGTATCTGGTGAGGCTTCTATAGATATAACTTTATTTTTATTTGATAATGAACAAACGAATAAAGAGTAAAAACCAAAATTAGAACCACAATCTATCAAAAAAATACTTGATTTTTTGGAAACTTCTTTAATGAAGTTAATTTCAGCTTTATCAAAGAAATCACACTTCTGTAGTATTGAATATGAGGCTTTTGTTTTTTTGTTATCAGAAAAGAGATAAAAATCATAAATTTTTACTAATAAAGGCTTATTAAAAAATTGTCTTAAAGCTCTATAAAAAAGATAATAAAATATATTTCTCTTAAAAAATCTTATGTCCCGATTATTTATGTAATTCTGAAAGATTTTTGTAGCTAAATTTTGGTTTTTCACATTAAGTAATTGGAGCGGGCAAAGGGGTTCGAACCCTCGACCTTCTCGTTGGCAACGAGACGCTCTACCACTGAGCTATGCCCGCAATATAAATTAATTATAATATACAGTATCTACAGTGGTCAACCTAAATAAAATGTCGCTATCGATTATAAGAAATATTTACTATAATGTTTTGATGAAATCTTTTCCAAATATAATTCCTATCTTTCCTTTAAGTGGAGTGATCTACTTTCCTAAAACAAATTTACCATTAAATATTTTCGAACAACGATATTTAGATCTTGTTAATGATGCATACAATAAAGATAAACTTATGGGGATGGTGCAATCTCAAAAAAGAGGTGATGAGGTTTATAAAGTTGGATGTCTTGGAAAAATTAGTGATCTTCAAAAAAGCAAGGATGGGAGAATTTTGATCAATCTTACAGGCATTACTAGATTTGAAATATTGCAGGAAGTAAAGAATAACAAGAGGTATCGTGAATTTAAAGTAAACTACAAAAATTTTGAAATTGATCTAAAAAGTGTAGCTGAAAAACAAAGTTCAGAAATACTGATGGACAAGGCCAAAATTTTTTTTAAAAAAAACGGATTGTTATTAAATTGGAAAGAGTTTGAAAAGTTAGACGAAATGCAAAAAATAGATACCTTATCAATGATTTCTCCAATAACGAATGAGGAAAAACAAAAATTGTTAGAAGCATTCTCAATCAATGACAAGATTAAAACTTTAGAAGATATTATTAGTTTCTACTTACACGATGTAAATTTTAATAATCAAACGATTCAATAAATTTTAGTTAGAAGATTTGTTCATTGAATCAAAAAAATCAGAATTGTTTTTTGTATTTTTAAGTTTTGATATCAAAAACTCTATACCATCCATTGTTCCCATTGGGCTTATTATTCGTCTTAAAACATTCATTTTAGATAATTCATCTTTTTCAAAAAGCAACTCTTCTCTTCTCGTGCCTGATCTAGTGATATCAAGAGCAGGATAGATTCTTTTATCTGCAACTTTTCTATCTAGAATTAGTTCTGAATTACCAGTGCCTTTGAATTCCTCAAATATTACTTCATCCATCCTGCTTCCTGTATCTATTAATGCAGTTGAAATTATTGTTAATGAACCACCCTCTTCCACATTTCTTGCTGCTCCAAAGAATCTCTTCGGTCTTTGAAGAGCGTTAGCATCGACTCCGCCGGTTAAAACTTTTCCTGAACTTGGTATCACTGCATTGTATGCTCTTCCTAATCTTGTTATTGAATCTAGTAAAATTACAACGTCTTTCTTATGTTCAACTAATCTTTTGGCTTTTTCTATTACCATTTCAGCAACGGCAACGTGTCTTGAAGCGGGCTCATCAAATGTTGAGGCAACTACTTCACCCTTAACAGATCTTTGCATGTCAGTAACTTCCTCTGGTCTTTCATCTATTAACAAAACCATTAAATAGCATTCTGGATGATTTGCTGTAATTGATTGAGCTATATTTTGAAGTATGATTGTTTTACCTGCGCGAGGCGGGGATACAATTAATGATCTTTGACCTTTACCGATCGGACTTACAAGATCGATAAGCCTTGCTGTATTGTCGGGTTTTTTTTCTACTTTGTTAGTTTCTACCTCTAACTTAATTCTTTCGTTAGGATATAACGGTGTTAAATTGTCAAAAGCAATTTTATTTTTTCCTTTGTCTGGCTCATCAAAATTAATTTTATTTACTTTTAATAAAGCAAAATATCTTTCAGCATCTTTTGGTCCTCTAATTTCACCCTCTACTGAGTCACCTGTTCTTAAACCAAACCTTCTAATTTGGCTTGGGCTTACGTAAATATCGTCTGGTCCTGGAAGATAATTAGACTCTATTGCTCTCAAGAAACCAAAGCCATCTTGCAGCACTTCGAGCACACCTGTGGCTGTAATTTGCTCATTTTTTTCGGCCAATTTTTTTAATATTGCAAAAAGTATTTCTTGTTTTCTAAGTGTACTGGGGTTTTCAATACCTAATTTTTCAGCTTCGCTAATAAGCTCTGCAGGATTTTTTTGCTTTAATTCTTGTAAGTTCATGTGATTATTTGAGAGTTTAAGGAAAGTAATTAAAATATAAGGCTTTTTAAAAAAAATTCAAGTCTGAGATTGCTTTAAATTTTTAAAAAAAAGGGCTAAATTAAGCTTATTATGGATTTAAATGAGAAAGAGTTTAAAGCTTTTGGAAAGAGCATGGAATATCTATCATTATATTATGGAATATTTCTAATTTTATGGGGCTTAATAATCAGTTTTATATCTAGCAGTTCTTCAATGACTTCATATATTCCAACGTTTATAGGGTTATTAATTACTATTTTTTCTTCTTTATCTTTATTTTTTCCTAACAAAAAAAAAATTTATATGCACATAGTGGTTTTATTTGGTTTAATTACTGCACTTGGTGGATTAGATTTTTTAAGAGGGCTTATAAATGGGAGCGCTTTTATTAATTTTTGGGCAGACTTAACTAAAATTATAATGCTTATTACCGGAAGTTACTTTGTTTACCTTTGTGTTAAATCGTTCATATTTGCGAGAAAAATAAAAGAGGAAACTGAGTAAATTACATTTCATCTAATTCTTGCGAAAATATTTTTACACCTTCCCAATCTGTAAATTCATATACATTTCTAATGTCTGTTGGTCCACCAGTGATAAACATTATTAATCTTATTATACTTCTATTTAAGAGTGTAAGACTCGGATAATCTATTTTTCCCGCAAAGACGCCAAGTTTATTAGGTTGCCAATTAGTATTTTTTAAAAATTTTTGAATATATGGATTAGTGCTTGGGGTGCTTTTTTCTGGTTTGCGCGCTACTACATTAACTGAGAAAAATGCGCTTTTTCTATTTTTGAGAGCATCTTTATTTTTTTCTATAAATTTATAAACCATGGGATTATGCCGTCCATATCTTATACTGGCACCAATAATTATTCGGTCATACTTTATAATCTTTTTTTCAAACGCCTCGTTCAAATTAATTATTTCCGTAGATTTTTTATAGATAGAATTATTTTTAATTGACTCGCAAATTTTTTTAGTTTGTCCGTCAGTCGTGGAATAAATAATAAGTGAATTCATCTGTAATTAATGCGTGTACTTATCAATAATGTGTTGAAAGAGGCTTATATGTTGATCATCATCATTAAGACACGGAATTAAATCAAAATTTTTTCCTCCATTTTCTAAAAAGCTCTCTCTTGCTTGAATATTTATTTCCTCGAGTGTCTCGACGCAATCCGATGCAAAACCTGGGCATATAACAAGTAAATTTTTAATTCCATTTTTAGGAAGATCTTCTATTGTCTTATCAGTGTAAGGAGTCAACCACTCTTGGGGCCCAAATCTCGATTGAAAAGTTGTCTTGATCTGGACTTTATCAAATTTTTCTTTCATCAGTCTGGTAGTTTTTTGACAATAACATTGGTAAGGATCTCCTTTATCAAAATAAGATTTAGGTATCCCGTGATAGGAAGCAATTATTAGTTCTGGTTTCCAATTAATCTCACTAATTTTTTTTTCAATACTTTCTATCAATGCTTCTATGTATTTTGGTTCACTTTCATAGTGGGGAATTATCTGTAGACTAGGTTGCCACCTCATGCCCATCAAAGATCTATAAACCTCATCACAAACGGTTGCTGTTGTTGCCGCTGCGTATTGTGGGTATAAAGGTAAAATTATAATATTTTCACAACCTTCATCTTTAAGTTTATAAAGACGTGAGCTTATACTAGGATTTCCATATCTCATTGCAAAATCAACGATTATTTTTTCACTTCCTATTCTATCATGGAGCTTTTCAGCTTGGCTTCTTGTGAAATATAATAATGGTGACTCGTTGGTATCTTTTCTCCATATTTTTTTGTAAGCATGCGATGTTTTGGAGGGTCTAAAAGTTAATATAATAAGATTTAGAATTATTTGCCATAAAATCGGATTAACTTCTATCACTCTTCTGTCGGATAAAAATTCTTTTAAATATTTTCTTATATCCCACCAGCTTGTTGAGTCTGGGGTACCCAAATTTATTATTAAAACTCCAGTCTTGCCAAATTTCACATCTGGATGATTTTTATCCATTAAAATTCCTATAAAATTTTATTAATTTGTCCACTTTATCAGGGTCTGTTTCAGGAAGTAAACCGTGACCTAAGTTGAAAATATAAGGTGTATCTTTAAAAGTTTGAATGTATTTCGTCGCTGCTTTAAAAATTTCATCGTCCGGTCTAAATAATATTTTTGGATCTAGGCCACCCTGAATAACTACATTTTTTAAATTTTTTTTCGCCCACACAGGATTAATTTCTGAGTCCAAACTAATGCAATCAGGTTTTACAATTTCTTTGAATTCTTTATACCTATCTCTAATACCTTTAGGAAAACAGATATTAGGAATGCCTAAGTTTTTACAAAACTTCACAATTTCTAAATTTGGTAAAAAACAATAATTATTAATGTCTTTTTCTGGAATTAATCCTGCCCAAGAATCAAATATTTGAACAACATCTGCGCCTGCATCGATTTGCTTTTTAATATGTATACATAAATATTTATTCAAATCACTAATAATTTGATCTATTTTTAAATTTTTATCATTCAACTTACTTAGACTTATTTCATTTTTATCATTTTTTAATTTAAGCATATAAATAAGTAAAGTCCATGGTGCACCAATAAATGATATCAAAGATTTATCCTTATCTAGATTTTCTCTAGTAATTTTAATTGCTTCATAGATATTTTTTAATTTTTTAGTAAACTTTTTTTCATCGTTCTCCTTGAAATTTTTGAAATTAAATTTGCTTAGCTCGGGGCCATAGTTTTTAATGAATTTGACTTCTTGCCCTAAAGCATATGGTACCATTAAAATATCAGAAAATATTATCGCTGAGTCGACGTCAAATCTTTTGATAGGTTGAAGTGTCAATTCCGAACAAAGTTTACTGTTAAGACATAATTCAATAAAATTTTTATTTTGTGATCTAATTTTTTTAAATTCAGGCAGGTAACGTCCTGCTTGTCTCATAAGCCAAACAGATTTACAAGTTTTTTTATTTATTAAAATTTTTTTAAGATTGCTCATTATAATAGTAAAAGTTTTTTAAAAATTTAATTATTAGTAGGCGCTGTTTAATGCTCATATAACTTTTTATACATAACTTATACATAGAGAATTTAATAATTCTTTTTAAAAAAACCAGTATTTACTGAGTTTATTAGCGAAATAAACATCAGTTAAACAACATTATTAACAGCGAACAAATTGTTTAATTAATGTTAATTAGTGTTAATTATATTTCTCTAATTGTTAACTTTGGTGGAAAAAAGGTATTTATTATTAATTTATTAACAAATTTATGAACGAAAAATACAATGTATATCTTGTGTCTGACTCAACGGGTGAAACCTTAGATAGAATTTTTTTATCATTAAAATCACAATTTGCAAACTTTGATTATGAAAAAAAAGAATTCGCATTTGTGAGAACTGAACAGCAAATTGATAAAATAATAAAAGAGTGTAATAAATCAGAAAACTCACTTATTTTATATACAATAGTAGAAACAAAGCTTGCTAAATATATAGCAAAACAAAGCGAAATAAATGATGTTCCGTGTTTTGGAATTTTAGGTAATTTAATATTAAGCTTTTCGAAGCTTTTAAATCAGAAAGCAATACACAAACCAAGCGCGCAACATGTTCTTGATGATGATTATTATAAAAGAATAGAGGCTATTCAATTTACAATGACCCATGATGATGGAAAAAAAGTAGACGACATAAATAATGCAGATCTCATTCTTTTAGGAGTAAGCAGAACAAGCAAAACACCTACGTCAATTTACTTAGCTAACAGAGGATACAAAACAATAAATATTCCATTAGTTCCTGATCGAAGGCTCCCTGAAAACCTTATATCTAATACAAAAGCATGCATAATTGGTCTTATAGCAGATCCAGAAAGATTAGCAGATATTAGAAGAAACAGAGTCGCAATAATGAAAGATCACAAAATAAAAGAGTATACTGAATTGGAATATATTAAAAAAGAAGTAAATGAGTCTAAAAACCTTTTTAAAAGAAACAACTGGCCAATCATTGACGTGACAAGAAGATCAGTAGAGGAAACAGCTGCTTCGATCTTAAAAATTATAGAAATTAAAAAAATTAGATGAAGATTATTTTAGCATCAAAAAGTGGTGTCAGAAAACAAATTTTAGACAATTATAACATTGATTGCGATGTAGAAGTCTCAAATGTTGATGAAGATCAAGTAAAAAACTCTCTTTTAGCTGAAGGAGCAAATCCTCTATTAATTTCAAAAAATTTAGCAGAAATTAAATCTATTAAAGTGAGTAATAGAAATCCAGACAGGCTTGTGCTAGGAGCAGATAGCGTGGTTTCACTTAATAATGAATTAATAAATAAACCGAGATCCAGAGAGGAAGCTTTGGAGATTTTAAAAAAACTCAATAATTCAAAACACAATCTTATTAGCTCTGTGTGTATTGCCAAAAATGGAGCTATGATCTGGAATCATACGGATTCTTCCGAACTAAAGATGAAAAATTTCTCAGAAAGCCAGCTTTTGAAATACCTTGAAAAAATTGATACAAAAACATTATTAAATTATGGTGTATACCAAATCGAGTCAGGGGGATTAGAGCTATTCGATTACGTTAAAGGAGACCGTAATTCTATAATGGGTCTCCCGATAAAGGAAATTGAGAATTATATTAGACAGTACAAAAAATGACAAAAAAATTTGGAATTATAGGCAATCCTATAAAACATTCTCTATCACCCCTGCTTCATAATTATTGGTTTGATAAATATAAAATTGATGCAAAGTACTCAATTATTGAGGTTCAAGATGATAACTTTTCTAATGTTATTAGTGATTTAAAAAATGAGAAGATTAGCGGTATAAACATTACTTTACCATATAAACAAAAAATTGTTCCGCATCTTGATATGCTTGTAAACGATGCAGAAATCACAAGTTCAGTGAATACATTGTATCTTAATAATAATGGAAAATTAGTTGGAGATAATACAGATGTTTTTGGTTTGCAGGCTGCCTATTTAAAGGAGGTTGATAATGCTGAATCAAAGAAAGCTTTGATTATAGGAGCTGGTGGTGTCTCTCCTTCTGTTATTCTTTCTTTGATAAAATCAGGTCTGAAAAATATTTCTATTACTAATAGAACTAAAGAAAAATGCTTTTTCTTAAAAAATAAATTTAAAATTTTAAATATTGTTGATTGGAAACTTCTTAAAGAGGAAATAAAAAAATATGATATTTTAATAAACGCTACAAGCTTGGGTTTAAAAAACGGGGAAGACTTTGACTTTAATTTTGAAAATACAAAAAACAATCTTATTTATATAGACACAATTTACAACCCATTAGAGACTAGAACCTTAAAATATCTCAAGGAAAAAGATGTTAAAGTTTTTAATGGACTAGACATGTTCATTTACCAAGGTCAGAAGTCTTTCTATTTATGGAACAAAATAAATCCTGAAATAGATCAAAAATTAATAGAGATATTATTGTCAAAATTAAAATGAGGAAAATTGGAATAACTGGTTCTTTAGCTTCAGGAAAAACAACGGCCAGCAAAATCTTGTCGTCTAGGAAAGGACCCCTTTTTAGCGCAGACAAAATTGTTAAAAATTTATATAGCAAAAAAAAATTTAAGAAAATTGTCTCAAGAGAATTTGGAATTAAGAACTACTCTAACATTAAAAAAATTATAAAACAAAAGATTGTATTAAATAGTAAAAATATTATTAAGCTTGAAAAAATTATTCATCCCTTAGTCAGAAAAGAAATGTACAAGTTTTTAAATAAAAATAAAAAAAAGAAATTTACTTTTTTTGAAATACCATTGCTGATTGAAAGTAAATTAATGAAAAATTTTGATGTTATTATTTTTATTAAAGCCAAAAGACGTATAAGAATGCAAAGATTTAAGAAAAAGGGAGGAAACGAAAAAATATTCAATATATTAAATAAAAAACAATTTACTGATAAGAAAAAAATCAAATATTGTAATCATGTAGTTGTTAACGACAAAAATTTAAAGATTTTAAAAAAAAATTTATTGGATATATTTAAAAAATATGAATGAAATTTTCTTAGATACAGAGACTACAGGTTTATCATTTAAAGACGGTCATAGATTAGTAGAAGTAGCATGTGTAGAAACCAAGGATTTGATTCCTACCGGCGAGGTGTTCCATAAACTAGTGAACCCTCAAAGAGATGTGCCAGAGGAGGCTTTCAAAATTCATGGATTTTCAACAGAGTTTTTAAGTAATAAAGAAACATTTGATAAAATAGCAGATGAATTATTAAGTTTTATCAAGGGGAAGAAAATTATAATTCATAACGCCTATTTTGATCTGAGTTTTTTAAACGGAGAGCTTCATACAATTCAAAAAGCGCTAGTAGATAAAAATTTAGTCATTGATTCATTAGAATTAGCTAGAAATAAATTTCCAGGGACTTCAAACTCTCTGGATTCATTATGTAAAAAGTTTAATATTGATCTCTCAAAAAGAACAAAACATAATGCTCTATTAGATTGTGAATTACTTAGAGAAGTATACATAAATCTTTTAGATGCTAAAGAACCAAAATTCAATCTTTCATTAAATAATTCTGAACAAAATTTTATAAAAAATAAAAGTTATAATAAAGAAGTTTTAAAAATAAAAGAGTCAGAAATTAAAATGCATGATGATTTTATAAAACGAGAGCTTAAAAAAAATTTTTATTGAGCTTTCCTCATTTCGTAAAGTTTCTTAAAATCAATATTCTCGCTAATTTTTATATCTTTAAAACCTGAATTTTCAAATAAGTTTATGAAAATTTTTCTTAATTCTCCGTAAATTTGAGATGGCACTTTTATAAGAACAATACTTTCTATTTCATTTTTATCTATATTTTCATTTGATAGTTCAACTATTGTTGCAAAAACTATTTTAGTATTTATCTTTTCAAAATCATCAGTAGTTGGTGACAAGGTTAAAGAAGTTAAAACTTCAATTATATTTTGTTTTATTTGATTACTTTTAAGATCTATATTTATTTTATAATTTGAAATATTTTTTGAAAGTAAAAAAAAAGTTTTAGGGTTAGGAATACTAAAATTTAAATCTTTAATATATTTTCCAATTATTTTATAGTTCATCTTTATCTTTATCGATTATTTCACCATCAATAGTGTTTGTACGGCTTAAATCATTACCATTTTTTTTATTCTTAAAAAAAATCTTAAACAAGATATTTCTAGTGAACGGGATTAATAGTATAAATCCAATTAAATCAGTAAAAAATCCTGGAACTATCAGTAAAACTGCCGCAAACGCGATTGAGGCACCAGTAATAAATTGTTGTATTGGAGCTTTGTTTTGGTAAATGTCTATTATTCCAGATCTCAAGGTTTGAATCCCCTGAATTTTTGCATAATATATACCTACAATTGCTGTAAAAAATATCAGCCCCAATGTGTTTAAAGCACCGATATGTCCCCCAATTTTGATCATTAAAAATATCTCTATAGCCGGTAAGGCAATAAAAATAAGGAAAAATGTGTTCATTTGTCAGATACAAAATTATATTATTCATGTATATTTATCAAACAATGAGTAACAGTTTTGGATATTTAGACATAATTTTACTTGGAATGATCGCTGGATTTATAATTTTGCGACTTAGAAGCATATTGGGCAGAAAAACTGGTCATGATTCCAAAGTATATCCTGATTTTTCTGAAAAAAAATTTAGCATACCGCAAAAGGAAACTAAACCTAAAAAACAAAACTTAGAAGTTTTAGAAGGCAATGATAAAAAAGAATTTTTAAGAGGGGCTGAAATAGCTTACGAAAGTATCTTAACTTCTTTTGCTGCAGGAGATCTTATTAAATTGAAAGCTTTACTTGCGTCAAACATGTTCTCAAATTTTTCAGAGGCTATCAAGGCTAGAAATAAAAACAATATAAAATCGGATTTCACTTTCATTGGAGTTAAAGAGTCATCAGTTGAAAAATATGAAAAAGTTAAAGATAATTTATTTGCTACTGTAAAATTTGTTGCTGAAGTAATTTCTGTCAAAAAAGATAAAGACAATAAAATTATTGAAGGAAATCCAGATAAAATTAAATTTGTCACAGATAGTTGGAAATTTACGAAAAATATTAACAACAAGAGCCCAAACTGGTACCTAGCTGAAATTATCAGTCAGTGACCAAAAAAAAAGACCTTTCTCGAGAAGATGTTAAAGTTTGGGAAGAGTATACAAAAAACCCTACAGACGTTTATGATAAAGAAAGAGGCTTAAAAGTTAGTAAAAGAAGCAAACGTTTCAAATTTGATCTTCATGGTTTTTCCCTTGAAGAAGCAAATATAAAAGTAAAAGAGCTAATATTTTCTTGCATAACTAATAATTATAGAGAGATATTATTTATAACTGGAAAAGGGATACATTCTACAAATGATCAAAACATTTATAGTTCAAAAGACTTAGGAAAGTTAAAATTTTCTGTGCCTGAATTCATTAAATCTAACCAAGAGTTAACTAGACTTATAATATCTATAGAAGAAGCTGATATTAAAGATGGTGGCGAAGGTGCTATCTTGATAAAACTTAAAAATTTATAATATAAATTTTGACAGATCTGTATCTTTGACCAAATTGCCTAAATTATCCTGCACAAATTTCTTATCTACAGTTATGGTTTCTCCAGCTTTATCTGCAGCATCAAAACTTATATCATCTAAAACTTTCTCAATAATAGTGTGAAGTCTCCTTGCGCCAATATTTTCAACTGAAGAATTTACTTCAGCAGAAATTTTTGCAAGCATATCTATCCCGTCTTCAGAAAATTCAAGATTTACATCCTCTGTTTTTAGTAAAGCTTTATATTGTTTGATTAAACTATTGTCTGGCTCTTTTAAAATTCTTTTAAAATCTTCCTCGTTTAGAGCATTTAATTCAACTCTAATAGGTAATCTACCTTGTAATTCAGGTAATAGATCTGAAGGTTTTGCTAGTTGAAAAGCACCTGATGCAATAAATAAGATGTGGTCGGTTTTAATTGGGCCGTGTTTTGTACTTACTGTTGTACCTTCTATAAGAGGTAATAAATCTCTTTGTACTCCTTCTCTAGAAACATCGCCACCTACTCTGTCGCTTCTTGCTGAAACTTTATCGATCTCATCTAAGAATATTATACCATTTTCCTCTGTGGCTTTTTTCGCCTCCTTAATAATCTTATCTTCCTCAATCATTTTGTCAGACTCTTGAGCTACTAATATCCCATGAGACTCTTTAACAGTCATTTTTTTCTTTTTACCTTTTTTGTTACCCATAGATTTGCCAAGGATATCTCCTAGATTTACCATACCAACATTTCCTCCGGGCATACCAGGTATTTCAAAGCTTTGTAATCCAGAGGATGTATCCTGCACTTCTATTTCGATTTCGTTATTGTCCAAGTCTCCATTTCTTAGTCTTTTTCTAAAACTTTCTCTTGTAGCAACACTTGCTTTATTCCCAACTAAAGCATCTAAAACCTTTTCCTCTGCTTTTAATTCAGCCTTAGCTTTAACTTCTTTTCTTTTTCTCTCTCTTTCCATCGCTATTGCAATTTCAATCAAATCTCTGACTATCTGCTCAACATCTCTGCCTACATATCCTACTTCAGTAAATCTTGTTGCCTCAACTTTTATAAAAGGGGCTTCAGCTAATCTGGAAAGTCTTCTTGATATTTCGGTTTTACCTACCCCTGTCGGACCTATCATAAGTATGTTTTTTGGTAACACTTCGTCTCTCATTTCATCAGTAAGAGCCTGTCTTCTCCATCTATTTCTTAAAGCAACGGCAACAGCTTTTTTTGCTTCTTTTTGACCGATTACATATCTATCTAGTTCTGAAACTATTTCTCTTGGGGAAAGTGCGCTGACTTTTGAGCTGTCAGATTTAGATCCTTTAACTAGTTTTAAATTTGTTTCTTTTTTAGATTTAGACATTTAAATTTTTTCCATTGTTACGTTATTGTTCGTAAACACGCAGATGTCTGATGCTACTTTTAAAGCTTTTTTTGCTATCTCTTCTGCTTTCATATCAGTCTCGATTAATACCTTTGCAGCTGCAAGGGCATAGTTTCCTCCTGAACCAATTCCTATTATTCCGTCTTCTGGCTCTAATACATCACCAGTTCCAGATATTATAAAGCTGTGATTTTTATCTGCTACTGCCATTAATGCTTCTAATCTTCTCAAAAACTTATCACTTCTCCAATCTTTGGCCAATTCTACAGCTGCTCTTTGTAAGTTGCCGGCATGCTTTTCTAATTTTGCTTCGAGTCTTTCAAATAAAGTTAGAGCGTCTGCAGTTGAGCCGGCAAATCCTGCGATTACTCCTCTGCTCTCAATTTTTCTAACCTTCTTGGCTTTGCTTTTTAAAACTGTATTTCCAAGACTGACTTGACCGTCGCCTGCTACAATGGTCTCCCCACCCTTTCTAAGTAGGACAATTGTAGTACCGTGCCATTTTTCAGCTGTATTCATGAAGTTATATGTGGAGATTATTTTGAGATCTTCAATAGTGATTTATTGATAAAATGGCCATTTAAATATATATCAAAGGTAAATCAGGCATAGTTTATGAGTAGAAAAGCAAAAATTACCAGAAAAACAAAAGAGACCAGTATTTCTGTCGCGGTTAATCTAGACGGAAAAGGAAAGTATAAAATTAAAACTGGAATAGGTTTTTTAGACCACATGTTGGAGCAACTATCAAAGCATTCTCTTATAGACTTAGATGTTAAAGCAAAAGGTGACACGCATATAGATTTACACCACACTACTGAAGATACAGGTATAGCTATTGGTGAAGCTATTAAAAAAGCAGCAGGTAATCGAAAAGGAATTACACGATATGCATCAACAATGATTCCTATGGATGAAACTCTAAGCCGAGTTTCAATAGATGTATCGAATAGACCTTATTTAATCTGGAAAGTAAATCTACCAGTTGAGAAACTTGGTGAGATGGATACAGAATTATTTAAAGAGTGGTTCCAAGCATTTTCACAATCAGCTGGAGTTACTTTACACATAGAAAATATTTACGGTGAAAATAGTCACCACAAGATTGAGTCGTGTTACAAAGGTTTAGCTAGATCATTAAAAGATGCTTTAGCGATAGATAAAAGAATAAAAAACTCGGTACCTTCGACAAAAGGCTCTATTTAAAATTGATGAACGTCACAATTGTTGACTACCAATCGGGCAATATAAGCTCTGTCATAAATTCTTTTACAGAGGTGGCTAAAGGTAAAGTTAATATAGAGATAACCTCAGATATAAAAAAAATTAAATCCAGTGACAAAATTGTTTTACCAGGACAAGGATCATTTAAAAGCTGTGTAAACTCTCTTAATAGTATTAACGGATTAGTTGATACGCTTAAAGAATTCGCAATAACAAATAAGAAGCCTTTATTAGGTATTTGCGTGGGCTTACAAATGTTTGCTGATATTGGTTATGAAGAAGCAGAAACAAGGGGATTAGGTTGGATTGCAGGGAAAGTTTCTAAAATTGATAATCAAAAAGGGAAATTTAAACTTCCGCACATCGGTTGGAATGAAATTGAAATTCAAAAGGAAAGTAAAATATTTAAAGACATAAAAAATAAATCTCATATGTATTTCGTACACAGTTACGAGTTTATCCCCGAAGACAAAGCAGTCATTTCAGCAACAACAGACTATTCCTCAAAAATTGTATGTGCAGTTGAGAAAGATAACTTGTTTGGAACACAGTTTCACCCTGAGAAGAGTGATAAAATCGGATTAAAAATAATTAATAACTTTTTAAAATTATAATGAAAATATTCCCTGCTATAGACATAAAAGATCGGAAATGTGTAAGATTAATTAAAGGAGATTTTGAAAATAAAACTGAATATGAAACTTCACCAGTTGATCAAGCAGCTAAATATAAAGATCATGGTTTTAAAAACTTGCATATCGTTGATCTAGACGGAGCTTTAACTGGTAAAACAGTCAATTTAGATATTATTGAAGAGATAATAAGCAAATACGATTTTAAAATCGAGATAGGCGGTGGTGTAAGAAAAACAGAAAGCATTAAGCAATATATCGATGCTGGTGTAGAAAAAGTAATTTTGGGTAGCGGCGCGATTAAGAATAAAGAATTTTTAAAAGACTCTTGTGAAAAGTTTAAAGGTCAAATTGCGTTAGGTTTAGATGCAAAAGATGGAAATCTCTCTGTGTCAGGTTGGAAAGAAAATTTAAATGTTAAAACCATAGACTTTCTCAAAGAAGTAAATAACTATGGAGTAAGCAGAATAATTTATACGGATATTAACAGAGATGGAATGAAAACTAGTCCTAACTTTGACGAGACTGTAAAGATTGCAGAACTATCTAATTGTCCTGTTGTGATTTCAGGAGGTGTTTCTTCAATAAATGATATTAAGAAAGCTAGAGAATTAAATAATAAAAAAATTGAAGGTATCATTGTTGGCAAAGCTATTTATGATGGTGATATTAAGCTTGATGAGTTAGCAAAGGAAATTAATGCTTAAAAATAGAATTATACCTTGCCTTGATGTTAAAGACGGAAGAGTTGTTAAAGGTATAAACTTTGTTGAATTAAAAGATGCTGGAGATCCAGTTGAACAAGCTAAGATTTATAGTGACGGAGGCGCTGACGAGATTTGTTTTCTTGATATTACAGCTTCAAATGAAAATAGAGAAACGATTATTGATATTGTTAGAAAAACTGCGAAAGAATGTTTTGTTCCTTTAACTGTTGGAGGTGGAGTTAGAACCATTCAAAATATTACCGATTTATTGTTAGCTGGTGCAGATAAAGTCTCCATTAATACTTCCGCTGTAAAGAATGTCGACTTTGTTAAGGAAGCTTCAAAAAAATTTGGATCTCAATGTATTGTTGTTGCGATCGATGCAAAAAAAGTTTCTGAAAATAAATGGGAAGTGTTTACACACGGTGGAAGAAATAAAACTGGTATCAATGCAGTGGATTTTGCTAAAAAAGTAGAAGAAAATGGAGCTGGAGAAATTTTGTTAACTTCGATGGATAAAGATGGAACTAAATCTGGCTACGATGTTGATTTACTAAAAACAATTACAAATAGTACTAATATTCCGGTGATAGCTTCCGGAGGAGTTGGAAGTCTAGATCACTTATATGATGGCATAGTTAAAGGTGGAGCAAGTGCAGTTTTAGCGGCTTCTATTTTTCATTATGGCGAATACAAAATCAAAGATGCTAAAGAATATTTGAATTCTAAAAATGTATCAGTAAGGTTATAAAATGTTTGAAAACTTAGAACAGTTAATTAAAACAATCAGGGAGAGAAAAAATTCTTCTCCAGATAAATCTTATACTAATAAACTTTTGAACAATAAAAACCTAAGTGTTTCAAAAGTAAAAGAAGAAATAGGCGAATTAATAGAATCTGTGGAAAAAAATTCAAATAAGGTACACGAAGCTGCAGATGTGGTTTATCATTTGATGGTTTACTTAGAGGCTAACAACATAAAAATTGAAGATGTGATGACCGAACTAAAAAAAAGACAGAAATGAGTTACGACAAAAATAATATATTTGCTAAAATTCTAAGGGGAGAAATTCCGTGTAAAAAAGTTTATGAAAATGATCACGTTTTAGCTTTTCATGATATTAATCCTCAAAAGAAAGTTCATGTTTTAGTTATTCCTAAAGGTGAATACGTAGATCTTAATGATTTCAACAGCAAAGCCTCAGATATAGAAATTGTAGAGTTAAACAAAGCAGTTACGCATGTTGCAAACTTAGTGGGCGCAAAAGATAAAGGATATCGAGCTTTAACTAATATTGGAAGTGACGGCGGTCAAGAAGTTCCTCATTTACACTATCATATATTTGCAGGTGAAAAGGTCGGAAAGATGGTCAGCTGATGGTTTCAAGAGTAAAAAGATATTTTTTGGAAATTAAAGATTTTTCAAAAACAGTTGATTTAAATCTGCCAGTAAATTTTCAAATTATTTTGGATGATAAACATAATTTCCATTTAAACAGATTTTTCTACAAACAAATAGGTGTAGACCACTATTGGAGAGATAGATTACTTTGGTCTGATAGTGAGTGGGTAAAGTATGTTACAAATAAAAATTTAGAAACACATGTTCTAAAAAAAGGTGAGGATCTAGTAGGATATTACGAACAAGAATATCATCCTGGGTCAAATGAAGTAGAGCTTATCAATCTAGGGATACTAAAAGAATTCAGAGGTTTAAAGCTTGGCTCAACGCTTGTAAATCATGCTATAGCAAGTGCATCAAGAAAAAATCCTCAAAGAATGTGGGTCCATACTTGTAGTCTAGACCACAAACATGCATTACAAAATTATAAATCTAAAGGTTTTGAAATATTTAAAGAGGAAGAGATTGATTTTGTAGCTTAGTTTATTTCGGGGACTTTAAAGGTACCTTTTTTAAAAACATCATTTTTAGCAACAATTTTTAGAGAGAAATTTATAATATTGTTATATTGATCTTTAATCTCCCATCCTTTCAAGTCAAGATTTTTTTTGTCAAAAAAAACTGTAATTTCGTTTTCACCAAAATAAGCAAGTTTAATTATTTGATCATTCACTTCTAATTCTCCGGATTTAATAATTTCTAAAAGTTTATCTTTATATAAAATATTTAAGAATGGAGATTTTGAAATAGGATAATGGTAAGTTTTATTATACCTTTTTTGTGTAATTGCTAACCTCTTATTATTAATAACTAGTTCTTTTTTCTTTTTATCAAAGTAATTACACTTTAATTTTCCTGGAAACTCTAAAAGACAACTACCTTTTTCTATTTTTTCATTAATTAACTGATCAAATGTAAACTCTAAAGAGTTTAAGCTATTTAACTGAGTAACTATTTGATCTTTTTCACTAGCTAATAAACTCGTTGTTATTAATAGAAAAAACGAGATTAAAAATGTTTTTTTAAAGAACTTCACGTTTACCAACATGATTTGCTTTACTTACAATACCTTTTTCTTCCATCATATCAATAATTCTAGCAGCTCTGTTATATCCGATCTGTAATTTTCTCTGTAAGAAACTTGTAGAGGCTTTTCCCTCGGCTTTAATAATTTCTACAGCCTGATTGAACAATTCATCCTCATCAACGTCATTTCCGGGGGTTAATGAGCTTTCATTCGTTTCTTGAGAAGTAATTTCTTCCATATAATCTGGCTCTCCTTGCGCCCTTAATGAGTTTGTAATTTTCTCAATTTCTTGTTCAGAAACATAAGGACCGTGAATTCTAATTATTCTGTTTGCTGATGACATGAATAACATGTCTCCTTTACCAAGTAATTGTTCAGCACCCTGCTCCCCCAAAATTGTTCTACTATCAATCTTGGAACTTACTTGGAAAGATATTCTTGTCGGGAAATTTGCTTTTATTGTACCTGTTATTACATCAACACTTGGTCTTTGCGTAGCCATGATGATATGGATGCCTGCAGCTCTTGCCATTTGTGATAATTTTTGAATGTAGTTTTCAATTTCTTTTCCAGCTACGAGCATTAAGTCTGACATCTCGTCAACGACTACAACGATGTAAGGCATTTTAAGTTTGTGCTTAGCATTATAACCATCAATATTTCTTACTCCTACCTTGCTCATTAATTTATATCTGCTGTTCATTTCTTTGACTGTCCAAGATAAAGCTGATGTAGCTTTTTTAGCATCAGTAATAACTGGAGTTAATAAATGAGGTATTCCTTCATAAGTAGAAAGCTCTAACATTTTTGGATCAATCAAAATAAATTTACAAAGATCTGGACTTAGTTTGTAAAGCAGTGAAACGATTATAGTATTAATACAAACAGACTTACCTGAGCCAGTTGTACCTGCTATTAAAAGATGAGGCATTGATGTTAAATCACCAATAATCGGCATTCCCGAAATACTTTTACCTAGCGCTATGGGAAGTCTTACATCTTTCTTTTGAAATTTATCATAAGAAATAATTTCTCTTAGTGATACGCCCTCTCTTTCTTCGTTTGGAATTTCAATTCCAACGGTGTTTTTTCCCGGGATTACTGAAACTCTTGTAGAAGTCGAACTCGTATTTCTAGCTAAATCCTCTGATAAATTAATTATTTTCGATACTTTTACACCAGGTGCTGGTTCAAATTCATAAAGGTTTACTACAGGACCATTATTAATTGTTTTAATTTTTCCATCTATACCAAAATCTAATAATATTTTTTCCATAAAGTCAGCATTTGGACTATTTTTATTTCCATCAGAACTAAGTTTAGATAAGTTTTTTTTTAAATAATTTATATCTGGTAATTTATATTTAGTTTTCGTAGTAACTTGCTCTGTTTTAGAACTTGTGTCAGTGTCAAACAAAAAAGATTGCTGTGGTTTTTCTAAAGTCTGTGGCTGATCTTCAATATTAATTTTACTAAAATCTGGCTCAATACTTTCTAAAGGTTTTCTTCTAAAAAGTGAAATAATCACCGAGAATACTTTTTTGTAATTTATATCAGCTGAAAATGAGAAAAAAATTATTGTTAATAAAAGCAGTCCATAAATTGAATATGTATTATCAATCCACGGAGCCCAAGTATTAATAAAGTTATATGTAATTTTTCCAACAAAACCTGAATTACCGTTATCAATTAACCAAAATGAATTATTAAATGTTAAATAAATAAAAACTGTACCTACAGTCAAATAAGCTACAACTAAAAATAATTTTAAAATTATTCTTCTTAACTCTTTTTTTATTATCAAATTTAACCCCCAAAATAAAAAGTTAAGTGACAATAAAAAGGAGGCTAATCCAAAACTTTGTAATAAGAAATCTGCGATACTGCTTCCATAAATCCCAAAAAAATTTTGGATTTCAAAACTTCTATCTCCATAAACAAATGAGGGATCTTCAGGAGAATATGTTGTAAAGGCAATTGCAAGTGCGACACTTGATAAAACTAAGATTAAACCTAGCAATTCAAAGGTTCGCTTTTTCAAAAAATTTGTTACACTATTTAAAAAGTTTGTATTCATCACGAATCGATTACGTACTTTTTACCATTTTTATGAAAGTGTTAAAAATTGTTATATGATAAAACAGAAAATTTGCATTGTCGGAGACGGTCTATCAGGCTTAATGACAGCCGTAGTTTTAGCTAAATTACCGGGTATAGAGGTAAACTTAATAGCTAAAAAAGGCCGAAAAAATGGAGATAAAAGGACTACTGCCATTTCAGATTCAAATTATAAGTTCGTCAATCAAAATATTACTAGCTTAGAACAAAAGTTATTCTGGCCTTCAAAAAAAATTGAGCTTTTTTATGAAACTGCAAAAGAAAAAATAAATTTTTTAAATCTTAACGAAGTAAATTCCAATCTTATGTATGTTTTCGAAAATGACAAAGTTAAAAGTTTATTATTGAAAGAAATTTCAAAAAATAAAATTAAATTAATAAGAAAGGATACAAAAAGCTTAGATGAGTTAAAAAATTATGATTTAACTATTCTTTGTTTAGGCAGACAATCTAAAATTTACAATAATATAACAAAAATTAGATCTATAAAGAAAGATTATAAAGAAATAGCTATAACAGGATATGTAAAACATAATTTTAAGACACTCAACACAAGCCAATTCTTTTTAAAAGAAGGTCCGTTAGCTATATTACCTTTTTCAAAAAATTACTTCTCTTTTGTTTGGAGTGTAAAAAAATATTTTTTTGAAAATAATTCAAGAAAAATTACGACTTTAGTTAAAAATAAAATAGTAGAAATATTAAAGAGTAAACAAGATATCACTATTAGCAATATTCAGTCGTATCCCATCTCTCTTAATTTAAGACGACAGTATCATCAAAAAAATATATTAATTCTTGGAGAGGGTTTGCACACTATTCATCCTGTAGCTGGACAAGGTTTTAATCTTGTTCTTAGGGATATTAAAAAATTAAAAGAAATTATTAAATATTATGTAGAGCTAGGTATATCTATAAAAAATAGTTATGCGTTAAATGACTTTTATAATAGTAGAAAACCCGAAAATACTATTATGAGTTTAGGTGTTGATGCTACTCATAGCTTTTTTAAACAAAATAAATATTTAGATCCCTTTAAAGAAATAATTGTAAAAAATATTAAGAACAATGAGATATTAAAAAAATTCAGTAAAATAATCTCTAATCGAGGTTTATCATTATAATTCAATGAACATTTATGCTTTATCTTCGGGTAGAGGACCCTCCGGAATAGCTATCGTTAGAATATCAGGCAGTGAAACACTTAAGATTTGTCAAAATTTGACTAAGTCTGAAGATATAAAGTCGAACGAAGTTAATTTTTGTAAGTTCTATGACCCTAACAACGGCAATGTAATAGATCCGGAGGCTCTATTATTGTGGTTTCCAGGGCCAAATAGCTATACTGGCCAAGATTTAGCAGAATTACAAATTCATGGCAGCAATGCAGTTATAAACGCCTTATTGAGAGTTCTGTCAGAGCAAAAAAACTGCAGATTAGCCGAACCAGGTGAGTTCACTAAAATTGCATTTCAAAATGATAAAATCGATTTGTTAAAAGCAGAAAGTATAGGAGACCTAATCCACTCCGAGACGGAACTACAAAGACAACAAGCAGTTAAATTAGTTCAGGGAAATGTATCAAATTATTATAATGACTTGAGGGAAAAAATAATAAAATCACTTGCTTTTATAGAAGCTAAAATTGATTTTGCAGAAGAAGATCTTCCAGAAAAAGTATTAAAAGACGCCCACAAATCAATTAAAGAAATTCATTCAGAAATTACAAAAATTATTGAAGATAACAAAGTTGGAGAAAAAATTAGAGACGGTTTCAGAGTTTCAATTACAGGAGAAGTTAATGCCGGGAAATCATCATTATTAAATTTACTTTCAAAAAGAGAAGTAGCTATTGTTTCAGATGAAGCTGGAACAACAAGAGATGTTATAGAAACTTATCTAAATTTAGATGGTTACCCTGTAATTCTGGCTGATACTGCTGGTATAAGAGAAGCTAAAAACGAAGTTGAAAAAAAAGGTATTTCTTTAGCTTTAGGTAAATCAAAAGAAGCAGATTTAAATATAGTAGTCATCGATAATTCATCAAAAAAAATTAATCAAGAAATACAAAGTATGATTAATAAAGATACTATAATTCTCTTAAATAAATCAGATGTCTCAGATAAGCAAAATCACAAATTTAATGTTGATACAGTTTTAGCTTCAGTAAAAAGTAATAAAAATATTGATAAATTAATTAATTTGGTTAAAGCTAAATTAAGTAAAAAATTTTCATCGAATAATAGCGCTTTAATTACTAGAGAGAGGCATAGAGTTAAGCTTAATGATTGTCTAAAAGAAATTGATAAGTTTCTTAAAAAGGATCAAAACAAAGACCTCGAATTAGCAGCAGAAGACCTAAGAATGGCCACAAGGCATTTAGGCTGTATCGTTGGCAAGGTAGATGTTGAAGAAATACTTGGATCTATATTTAAAGACTTCTGTATCGGTAAATAAAATACTACTTGTATTCTTAATCTAGACGTTTACATTCACAACATGACAAAACAAAGCTATGATGTAGTGGTTATAGGTGGAGGACATGCCGGATGTGAGGCAGCAGCAGCTTCCGCTAGAATGGGCGTAAATACTGCTCTTTTTACTCATAAAATAGAGACTATTGGCGAAATGTCATGTAATCCCGCTATAGGAGGTCTTGGTAAAGGGCATCTTGTAAGAGAAATTGATGCTTTAGATGGTGTGATGGGTGTAGTAGCTGATAAATCAGGTATTCAATTTAGATTATTAAATAGAAGTCGTGGCCCAGCTGTGCAAGGACCAAGGACTCAATCAGACAGAGCTCTTTATAAAGAGAATATGCAAAAGATTTTATTAAATTATGAAAATTTAAAAGTTGTAGCTGATCCAGTAGTAAAATTTTTATTTGATAATAACAAAGTTATAGGATTTATTTGTCAGAGTGGTAAAGAAATAAGATCTAAAGAACTAATACTTACTACGGGAACTTTTTTGAATGGTTTAATACATATAGGTGAAACACAGATACCAGCTGGTCGGTATGATGAAAAACCATCTACCGGTTTAAGTGAACAACTTGCAAAATTTGAAATGCAAATTGGAAGATTAAAAACCGGAACACCTCCAAGACTGGATGGTGATACAATTGATTATGATGACTTAGAAATGCAGCCTGCTGATGATGATCATTACTATTTCTCTTTCTTGACGAACAAGATTAACAATAAGCAGATTAAATGTGGGATGACTTACACAAATAATGATGTTCATAAAATCATCAGTGAAAACATTTCAAGAAGCGCAATGTATTCAGGAAAAATAAAGGGAGTAGGGCCTAGGTATTGTCCATCTATTGAGGATAAAATTGTTAAGTTTAAGGAAAAAGAAAAACACCAAATATTCCTAGAACCAGAGGGATTAAAGGACAATACTATTTACCCAAATGGTATATCAACCTCCCTTCCAGAGGAGATACAGCTTAAAATATTGAGTAAAATAAAGGGTTTAGAACATGTTAAGATGAAGAGGGCAGGATACGCAATTGAGTATGATTATGTGGATCCAAGGGAGTTAAAAGCAACCTTAGAAACCAAAAAAATTAATTCATTATTTCTTGCTGGACAAATAAATGGAACTACAGGGTATGAAGAAGCTGCAGCTCAAGGTTTGATAGCAGGGATTAATGCTGCTTTAAAAATTCGAAATCAAGAGGAGTTTATTTTAGATCGATCAACTTCATATATTGGTGTTATGATTGATGACCTCATTACTAAAGGAGTAACAGAACCTTATAGAATGTTTACATCTAGAGCCGAATATAGACTAACTTTAAGAGCCGATAATGCTGATCAAAGACTAACTGACTTTGGTATCAATCTAAATTTAGTGAAGTTCGAAAGAAAAAATATATTTAATGAAAAGAAAAAAAATATTTTGGCTCTTAATTCAATTTTAAAAAATAATTATTTATCACCTAATCAAGCTAAGAAATATGATATTAAAATTGCCATGGATGGAGTAAAAAGATCTTGCTTAGAGATTATGGGCCAGCGAAAAGTAAATATGACAAAAATAAGGCATGTGTTTCCTGACATTCCAAGTTTTCCAAGGCATATAGAAAACCAAGTTGTAACAGATGCTCATTATATGGGTTATCTCGACAGACAAGATAGAGATATAGAGTCTTTTAAGAAAGACGAGTCCGTTATTATACCTGAGGGTATAGATTATGAAAAACTGAGTGGCCTATCTAATGAGATTAAGAGCAAGCTTCTTCAGGTGAAACCTAAAACTCTAGGCCAAGCTATTCGTATTGATGGCGTTACGCCTGCAGCTGTAATTATTCTTCTTTCACACATTAAAAAACTTAGATATAAAGCCACTGCTTAATGCAGCAGCTTGAAGTCATAAATATTCTCAAAAAGAGCCTTAATTTTAGCGATCATTCAATTGAAAAGCTTAAAATGTTCACAAAACTAGTTTTAAAAGAAAATCAAAATTATAATTTAATCGCTAAAAGCACCGAGAGTCAAATTTGGCATAGACATGTACTTGACTCAGCTCAATTGGTTAAGTTTATTGATTTTAACGTCAATTCTATGGCTGATCTTGGTACAGGCGCAGGATTTCCGGGTCTAGTAGTTGAAATATTCAATAAAAATAAGGCTTTTCACGTGAAATTGTATGAAAAGTCACCAGTCAAAAGAAGGTTCTTAATGCGTGCAATTGATGAATTAAGTTTAAATGCAGAGGTTTTAGGAGATGTCAGAGATCAAGTTATAGACTCCGAGATTATCATCTGCCGTGCTTTTAAAAAATTAGACAAAATAATACAAGTTTCACGTGAAATTGCAAAAAAGCCTTATAAATTAATGATTCTGAAAGGTCAAAATGCACAGGAAGAAATAAATAATTCTTTTAAAACAAAAAAATACCCTTATAAATTAGAAACCAGCATGACAAATAAAGATTCAAAAATAATTTTGATGGAAATTAATAATTAAATGTCATCACCTACAACAATAGCGATCATAAATCAGAAAGGTGGAGTGGGTAAAACAACCACAGTAATAAACCTAGCAGCTTCTCTGTCCATTTTGGGTCAAAATAATTTAGTTGTAGATTTAGATCCACAAGGAAATGCAACAACGGGTTTAGGAAAAAGTAACAGCGACGAGACTAAAAATATTTATAATCTTCTAATAAAAAAAATTAGCATTAATGATGTAATACAAAAAACTGAAATTGAAAATTTGGATATAATTGGTTCTCACGTAAACTTATCTGGGCTTGAAGTTGAAACAGCTAACGACTCTAATAGAGCATTTGTACTAAAAGAAATTCTCTCTGCTGAGAGGAAAGGTTTACTCGAAAATTATGATAATATATTTATAGACTGTCCACCATCATTAAGTCTTTTAACAATAATGGCTTTAGTAGCATCAGATGAGTTGCTGGTACCATTACAAACTGAGTTTTTTGCACTAGAAGGCATAACACAACTTGTTAAAACAATAGATAGAATAAAAGAAAATTTGAATCCAACTTTATCTATCAGAGGGATTTTATTAACGATGTTTGATAAAAGGAATAAATTGTCGTCTCAAGTAGATAAAGAGGCGAGGAATTATTTTAAAGAAAAAGTTTATCAAACTGTAATTCAAAGAAATGTTAGATTGTCAGAGGCTCCATCTCATGGATTGCCGTGTGTTATTTATGACAAAAATTGCGTTGGAAGTAAGTCATACTTTAAACTTGCTGAAGAGTTTATGAAAAACGGCCACATAGAAAGTGCAGCATGAGCACCGGAAAAAAAAAGGGTCTAGGCAGAGGATTATCAGCTTTATTTGGAGATCAAAAAAACGTCGAAAAACCTCAAGAATCGAAGCAATCAAATTTAATATCAATAAGCGATTTAAGTAGAAACCCTTATCAACCTCGGCAGAGTTTTAGCGAGGATAAGCTCGATGAATTAGCAAATTCTATAAAAAAGAATGGGATTATTCAGCCTATAGCTGTTAGGCGAAGCAAGATAGGAGATGGTAAATATGAAATAATTGCAGGTGAAAGAAGATGGCTTGCCGCTCAACGTGCCGGACTGCATGAAATACCAGTCACAGTTTTAGATTTAAGTGATGTTGAATCTTTAGAAGTTGCTATAGTTGAAAATATTCAACGTGATGATCTTAATCCAATTGAGGAGGCGCGTGGTTATAAAAGATTAAATGAGGAATTTAAATATGACCATGAAAGCATTTCAAAATTAATGTCAAAAAGTAGAAGTCACATAAGCAATACAATGAGATTATTAACTTTACCAAGCGATGTTATAGCTATGTTAGAAGAGGGTTCGCTAACTTCAGGCCAAGCTAGACCATTAATTGGTATTTCTAATGCATCATCAATAGCAGAAGAAATTGTTTCCAAAAATTATAGTGCCAGAAAAGTTGAGTATCTAATTAGAAATAAGAAAGACGGTAAAGGAGAAAAGAAAATAGACACTAATATTTTAAAGACCCAGGAGCGTATTGAAAAAATTCTCGGACTTAAAGTCAACATAATTAATAAGAAAAGCAATTCAGGAAGAATAATAATAGAGTACAAAGATCTAGATCAATTTGAGCTAGTTTCAGATCTTTTAACTAAGAGTTAGCTTGATTACAGATATCCACGATTAAATTTTTAAGCAAAATGTTCTTATCAATTAAGCTGTTAGATTTAATTTTGAGCTCAAGATCATGTGTTTTATTTAACATATCTCTAATTTTATCTGAGCGCCATTTTTTGGCTTGAGCCAATACATTAGGTTTATCTTTCCAGAATATTGGAGGTTTTAGATCGGAAATCGATTTTTCAAGATTTTTGTTATTTTCATTTTTTTTATTGATCTCTAAAAGTTTTGTAAGTCTGAGATTAATTTGATTTAAATAAAAAATATTCTTATCTGCCTCAATAATTGTATCTCTAAGCATTTTATTTGTTCTTACCTTATCACCTTTTAAAGCCTCATCTTTTAAGATACTAAAATCATCATTTACCGATGAATCAAGAAGTTCATTTAATGAGTTAGTTTCTATTTTTTTATTTTGATAAAATGAATAAATTTTATTTATTTCATTATCGAGTTTTACTCTGTCTAAATTACTTTTATCTACAATAATATTTAAATTTTCTGGCGTTAATCCTGTGAAACCTCTAAGTTTTTCAAAAATCAATTTTTTGATAGTTAGTTCATTATCATTATAACATGCAATACATGCATAATTATCAGATTTTTCAAAGTTATTTCTTAACTTTGATTTTTTGTCTAAATTATCAGCAAATAAAAAAATTTTTTGATTTGAATTAAATTCACGCACTTCATCAATAAGTTCATAAATTTTATCGTCTGCCTGGTAAATTAAAATAATCTTATCTTTTTGAAACAAAGAATCTTCAGTAATTTCGTTTAATAGTAATTGATTATTTTTCTTAATTTCCTCTTGATGAAATATAAGAATCTCAGCTAGATTGTAAGTCGATTTAATTTCATTTTTAAAAGAATTTTTAAGACCGAAATTTTCGCCATAAAATAAAATTATTTTTTGCCTGATTTCATTTGTATTTCCTTCTACTTTATAACTTTTATAGATCATTTATAAGTATGATTAGTCTAGAAAGAATGTTTTCAGAAATTTTTTCTGCTAAAAACTTTTCTAAGTTATCTTGGTTATTGATTGTTTCTGCTTGATTTGAAACAACATCATAATCTCCATTTGATGAAATCTGAATTATTTCTGAAACATTTTTATTAATAAAATTCACTTTAACTGTAGAAACTATAATAATTTCATATTTCGTAATTTGGTTGTTAATATTTTTTTCTTTAATATTTTTTGTCTTTACAGTTTTAAGATCGATGATAATTTCATTTTCTTCTTGATTATTTGTGATTTTATTTCTTAATTGATTTTTAATTAAAAAATTAATTTTGTTATCTCCGGTTGAATTTAACTCAACAATATTAAATTTAGCTAAACTAGACTTATCAAGAACTTTATATCCACAGTTAGATAAAAGCCCAATAGATAAAATTAAAATTAAAAAAGTTTTTATTTTCATCAATTAGTAATTATGTAATTTATGATTTTATTTTTTACAAATATTTTTTTAATAACTTTTTTATTTTCAATATATTTCTTTGCTTTAGAATTATCTAACACTAACTTATCTATTTCTTTTTCAGAAAAATCCTTTTTTACTGAAATAATGTCTCTTGTTTTCCCATTAATTTGCACTGCTAAATTTATTTCCTTTAAAATGTTTTTTTCCACAGTGGGCCATTTATTAGGTGTTTTGCAATTCGCCAATTCAAGACATTCATGAGCTAAATGCGGTGTAAAAGGTATCATAAGCTTCATTACCTCTATAATACTTTCCTTTAATAGTTTGTCGCTAATCTTTTTTTCTAAATTTTCTTTAAAAAAATTATATATTTCATAAAATTGTGCAATCGATACGTTGAACCTAAAGTTTTTAATTGATGAGTCAATTTTATTTACATAGTTTTTAATTCCTAGGGTAAATTTTTTCTCCTGTTCTTTGTCTGAACTACCGTCACTTTTATTCTTAATTACAAAATTTAAATTCCAAATCTTTTGTAAAAATTTATTCGCTGATGCTACACCTGCATCAGACCATTGAATATCTTTTTCGGGTGGACTGTCAGATAAAATAAACCACCTCACAGCGTCTGCGCCATACTGTTTAATCATTGTTTCAGGGTCAATAGTATTTTTTTTAGATTTTGACATTGACTCAGGGGGGCCAACTATGACTTTAGTTTTATCTTTTCTTTTAATTACGTTTTTATTGTCTTTTCGTTCCACTTCCTCTGGGTATAACCACTCTCCATTAAGATCTTTATAAGACTCATGGCAAACCATTCCTTGAGTAAAAAGATTTTTAAATGGTTCATTAATGTTAATGTTTTTATTAAATTTATTAATACCTTTAGTAAAAAATCTTGAATATAACAAATGGAGTATCGCATGCTCTATTCCACCAATATATTGATCGACTGGCATCCAGTAATTGATTTTTTTTTCATCAAAAGGACCATTCTTGTATTTTGGAGAGCAAAATCGCATAAAATACCAAGATGAGTCAACGAAAGTATCAAGAGTATCCGTTTCCCTAGTTGCCTTTTTCCCAGTAGATTTTTGCGTGGTCATTTTCCAATTTGGATGAGACTCCAAAGGATTTCCTTGAGTAGAAAGGTCAATGTCATCTGGTAATACTACTGGTAGCTCACTTTTATCAACTGGTACAATCGTTCCGTCCTCTAGATAAATCATTGGGATTGGACACCCCCAATATCTTTGCCTTGAAATACCCCAATCTTTTAATCGATATAAAGTTTTTTTTGATCCAATTCCTCTTTTTTCTATTTCGTTAATAATTTTTGATTTTGCATCGTCAACTTTAAGGCCGTTGAGAAAGTCAGAGTTTATCAACTTGCCATTCCCAATGAATGCCTCAATTAATTCTTTTTTATCATCATTATCTGAAACAACTTTGATAATTTCAAGATTATATTTTTTCGCAAATTCAAAATCTCTTTGATCATGAGCTGGGCAACCAAAGATCGCGCCCGTTCCATAGTCCATCAAAACAAAATTAGCAAAATAAATTGGTATTTTTTTTCCTTTAATAAAAGGGTGTTTTACAAATAATTTTGTGTTGAATCCAAGTTTTTCTGCGTTAGCAATTGCTTCTTCTGTTGTGCCTGATTTATTGCACTCATTTTTGAATTCTAAAAATGATTTATTTTGATTGAACTTTTTGTTAAATGGGTGATCAACGGATAGAGCAACAAAGCTAGCACCAAAAATAGTATCAGGCCTGGTTGTAAAAACTTTTACAGAATCTGAGGTATTCTCGATTTCAAAATTTAATTCACATCCAAAAGATTTTCCTATCCAATTTGCTTGCATTAACTTAACTTTGTCAGGCCACCCTTCTAATTTTGTTAAGTCCTCTAAAAGGCTTTCAGAAAACTTAGTTATATTAAAAAACCATTGAGACAATTTCTTTCTCTCAACTATAGCATTAGATCTCCACCCCCTGCCATTAATTACTTGCTCATTAGCAAGAACAGATTTCTCTATAGGATCCCAATTTACATAGGTTTCCTTTCGCGAAACTAAACCTTGATTGTAAAAGTCAATGAATATTGATTGTTGATGTTTATAATATTCTTTATCACATGTCGAAATTTCTAAATCCCAATCAATTGATAAACCCAAAAGTTTTAATTGATCTTTCATTATTTTTATATTTTTATTAGTCCAGTCTTTTGGGTGTAAATTGTTAAGTTTGGAAGCATTTTCTGCAGGTAAGCCAAAAGCATCCCAACCCATTGGATGAAGAACATTAAAACCATTTAAATATTTATACCTAGCTATCACGTCTCCAATTGTATAATTTCTCACGTGACCCATGTGAATTTTACCTGAAGGATAAGGAAACATTTCTAAACAATAAAATTTTTCACCTTTTGGATTTGATAATTTTAATGAGGAAAATTTCTTTTGCCATTTTTTTTCAATAGCTTGAAAATTAACTCTTTCCATTTATTTTGTTAGTTCTTTTTTTTGCTATCTTTTTGTAAAAGGCTAGCTTTTTTTATTATTGAACTTCTAAGTTCCTGACTGATAGAAGAATTTTCTAGAATATTAATCGTACAAGAAGTTAAGTCACTTTTACAATTTTTTTTATGCACAATAATTTTGAGACTGTCGCTTCTTATTTCGTTTGAAAGAAATCTAATTGTAATCTTTATTGAATCCTTGTTAGAATTATTATTGTCTGAATACCAGTCTGATATAATTATTCCTCCAGAATAATCTACCGTTGTCATTGGAAGAAAATCTAAAATTTCAAGAGATGCTCTCCACATTGGATTAGAAGTACTAAATTCATAATTTGTACCCCTTCCGCCTCGAGCTAATCCACCTAAATTCACACCTCTACCTTCTTCAACATTTTTTTTAGCTCTATCGGTGCCTTTTGTTGGATTGTCTCTAGCAGGTGAGTATTTAAAAAAACCATTACAAGAATTAAGAGCAGTCATCATAAAAATACTTATGATCACTAAAATTTTTTTTGATAAACTACTTTTCATACTTCTAAAATATCCCTGATTACAAGCTTTAGTTGATAAAAAAATTATAACGCCCATTATAATCTAATTTAAATCCTTATTGTCAAAAAATTCAATAAAATCAACACTTTTTAATTGTTGTAAAATTACCACACCTAAAGGAATAATTAAGCTTTTAAGTCCCAAAAAACCCTATTTTACCTATCTTTTTGTATATTCGGCAAGATTAATTTTTATAAATTAATTTATAAATTAACAAAAGGAAAAACATGAAAACATTAAAAGTATTGTTAGTAGCACTAACAGCTTTATCTTTTTCAGTAGCAAACGCTGGTGAGTTATCAATCACTGGTTCTGCTAAAGCTTCTTACGCTATAGGATCATCAGATGGTGCATCAGGTAAGGTAGAAGCTGACAAAGGTTTAGGTGTCACTAACGAATTTAGTTTATCAGCGACAGGTGAGTTGGATAACGGAATGACTTGGTCATATGCTCAAGACATTGACGGTGCAACTGTACAAGATGATGCTAAATTAACATTAACAGGCGGTTTCGGTACTGTTGGTGTATTTATTTCTGAAGGTGGTTTAGATACAGATAACACTGCATCTCAATCAGTAATTTCAAGACCGTCAGACACTTCATACAATGAAGGTATGGTGGATACTTGGGACATCAGTGGTATGAATACACTTCAATATCACACGCCAGCTGGTTTAATACCTTTCGGTATCACAGCTAAAATAGCTTACGCTCCATCTATGACAAGTGGTGTTAACGACTACAAAGCAGCAGGTGGTGCTAATGCAGTAACACAAGTAAATCCAGGTACTGGTGCAAGCTTCTGGAATACAGCAGCTGCTCCATTAACACAAACTATAGCTAATATGGGTGACTCTGCAACTCACTACCAAGTGACAATTGCTGAAATCCCAATGTTAGAAGGTTTAACAATTGGAGCTGACTACTTAGATATATCTGGTCAATTGAACTCAACAGCACAAGAAGCTGAATCAGGTTCATACTACGCAACTTATGCAGTAGGTCCAGTATCATTAGGTTACAGCAAAAGTTACTTAGCAACAGCAATGAAGACACACGCTTCTGCTAACTATTTAGAGTCTTTAGAAGCAACTAAAATGTCTGCAGCTGTGAACGTAAACGATGAACTTTCTATCTCTTATGAGCAAGAAAAATCAGAGCCAACGTTAAAAACTTCATCAACTACTATGTATGATCTTGAGTCAACAGGACTTCAAGCAGCTTACACAATGGGTGGTATGACTTTAGCGATTGCTATGAACGATCACGAAAACGTTCAATACTCAGATTCAAAAGATGTTAAAGATACTGTATTTTCAGTAGCTATGGCATTTTAATAATCTAGTATTTTAAATTTAAAAAAGCCGGTTAACTATGTTAGCCGGCTTTTTTTTTAGTTCTGATAAAATAGCAATTGATTTACAGTTAATGTGTTTTAAATAGTTCAATTTCTCGATCTTTATACCACCCAAAGCAACAAAATTTTTTGAAATCTTTTTACAGAAAATGTTGAACTTTATTATGCCTAAATGCGGAGCTTTATCATCATAATCTACCTTAAACAGCTTAGATAATAAGATATAATTACATCCTTGGAGAACTTTTAATTTTATCTCTTTCATGCTATGAGCTGACCCGATAATTGAAAAATTATTTTTTTTAAAATGAAGTGTCTTAAGATCTTTATTAAAGGCCGAAACATAAAGTCCATCAGCTTTTATTGCAATAGCTAGTTTAGTATCGTTTGCAATAAAAAGATTAATTTGTTTTAATTTACATTGTTTTCTAAATTTTTTAACATCATTAATATTTTCTGATTTTTTAAAATTTCTGTAAATAATGTTAAACTTATTATGTTTTTTTATATTTCTTAAATTCAAATCTTTGATACTCTCAATTATTAAAAAATATTTTTTTTTAAAAGCAAACATATGAACACCATAATTCAAAGATTTAATAAAATAAAATCTAATATAACATCTATCAAACCTATTAGGCCTGTTAATATTGTTGCAGTAAGTAAAACTTTTGCACTAAATCATATTCAGCCTTTGATAGACTACGGTCATAAACATTTTGGTGAGAATAAAGTACAAGAGGCATTTTCTAAGTGGAGCGAACTGAAAAATAGCAATAATTCATTAAACCTCCATATGGTAGGAAAATTACAAAGTAATAAAGCAAAAAAAGCTGTCGAGATATTCGATTACATTCACTCACTTGATAATCAAAAACTTGCTGACATACTGTCAAAGGAAGAACAAAATTTAGGTAAAAAGCTTAAATATTTTATTCAAGTTAATATCGGTAACGAACTACAGAAATCAGGCGTGCAAGCACAAGAATTAGACAATTTTTATAATTATTGCATTAAAGAAAAAAACCTTAATGTTATAGGTTTAATGGTTATTCCACCTAACGATAACAATACAAATAAATATTTTAAAATTTTAGACGAATTAAATAACTCTCTATCTTTAAAAGAGTTAAGTATGGGGATGTCAGCAGACTACTATGAAGCGATTAAAAATAATGCAACGTTTGTAAGGATTGGAAGCTTAATTTTCGGAAATAGGGGTTAAACTATTTTTACTTTTGTACTTTTTGAAATCAACATAACTAGTTTTTTAATATGAGATTTGTTTATAGCAATGCAGCCTTGCGTTGATGAATAATTTTTTTTTGAAATATGTAAAAATATAGCACTTCCTTTGTTCCTAACTACAGGTTTCATATTATAATTTAAAACCACAACAACATCGTAGATGTTATCTTTTCTAAATAGTTTTTCAAATGTGGGATTAAAGGGATATTTTATAAGTCTATTGTAACTTTTAGAATTCGGATCATTACACCAACCCATATTTTTTTTTATTGGGAAAGTTTTAATTTTTGTTCTTAAATTTTTTATTCTGTCTTTTCTTATGAAGATTTTTGTAATCTTATAAATACCTTTAGGAGTAATTAAGTCTCCCTCTTTTAATTTAATTCCTATTCCCCTTTTACCAACTGCACATTTTACTTTATAGTTCCCGTAGGATAATATCTTATTTTTAATTATTATATGCACAAACTAAATGTTTTGATTATTGGACCATCCCATTTTATAAGTACTTTAAACGAACTTAAGACTTTTTTAAAGTTTAACTTATTTTCTAACGAAAATAAGTTAACCGTTATGATTCCTGATAATATAGATGTATTAATTTGTCATAATCAAGATATCCAAAATTTTAAAAAGATAAATAATTTAGATAAATTGCAAATTATAAAAATATTGGCTTTAAATTCAAAAGATAAATTAATTGAAAACTTTGATCACGTTATAAATCTTCCTACAACTTTGAATGATTTAAATAAAGTTGTTGAACAAGCTGCCATTAAAAAAAAATTTCATCAGAATTCTTCTATTAAAGTAAAAGGTTATCTATTGGATAAAAATGAGAAAAAATTAATTAAAAATGATAAATCAATTATTTTGACTGAAAAAGAAGTTCAACTTATAGAACTCTTTTCAAAAAAAAACAAACCGCTATCAAAAAATTTAATTTTATCTACAGTTTGGCACTACTCATCAGAGGCAGATACGCATACCGTTGAAACTCATATATATAGATTAAGAAAGAAAATAAACAATTTATTTAAAGATGAAAATTTCATAGTTAATACAAAAGATGGTTATAAGCTTTGAAAAAAAGAAATAAAATAGCTGTAGATCTTTTTTCGAAAAAATATCGAAAAAGAGTAATTAAACCTAAGAAAGGTAAGGGAAGTTTTAAAAGAAAAAAGAAATAATTAACTTAATCTTGCACCTATTGTTTGAATTACTTTTGAAGACATTTCAGTTCCTTTTTCTAAACTTTCCATCAGCGATGTTCCGTTAATATGTCCGTGGAGAAAACCGCTTGCAAATAAATCTCCAGCTCCAGTTAAATCTACTAGCCTAATATCCTTTTTAGCATTGCATTCCACTACAACGTCATCATTTATTGCTATCGCCCCTTTATCACCTCGTGTTACGACTAAAAGTTTTTTTGTACTTTTAGAAAATTCAATTACATCTTCAATTTTTTTAGTATTTATTAAAGACATAATTTCCTGCTCATTTGCAAAAGTGATATCTAAATTATTTTTTACTAACTCAAGAAAACTAGACTTATGTCTCTTTACGCAAAATAAATCTGAAAGTGACATCGCAACTTTATTAGAATTATTTATTGCCTTATCAAAGGCTTTTCGGGGTTCTCCTTCATCCCATAAATAACCTTCAAGAAAAAGTATTTCACTATTTTTAATGGCACTAACATCAATATCTCGCTCATTAATTTTTCCTGCTGTTCCTAAAAAAGTAACCATTGTTCTCTCAGAGTCAGGCGTAATTAAAATTAGGCAAGTACCAGTTGGAACCGTTTCTTTCTTTTTTGAATAAAAATACTTTACGTTCTCTTTTTTCAATCCATCTTCGTATTTAGCACCTAACTCGTCATCATTTATTTTACCAATAAAACCTACTTCATTTCCTAATTGCGAAAGACCAACAATAGAATTGGCAACCGATCCACCAGATATCGTTTCCTCAATTTTGAGACTTAAAAGTAATTTTTTAAACTCATTTTCATCTACTAATTTCATAGTGCTTTTAGTTAAAAAATTTTGTTCAATAAAATTTTCATTTACTTTGCAAATGACGTCTACTATTGCGTTCCCTATACCAAGAATTTTCATAATTTTAAGCTTTTTTAGTTTTAATTGGCCTTCTTCTATTTGGATAGCACCTTTTGCAAATTTTACAAGTTATTCCATGACAATCTCTTGCTTTACAATACTCTCTACCGTACCAAATAATTTGAAGATGCAATTTGTTCCAATATTTTTTCGGAAAGATTTGTTTTAAATCCTTTTCAGTTTGCACAACATTTTTTCCACTCGTAAGACCCCATCTTTGTGCAAGCCTATGAATGTGAGTATCAACTGGAAAAGCCGGATATCCAAAACCTTGAGACATTACCACACTAGCTGTTTTATGTCCCACACCAGGTAATTGTTCTAGCTCTTCATATGTTTTAGGTACTTGACCATCGTATTTCTCAACTAATGTTTTAGATAAATAAAAAATACTTTTGGCTTTAACTCTAAATATTCCAATTTGTTTAATTAATCTCTCAATTTTTTTTCTTCCTAATTTTACAAAGTGATGAGGCTTGTAATATTTTGGATAAATGTTTTTTGTCACATTATTTACATTGACGTCGGTACATTGCGCTGAGAGAAGCACAGATATTAAAAGTGTAAAAGTATTTTTGTAATTAAGTGGAATAGGAACCTTTGGATAAGTCTTATTTAATAAACTAATGATGATCTTAGATTTTTCCTTATTATTCACTTAAAGTTTAAAAGATCTCTCATGGAGTAGAGGCCTGCTTTTCTATTGATCAACCATTTTGCTGCCTCCAGCGCACCTTCAGAGTAAAGAGCTCTATCAAATGACTCGTGATTTAGGGTAACTATTTCTTTACCGTTTGAAAAAGCTACCTCATGTTCCCCGATCACCTCTCCTTTTCTAATTGAATTAAAGTTTATTTTTTTTCCATATGGAAATGATTTCTTGTTCAAATATTTCTTACCAATTAAACTGTAAAAATCCTTGTTTTTTCCTAAAGCAACTCCTCTTCCTAACATCAACGCGGTACCTGATGGATAATCTTTTTTACGTTTGTGATGAACTTCATAAACTTTACTTAAAAAATTTTTCCCCAAGGATCTAGATGCTACTTCAGTTAGAAACGTAAGTAAATTTACGCCTAAGCTCATATTCCCAGCTTTAAGTATTGGAATTTTTTTTGAAAATTTCTTTATTAAATTTTCCTCTCTTTTTGTAAAACCTGTTGTTCCAATCACAACTTTTTTCTTTTGTTTTGATGCAATTTTTAAAATTTCTAATGTGCATTTAGGTACTGTAAAATCAATAATTATATTCGCTTTTTTGAAAGAGTTAATTGAGTTTAGTTCAGGCTTAATTCCATAAACTTTTTTATTTATTTTTCTATTTTCAGTTAATGAGACAATTTTAAAAAATCTATTTTTCTTCACAGACTTAATGAGTTGTTGGCCCATTCTTCCCATGCATCCTGATATTGCTAAGTTAATTTTTTTCATTATTTAATAAAATAAATAGCTACAATAATCACTAGCACAATTATAGTCCAGATAGATAAATTATTTAAAAATTGTTTAAGCTTATTATTAGTGGATAAAAAACCAGGCAAGACCAAAGCGAGAACCGCAATTAGAAATATTGCAGATATTATTTGATCAGTTTCCATTTAATTTAAGTTTTTTTCCAAAATTTCTTAGCTTTTTCAAAAAAGTTTTTAATAACCGGGTCCGGTTTATTGGTTTCGATTTCATTAAATTCCTCTAAAATCTCTTTTTGCCTTTTAGAAAGCGAGGTCGGTACTTGGGTAACAACTCTTATATAAAGATCGCCAAATAAACTTCTTCTAAGAATAGGCATACCTTTGCCTTTTAATCTGAACTGTTTCCCATGTTGAGTTCCTGCAGGAATCTTAATTTTAGATTTACCACCGTCAATCGAAGGTACTTCTACTGATGTCCCTAATGTTGCATCTGAAAAAGAAATAGGTAATTCATAATATAAATTTTCCTCAGATCTTTTAAAAATATTGTGATTATCTATAGATATGAATAAGTATAAATCCCCGTTTAAACCGCCTTTTGATCCTGCTTCACCCTTACCGGAAAGCCTTATTCTAGTACCGTCATCAACTCCTTTTGGAATTTTTACTGTTACGTTTTCATTGGCTTGCATTTTTCCATTCCCGCTACAACTCTTACATGGTGATCCAATCATTTCACCATATCCGCTGCATTGAGGACAAGTTTGTTGAACTGTAAAAAAACCTTGGTTTGTTCTTACCTTACCTCTTCCAGAACAGTAATCACATCTTATTGGTTTAGAACCTTTTGCTGCTCCACTCCCCGAGCAAGATTTACAAGTTTTGTAAGTAGTATATCTTACGTTTTTTTCGGTACCTTTGTAAGCATCTTCAAGGCTAATACTAACATCATACCTTAAATCATCACCTCTGTTGCTTGTTCTCCTTGAAGAACCTCCACCAAAGTCGCTGAAAAAATCTTCAAAGATATCTGAAAATGATGAACTATCAAAACCTCCAAAACCTTGGAAGCCACTTGCGCCACCACCACCTTCAAATGCTGCATGACCAAATTGATCATAGTTTGCTTTTCTTTTATCGTCTGAAAGTATGTGATAAGCCTCACTAGCTTCTTTAAACTTTTCTTCCGAAGCTTTGTCGCCTTTATTTTTGTCTGGATGGTATTTTAGTGCTAATTTTCTGTAAGCTTTCTTGATATCGTCTTTTGAAGCTCCTCGCGGAATACCTAAGACATCATAACAATCTCTTTTAGCCACAGGACGTCTCCTTATTTTCTATCTTAGGCGCTTTTTTCTTTATCTTCTTTCACGTCTTCAAAATCTGCATCAACAACATTATCTTTTTCACTAGGTTTTGTATCTTTTGGTCCACCATCCCCTTTGTCATTATCATTAGGTTTCTGTTGACTTTTGTATACTGCTTCTCCCAGTTTCATTGAAACTTGAATTAAACTTTGTGTTTTTTTCTTTATATCCTCAACATCCGTTCCTTCTAAAGATTTTTTGAGTTCAGCTATGCTACTCTCAATAGCCTTTTTCTCCTCAGCTGAAACTTTGTCTCCGTGTTCTTTTAAACTTTTTTCTGTTGAGAAAACTAAACTATCCGCCTGGTTTCTTGCATCTACAGTCTCTCTTTTCTTTTTATCTGCTTCTTTATTAGCTTCAGCATCTTTAACCATTTTCTGAATTTCATCTTCAGATAAACCTCCAGATGCTTGGATTTGTATTTTTTGTTCTTTCCCTGTACCTTTATCTTTGGCTGAAACACTTACTATTCCATTAGCGTCAATATCAAATGTCACCTCAATTTGCGGCGTACCTCTAGGTGCTGGAGGAATACCAACTAATTCGAAATTTCCTAAAATTTTGTTATCCGCAGCCATTTCTCTCTCACCTTGTAAGACTCTTATAGAAACTGCAGGTTGATTATCTTCGGCTGTGGAAAAAACCTGACTTTTTTTTGTTGGAATTGTAGTATTTTTTTCAATTAATTTAGTTGATACTCCCCCAAGAGTTTCAATACCAAGTGATAAAGGAGTTACGTCTAAAAGTAATACATCTTTAACGTCTCCTTGAAGCACCCCACCTTGAATAGCAGCACCCATTGCAACTACTTCATCAGGATTAACACTTTTATTCGGCTCTTTTCCGAAAAAATTCTTAACTGTTTCAATTATTTTCGGCATTCTTGTCATTCCACCAACAAGAACTACTTCATTAATCTCTGCAGCTGAAAAACCAGAGTCTTTTAAAGCTGTTTTACAAGGTTCTAGAGTTCTATCAACTAAACTTTGCACTAAAGCTTCAAGTTTAGCCCTAGTGAACTTTAGATTTAAATGTTTAGGTCCAGACTTATCCGCAGTAATAAATGGTAAATTAATCTCTGTTTGAGCAGCTGACGAAAGTTCAATTTTAGCTTTTTCGGCCGCCTCTTTTAACCTTTGAAGAGCCAACTTGTCAGTTTTTAAATCAATACCGTTATCTTTTTTAAATTCAGTAGCGAGATATTCTACAATAGCGTCATCAAAATCTTCTCCACCTAAAAAAGTATCACCATTTGTAGATTTTACTTCAAATACGCCATCACCAATTTCTAAAATTGAAATATCAAATGTTCCACCACCTAAATCATACACGGCAATTTTTTTACCACCTTTTTTATCTAAACCATAAGCAAGGGAGGCTGCAGTGGGCTCATTTATAATTCTTAAAACTTCTAAACCAGCGATTTTACCTGCGTCTTTTGTAGCTTGTCTTTGAGAATCGTTAAAATAAGCTGGTACAGTAATAACCGCTTTTGTTACAGCTTGGCCTAAATACTTTTCTGCTGTTTCTTTCATTTTTTGCAATACAAAAGCAGAAATTTGTGCTGGTGAATATTTTTTTCCTTTACCTTCAACCCATGCATCACCATTTTCTGATTTTACGATTTTATAAGGAACTTTTGAAATATCTTTCTGAACCGAAGGACCGTCAAATTTCCTCCCGATTAGTCTTTTAACCGCAAAGATAGTATCCCCTGCGTTAGTTACGGCCTGCCTTTTTGCTGGTTGACCAACTAGTTTTTCACTATTTTCTAAAAAGGCAACAACTGAAGGTGTTGTTCTTGCGCCTTCAACGTTTTCAAGAACCTTCGCCTGTGAACCGTCCATAATGGCTACACAAGAATTTGTTGTTCCTAGATCAATTCCAATTACTTTACTCATTTATTTTGTTCCTTTTATTGATTTCTATATGGGTGTTTTTTTTCCTTCTACAAGGTTAATTCTTGTCTTTTTTTTCACTTTTTTCCTCATTTTTTGAACTCTTTTTTTTTGCAACCCCTACTAATGCTGGTCTTAACAACCTGTCTCCCAACATGTAGCCACATTGAATTTCTTGAACTATAGTTCCAACCTCAGATTTGTCATCCTCAATTTCTGCCATTGCTTGATGAAGGTTAGGGTCAAACTTTTTTCCCTTAGCTTGAATTTTCTTAATTCTATTTCTTTCAAATATTGAAACCAAGTCCTTTTCAGTAATTGAGATATAATCTAAAAATTTTTCTAAATCTTTATTTTTTTTTAAAATTTCATCATTTTTTATAGCATTTTTTGCTCTCTCTAAATTATCAAGAATAGCAAGACTTTCTTTTGCAAAATTAAAAGAACCAAAATCAAAAGCATCTTTAATTTCTTTTTCAAACCTTCTTCTTTGATTTTCAATTTCAGCCAAAGATCTAAGAAGTTTATCCTCAGTATCTTTCAATTTTTGGTCTACAGTAAGTTCCACCTTATTTTCTTTGGAGAAATCTTTCTTTTTATCTTCAGTTTTATCTAAATTTTTTTCGTTATTCTCTGACATCTGATTGCTATATAGTAAATATTTATTAAATTACTAGGTAGAAATGAAAAAAATATTAATTGGCACCCATAATAAAGGAAAATTCAAGGAAATATCATTTTTGATATCAAGAAAATTTCGTAAGATTAATCCTATTAATCTTAAAATTCCCAGTCCAAAAGAGACGGGAAAAACCTTTATTTCAAATTCTAAGCTCAAAGCAAATTTTTTTTCAAAATATGTTGATTACCCGGTGATATCTGATGACTCTGGATTATGTATAAAGGCTCTAAATCAAAAACCTGGTGTTTATTCAGCAAGACTTGCAAAAAAACACGGTGGTTTTCTAAAGGCCATGAAGTACATATTAAAAAAGATGAAGAGCAAAAAAAATAGGTCTGCAACTTTTGTGTGCAGTCTTTCTTTGAAATATCCAAAAAAAAAAACGATTAATGTCACTGGAAGGTTGAAAGGGACTATTTCAAAGAAAATTTTGGGCAAAAACGGTTTCGGTTATGACCCAATATTTGTTCCAAGTAATTATAAAAAAACTTTTGGAGAAATGATAAAATCGAGAAAAATTAAAATTGACCACAGGTATATTGCATTTAAAATGTTAAAGAAAAAAATTAAAACTTTATAAATTTATCTATATCTGTTTTATAAATAGCTAATTCTTGAGTAACTTTTTTGTCTTTGAAACTAAATGTACCAATTTTACCTTTAATTTTATTTTTAAAAGAAAAATCATTTATAGAATTTATCTCTCCATTAGTTTTCCAAGCATAGTAAATTAATCCCAATGCGTCATAAGTTAGAATTGTAATTTCATTAGGATATTTTTTAAATTTTTTGAAGTAGGTTTGATTATATTTTTTGAATTCTTTATAATTTACAGACGGATAATACAAATTTCTAATTGTATTTTCGTAAAATATACTTTCATCAAACCATTGATTAACTGTGGTAAATAAAACTTTATCTTGGTTAACATCAGTATATACCAAAGATGTTAAAACACTTTTCAAATTGTTTCCAAAATCTATTATGATTACAGAGTCAAAATTTACCTCACCTAACGTGTATAATTGATTCAATTTTTCAAGTTGTTTAATTGATTGCTCATCCTCTTTATCTTCATACATTTTTTTTCTCATATCTAAATTTTTTTTTCTTTGAGAGTAATTAGTTAGAATTTCTATTTCACCTGTAAGAACTTCTGGATTTGAACTATACTTAAAAACTTTTGAATTTTGCAAATTAAGTTTTTTCAACTTTGTTTCAATTAATTTTGAATATTGATTCTTAGGAAACATAATTACCGTTTTGGTTTTTTTTTGTTTTTTTACAAATTTAGATAAAGCTAAAAGCTGTGACTCTAGGCTTATTCCAATACTTATAATATTATCATTGAATTCAGGATTAATATTAGATGGAGATATAAAAATTATATCACTAAATTTTTTTACATTTTTAAAATCTTCATAATTAATCGGTCCAATAATTATGTTAGCTCCTTGAGATCTAATGTCTCTGATAGCATCTTCAATTTTTTCTTTGTTATTGAACCCAGAGTCTCTAGGTATAATAAAAACGCTTTTATCATCTATTTCATCAAGAGCAAGTTGCAGAGAGTATAAAAGTGAGTTTCCTAATTCTTTATATTCCCCACTTAAGGGCGCCAAAAGACCGATTTTTAAAATCTGCTTATTTTCATTACTTAAAAGATTAGAATTAAAAAAAATAATTATATAAGATAGGAAAATTATAAAATTTTTTTTCATAAAATGAATTTTTCTAAAAATAGTTTATATATTGTTTCCACACCTATTGGAAATTTAGAAGATATTACACTTAGAGCCATTAAAGTATTAGAAAATTCTGACATGATTTTGTGCGAAGATACAAGAAGATCTATAAAACTGCTTAATCATTTAAAAATTAAAAAAAAATTAGTTTCGTACCATAAGTTTAATGAAAAAAAACAAATGTATAGAATTATAGAACAAATTAAAATGGGCAAAATTTTGTCTCTTATTTCAGATGCAGGAACACCACTATTATCAGATCCAGGGAAATTACTCTTAAATGAGTGTATTAAAAAAAAAATTGACATAATTCCTGTTCCTGGTGTTTCATCTATTACAACAGCTATGAGCGTATCAGGTTTCGATGATAAATTTCTTTTTTATGGATTTTTACCTAAAACAGAAAATGAATTAAACAAAGTTTTATCCTCGCTTTCTTCTCAAATTTATTCACAGATTTTTTTTGTTCCAGCGATAAAAATAAATTTTTATCTTAAGAAATTAAAGATTCATTTTGCAGGAAGAAAAATAATGATAGCAAGAGAAATAACGAAGATGCACGAGACTTTTTTTAGAGAAAATATCAACAATGTAAAGATGTTTAAAAATCAATTAAAAGGAGAACTTACTGTTGTTGTTTCTGAAGGCAAAGTTAAAGATAAAAAATTAGATAAAAAAAAGATTTATTCAGTGGCAAAAAAATACTTAAAAAAATATACTTTGAAAGATACAGTTGATATTATTTTTGAAAAAGAAAATATCAATAAAAAAGAGATTTATAAATTGTGTCTATCAATAAAAAATGAAAAAAATATTTAGCATCCTATTAATTCTAACTTTGACTTCTTGTAGCAGTGTTGGAAAATTTGGTACTGGAGTAGATATTACCTTTGATCCAAGGACTATTGGAATGCAAATTGACGATACGATAATGCAAAAAAATCTCTCAGCAAGATTAGCTTTATCAGATAAAAAATATTTTTTATCCATACAGTCGGAGGTACTAGATGGTAGAATTTTTTTATCAGGAAAAGTAGATAATGCTGAAGAAAAAATTAAAATTACTAAAATGGCTTGGGAAACAAAAGGTGTAAGATCTGTAAAAAATGCAATAACAATCAAAGGACAATCCAATTTTAAAAACACAGCAAAAGATATTTTAATCACTAGTCAGTTAAGAACTGCTTTAATTTTAAACAAAAAAACAAAAGCAAGAAATTACACATTAGAGACTATAAACCAAAATATATATATTTTTGGTATTGCTATGGATAGAGATGAGAAGCAGCAAGTAATTAATGAAGCTAGTAAAATTTATGATGTAAAAGAAATTTACCCTTCAATTTATTTAGCAACTGAATTAAGTAGAAATAAACTTTAGTTAGAATAATCTATTACATCTGAAGAGAATGCAGCAATTGATGCTAAATTAAGAATTTCAGAAGTAGTAGCTCTTAAAGGCGCCACCTCAATTGGAGAACCTAACCCGATAAGCAATGGTCCAATTAATTTTCCACCTCCAAACACTTTCATTAGTTTGGTAGATATAGCTGCACTATGTAGTGCTGGCATAATTAAAATGTTCGCGTTTCCTACAATCTTTGAAAAAGGATAAATTTCCCTATAAATTGGGTTTAAAGCAACATCTGGCTGCATTTCCCCGTCAAAATCAAAATCCACTTTCTCTTTTTTTAATAACTCAATCGCGGTTCTAACGTGCTTTGTATTTTTTGAAATTGGTTTGCCAAATGTAGAGTGAGATAAGAAGGCAACCTTTGGATCAAATCCAAAAAGTCTTGCAACTCGAACACATGATTTTGAAACTTTAACCAATCTTTCCGGCGATGGAAAATCTTGTACATTTGTGTCCGCAACTAAAATAGTTTTTCCCTTTAAGGTAATCATTGTCATACCAAAAATTTCTTCTCCTGGTCTGGCATCTGTTACTTTTTTTAATTTTTCAATTGAGGCTGCATAATGCCTTATATTGCCTGTAACCATTGCATCCGCATCCTTACAAGCAATCATTGATGCTCCCCAAGCAATTCGATCATTTCTTACTAATCGGTCAACATCTCTCTCTAATTGACCTTCGCGTTGAAGTCTTTTGTAAAGATGCTTGACATATTTTTCTCTTTTCTCTTTATGTGTGGAATTAACAATCTTAATATTATAATTTTCATCTAATCCAATATTTTTAAGCTGATCTTTAATTCTTTTTTCAGCACCTATCAAAATCGGTGTACCTAATTTATTTCTTCCAAATTCAATCGCTGCTTTAAGCATATTCTCGTCTTCTCCTTCAGCAAAAATAACTCTTTTAGGGTTTTTCCTGACTTTAGCGTTAATTCCTTGCATTAAAGACATTGTAGGATCAAGACGGTTGGTTAATTGATCTTTGTAAATTTCTAAGTCAGAAATATCTTTTCTTGCTACCCCACTATTCATTGCAGCCTCAGCAACCGCTGCTGGGATTACACTGATCAATCTGGGATCAAACGTTGAAGGAATTATATATTCCTTACCATACCGTGGTCTATCACCTCCATAAGCGGTGGCAACTTCATCAGGAACACTTTCACGCGCAAGAAGTGCTATCGCCTTAGCAGCCGCTACTTTCATATCCTCATTGATCTCTTTTGCTCTAACATCTAATGCACCCCTAAAGATATAAGGGAATCCAATTAAATTATTTACTTGATTAGGGTAATCTGACCTACCTGTTGCAATTATTGCATCTGATCTAGTTTCCAGAATTAGCTCAGGTTTAATTTCGGGATCGGGATTAGCACACGCAAATATTATAGGATTTTTTGCCATTGACTTTATCATATCTTTTGAAACTACATCTTTAGCGGACAAGCCTAAGAAAACATCAGCACCCTGCATTGCTTCATCTAAAGTTCTGACTTTAGTATCAATAGCGTGAGCTGATTTAAATTGATCTATATTTTTACGTCCTTTATAAATAACTCCTTTACTGTCACACATAATAAGATTTTCACTTTTAACACCTGAGCTTTTAAATAGATTTGCACACGCTTGTGCTGAAGCACCAGCTCCATTAATTACGACTTTGACTTTACTAATATTTTTTTTTGAAATATCCAAAGCGTTAATCAAAGCCGCAGTGGTAATAATCGCAGTTCCATGTTGGTCGTCATGAAAAATTGGAATGTCCAAAAGTTCTTTTAATTTTTGTTCAATAATAAAACAATCAGGGGCAGCAATATCTTCAAGATTTATTCCTCCAAAGGTTCCTGCAATATTTCTTATTGTTTCGATAATTGATTTGGTGTCATTACTGTTAATTTCAATATCAATAGAGTCAATGTCGGCAAATCTTTTGAACAAAACAGATTTTCCTTCCATCACAGGTTTAGACGCTAAAGAGCCTAAATTACCCAAACCTAAAATTGCTGATCCATTACTAATCACGGCAACTAAATTTCCTTTGCTAGTAAAGTCGTAAGCTAAATCGGGATTCTTAGCTATCTCTTTGACTGGTGCTGCAACCCCCGGAGAGTAAGCAAGTGAAAGATCTCTTTTTGTAGTTAAAGGTTTACTGGAATTGATCTCAATTTTGCCTGACTTTCCTTTTATATGAAAATCTAGTGCCTCTTTATCTGAATAATGATCAATTTCTGTTTTCTTTGGCATTTATTTTTATGAGTATGTAATATAAAGAAAATTAATTCACTATAAATTTATGGCTTAATTTTGAATATTTATGAACTTGCTTTCCTCTACATCAATATTTAGTTTTTTTACTCTTTTAAGCAGAGTTTTAGGCTATCTTAGGGATTTTTTTATAGCTATTTTTTTGGGGGCTTCAATTTTTGCTGATGCATTTTTTGTTGCTTTTAGACTGCCAAACACCTTTAGACGTTTATTCGCTGAGGGTACATTCAATGCAGCTTTTGTTCCTAGCTACACTTCTGAAAAATTAGAAAGTAAAAAAAAAGGACAAATTTTTGCTAACAGTGTATTTAATCTATTATTATTAGTTCTAGTTATATTAGTAACTATTGTAGAAATTTTTACACCTTTTTTTGTTTACATAATTGCACCTGGCTTCATTGAGAACAAAATTAAGTTCGACTTAGCAGTGGAATTTACTAGAATTACATTTCCATTTTTATTATTTGTAAGTTTATCTTCCTTTTTTTCTGGAATTTTAAATTCAAATAATAAATTTGGAGCAGCTGCGGCTGCTCCAATAATTTTAAACATAATTTTAATTTTTAGTATCATAATTTCATATTACAAAGGTTTTAACATAGCAAAACAACTTTCGTATGGGGTCACTTTAGCTGGCGTACTTCAACTAATATTTTTAATTAATATAGCTTCTAAATTTTACAAACCAGAAATAAATTTTAATCTAAAGATTTCTAATAAAGTGAAATTTTTTTTTAAAAAATTACTTCCTAGTATTTTTTCTTCAGGAGTAACTCAAATTAATATTTTAGTTGGTACCATAATAGCTTCTTTTCAAACTGGCGCAGTCTCTTATCTATATTATGCAGATAGAATTTATCAAATAAACTTAGCGATCGCAGGTATAGCCGTTGGTACTGTATCTCTTCCAGCTCTTTCTAAAGCTTTTAAGATAAAAGATCTTTCAAAAGTTTCAAGCATTCAAAACAAATCTATAGAACTATCCTTATTATTTTCAATTCCAGCTAGCATTGGTCTGGTCATTGCTGCAGAAGAAATAGTGAGTGCTTTATTTGGCTATGGATCATTTACTACAAAAGATATTGAAATGACATCTATGGCATTAATGTTTTTTGGTTATGGAGTAGTAGCTTTTGCTTTAATAAAGATTTTAGCAAATTTTTTTTTCGCTAGAAACAATACAAAAACACCATTTTATATTTCCACATTTGTAGTTGTGCTTAATATTTTGATAAGCGTTATATTTTTTAATTCTTTAGGCTTCATTATTATCCCAATAGCAACTTCTATCTCAACTTGGGTTGGAATAATTGTTTATGTGTATTTACTCGATCATGACCACATTTTAATTTTACAAAAGAAACTATATTATAATATTTTAAAAATACTAATTTCGTCGATCATTATGTTTTTTGTATTAAAATTAGGCTTAGAGAAATATTCTAATTATCTTGAGTATGAATACACTTATAAATCTGTTTATTTAATATCTATTGTAGGTTTCGCAGGTGCCGTTTATTTGTTATCTTGTTATCTATTTGGTTTATTAAAAATTAAAAATTTTAAAACTAATTAAATGAGTAAAAAAAAATTAGCATTTTCTGGAGTTCAACCAACAGGGAATTTACATTTAGGAAATTATTTAGGCGCATTGAAAAACTTTGTATCTTTGCAAAAAGAAATGGAATGTATTTACTGTGTTGTAGATTTACATGCTATAACTGTTTTTCAAAAACCTGAGGAGCTACGAAATAATGTTTTAGAGACTGTTGCCAGTTTTTTAGCAACAGGTCTTGACTCAGAAAAAAGTATCATATTCAATCAGTCTGCAGTTTCTGGACATGCAGAGTTAGCTTGGATATTAAATTGTGTATCAAGAATGGGGTGGTTAAACAGAATGACACAATTTAAAGATAAAGCTGGTGCTGATAAAGAAAAGGCCAGTGTTGGCTTATATATTTACCCGAATTTAATGGCCGCTGATATTCTTCTTTATAAAGCAACCCATGTTCCTGTAGGAGCAGATCAAAAACAGCATTTAGAGCTTTCTAGAGATATTGCACAAAAATTTAACAATGATTTTAATTGTAAAAACTTTTTTCCTCTACCAGAAGCATTAATTCCAAAAAATGTTTCAAGAATTATGAGTCTTAGGGATGGTACAAAAAAAATGAGCAAGTCTGAGGAGTCAGATTACTCTAGAATAAATTTAAAAGACACTGCAGATGAAATAAACAAAAAAATTAAAAAAGCAAAATCTGACTCAGAACAAATACCAGATAATTTAAAAAGCTTAGAAAAAAAACCTGAGGCTCTAAATCTTTTAAATATTTACTCAGAAATTTCAAGAAACAGTCTTGATAAAGTACTAATAGAAATGTCAGGTAAAGAATATTCTTATTTGAAAACTAAGCTAGCTGAGGTTTTAGTTGAAACAATTGCTCCTGTTGGAAAGGAAATTAAAAAATTATTAGGTGATAGGTCACACCTTGAGCAAATTTTGAAGAAAGGTAAGCAAAAAGCCAATATTATTGCTGAGGAAAACCTAAAAAATATACGTGAAAAAGTTGGATTGATATAATATAAATTTTATATGATACAGACAGAGACTACACCAAATCCTAACTCACTAAAGTTTCTTTCAGAAAAAATAATTTCTTCAATTGGAACAGAAGAGTTTCAGAAGAATAATGCAAAAGATTTGAAAAATTCATTTATTAAAGAACTTTTGGAATTTAATGGAGTAGAATTAGTTCTTGTGTCAAAAAATTTTTTATCAGTAAAAAAAAATGACAAGACATCCTGGAATGAATTAAAACCTATGGTTATTTCTCATTTAAATCATTACTTTGAAAATAATGATGAACCAATACTTAAAGAGATAAAAAAAAATGAAGAAATGTTAAATGATGAAGACGAAACTATAAAAAAAATAATTGATGTATTAGATACTAAAATCAGACCTGCAGTTGCGAGAGATGGTGGCGATATTAAGTTTAAATCTTTTGATAACGGTGTAGTTAAGGTTGAGTTACAAGGAAGCTGCTCTGGTTGTCCAAGCTCTTTAATGACTTTAAAGCAAGGGGTTCAAAACCTTTTAAAGCACTACGTAAAAGAAGTTAACTCTGTTGAGGCAGTTTAAATATGAAAAAAAAATTAAGTTATAGAGATAAATTATTAGAGCTTGCGTACATTTATAACGTAAAAGAAATTCAAGATTATACCAAACGTAGAAAAGATTTAACTACAGGTCAAATAGAATTAATTTTAAAAAAAAACAAAATTATCATTCCAAAAGAATTTAAAACTAATTTTTTAAAAGAGAATTTTGTTAAACCATTTACAAGGTTGAAATCAAGTATAGAAGATTACAAAGATGAAAAAATTAAAGATAAAAATCGATTTTTAAGAAGAGTTGAAAACTACAAATACGATTCATCTAGAAAAGTAAATCATGTATTAAATAATTTATGGAAAGGTATTGGCTCTGCAGGCCTTAATTTTTTAAACATCTTACCTAAGTTAGGTATAACTGTAGCAAAATTTTTTGGAGAACTTTTTACAGATGTATTTAACTCAATTTATAACCAACAAATTGATCAAAAAAGTGCAAGGAATGTGATAATTGGTTTTTTTGCAGTGGTTGGAATTTCAACAATTTTATACATTGGAGTAAATAGTTACAAAAATTTCGATTTTTCAGAAAAAAAAGTTGAAATAAAAAAACCCGATGTAAAAGTTAAGGAAGAAAATAAAAAACCTAAAGTGAAGTCTCAAAAAGAGGTGAAAAAACCTCAAAAAGAAATTGAGAAAAAAACTGAGAAACCACAATTAAAAGTTAAAAGAAATAATGTAGCAGAAGTTATTTTACCAGATTTAAATTTAAAGACGGAGACAGTTATTCAATTATTTAAAGACGTAGATTACGATTTAGGAAAAGTAAGAAATGAAAAATTAGTTAAACCTATATATTTTACTCAATTTCCAAGAGATTTGGATAACTTGCAAAGTGTGAAATTAAAGAAAGAAACTTTTATTAAGATAGTTTTACCGCTAATTGTGGCAGAGAATGAAAAAATTCTTGATGATAGAGAAAAATTGAAAATTTTATCTGAAAAAAAATTCACATCTGATTTAGAAAAGCAATGGCTGAGGCAAAAACTTTTAGAATACAAAGTTAAAAAAGGCAATTTAGATGAGTTGATGAGAAGAATGGACATGATCCCCGTTTCTATTGCTTTGGCTCAAGCAGCTAAAGAAAGTGGATGGGGAACTTCAAGATTTGCATTAGAGGGAAATGCAATCTTTGGACAGTGGACTTGGGATGGTCAAGGTATAGCGCCTTTAAATAGAGACGGTGATAAAAACCACAAAATACTTAAATTTCCGATATTAAGAGCATCTGTAAAGGCTTATAAAAATAATCTCAACACACATAAAAGCTATTTGAAATTCAGAGAAAAAAGAAGTTCTTTAAGAGAAAAAAATAAAAAAATCACTGGACTAGCTTTAACAGGAACTCTAAAAAATTATGCTCAAACTGGATCTGAGTACACCAAGATTCTTAATCAAATTATTACTCAAAATAGATTATCTGATTTTGAACCTGTGAAATTAGTAAATTCTGTAAAACAAGTAGAATTAAATTCTTAATTATTTATCGCTAACGACATATTGAATTCCTAACCATCTCCAAAAGTTATTTCTTTCTTTTAAAGAACAATTAATTCTTCCACGTTCACCTATAAATTTTTCAGCTATATAAATCTCCAAAATATTTTTTTCTGTAAAAGAAACTTTAGAATTTCTCCACTTATTGCCCTCATTTGAAAAACAATTAATTTGATTTATATTTTTAGTCTCCTCAAAAAACTTAATTTTAACAACTGGAGGATTCTTTGATTGCACAAGATATTTATCTTCAGGTGTGATGCTTTCAAATTTTAAAGGAAGAGTTTTCATTAAAGTTTTAAATCTTTTTATTTCTCCATACTTTTCGTTGATTGGAAACCTAGGCAATTCAAACTTGTCCTTAGTCTCGTCGATTACTCCAGAGTGTTGTCCGAAAGCATATTTAAATCCTAAACTTTTTATTAAATTTTTAAATTCTGAACTATATTCTCCAAATGGGTATGAAAAAAAATCTGAATTTTTACCTAATTTTTCCTCAAAAATTTTAATTGATTTTAAAATGTCACTTTCAATCACTTCTCTACTTTCATCAACAAGATATTCATGAGAATGACTATGATTACCGATTTCAACAAAATCCTCTTTGTAAAGTTCACGTATTTGATCCCAGTTCATGTAGTTAAAAGCTCCAACCTCTCTGGTATTTACAAATAAAATAAAAGGAATTTGTTTTTGTTTAAGTATAGGCCAAGCATTTTTGTAAAAAGAAAGCAATCCATCGTCTACAGTAAACAAAATTTTTCTTTCTTTTTTCTTTTCGACTAGGCTTTGCTCAAATTCTTTAGGATGAATAAATTTTATTCCCTCATCCTCGATAATCTTAAGTTGTTCTTTAAAAACTTCTAATTGAATGTTTGTTGAGGGATATTTAGTTTCATTAAATCTGTGGTACATGATTGAAATAAGACCAAAATCATTGAAGTCATAATTGCTAGAACTATACACCTTTGATTGATTAGACTCAAAATTTATAATAAAAATTATTATGATTAAAAACTTTTTAATAATAAGTTGCATCGGCAAAGATGATAAATTAGGTTTAAGAATAAATAAAGATTTTTTTGTTCACAAACTAAACAATTATAAAAATGAAAAATTGGTGGGAGAAATATTTAGTCTTCTTAAAAGAGGGAAAACCAAACTAGATCAAAATTTTACCGTGATCGTTAATCAAGGCCCAGGCAGCTTTTCGGGGGTAAGAATTTCAATAGCGGTAGCAAAAGGTCTGGTGATTTCAAAAAATGTAAAATTATTTGGTTATAAAAATGAGGATTTAAAGGTATTTGATCAAGAAAACATCATAAAATTATTTGATGAAAAATTGGTTGAAAAAAAATTGATTAAAGCCATCTATTTAAGTTAAATTAAGATATGAGTTTTATAGAAGAAAAGTGCAAACAAAAGGGCGTAAGATTAACGGATCAGAGAAAAGTAATCGCAAAAGTCTTATCTGAGTCAAAAGAGGTTTACGGATCAAAAGATCATCCAGACGTTGACGAGCTTCATAAAAGAGTTTCAAATCTTGATGATAAAATAAGTATAGCTACGGTTTACAGAACCGTTAAACTTTTTGAAGAAGCTGGAATTTTAGTTAAACATGATTTTAAAGCAGGAAAAGCTCGGTACGAAATAAATGACGATCATAATCACTTAATTGATATTAACAGCGGGGAAATAGTAGAGTTTGTTGATAAAGATATTGAGGAACTTCAAAAAAAAATTGCAAAAAAATTAGGATATAATCTTGTAGATCATAAACTTGAATTATACGGTTCTAAGATTAAAAAATAATTTGAAAAAAAAAATTTTTATAAAAACATTCGGGTGTCAAATGAATGAGTATGATAGCAACCGAATATTCGATCTAGCAAAAAAAATAAATTATCAAAAAACAGAAAGTATAGGAGAAGCTGATTGTTATGTGTTGAACACTTGTCACATAAGAGAAAAAGCGACTGAAAAAGTTTATCATGATATAGGAAGAGTAAAGAAAGAATTTAAAAATAGAAAAAAACCTATAGTAGTAGTAACTGGATGTGTAGCTCAGGCCGAAGGAGAAGTTTTATTAAAAAAAGAGAAATATATTGATGCAGTCATAGGCCCGCAGTCTTATCATAAGTTTAACAATACTTTAATAAAACTAGAAAAAAATACAAAAAAAATAAATTTTACAGAATTCGATGTAGCCGACAAATTTGATAATTTAAATATTATTAAAAATTCTGACAGTAATATTTCTACATTTATTACTATTCAGGAGGGATGTGATAAATTTTGTAAATTCTGTGTTGTCCCATATACAAGAGGACCTGAATACTCGAGACCAGTTAAAGAAATACTAGAAGAGTGCAGAGTTGTCGTAGGTAACGGAGCTAGAGAAATTACTTTGCTAGGTCAAAATGTAAATGCATATAATTTTGAAGGAAAAAAACTATCAAATTTAATTTATGAAATTTCAAAAATTAACGAGCTTAAAAGAATTAGGTATACTACTTCTCACCCAGTAGATTTTTCTCAAGATTTGATAAATATTTATAACCAAACAGAAAAATTGATGCCATTAATTCATTTACCAGTTCAAAGTGGATCAAATAAGGTTTTAAGAAATATGAATAGAAAACATACAATTGAGGAATATCTTAATTTGGTTGATATTCTAAAAAAAATTAATTCATCTATTAAATTTTCGAGTGATTTTATAATCGGTTACCCTGGAGAAACAGATAAAGACTTCAAAGATACATTAAATTTACTAAAAAAAGTCCAATTCATTAACTCTTACTCATTTATTTTTAGCCCAAGACCTGGTACACCTGCTTTCAAAATGAGTCAAATTGATCACAACACCTCAAAAAAAAGGCTGTTAATATTTCAAAAAACTGCTGAAGAAATAAAGATAAAATATAGAAAGAGTCTTTTTGGCAAAAAATTGAGAGTTTTATTTGAAAATAGATCGGGAAAATCTAATCAGTTTTTTGGTAGGGACGAGCACTCAAATTCTGTAATCGCAGAAAGTGACTTTAATTTAAAAGGTGAAATTAAAAATGTTCAAATAATTAATGGAAATCATAATACATTATTTGGTGAAGTTAACTCTAAAATCGGTCAAAATAATCATGCAGCATAAATATGTCTGAGATAAGTAAACTAGATCAAAATTTAATCATAAAAAAAATAGATAATAATACTGTTAATTTACAAATAATTGATAATGAAATGCTAATGTCAATTGTAGGTCAATTTGATCAAAACTTAAAAAATCTTTCAAAATTAACTTCTACAGACGTTTTTTTTAGAGGAAATTCAATTACTTGCAAGGGAAATAAAGAAAGTATTAACGTTTTTTGTGAAGCCATAAAATTTCTTATTGATAAATATTTTTTAACTAAAATAATTGAAAAAGAAGATATAATCTTATCAGTGAAAAAAAATACAGAAATAGAAACTTCAAATGTTAAATCATTTAACCAATTAATTAAAACACCAAGAAAAACAGTAATAGCTAGATCAGAAAAACAGTCTGCGTATATAAAAGCATTAAAAGAAAATGATATTATTATGTCACTTGGACCAGCAGGAACCGGTAAAAGCTTCTTAGCTGTCTCAGTTGGAGTTACTATGCTAATGGAAAAAAAAATTGATAGAGTGATATTATCACGGCCAGCTGTTGAGGCAGGAGAAAAATTAGGTTTTCTTCCCGGAGATATGAAAGAAAAAGTCGATCCTTATTTAAGACCATTATACGATGCTCTTTATGAACTTTTTGGTGTTGACAAAATAGACAAAAAAATTGAATCAGGAGAAATAGAAATTGCACCTTTGGCGTTTATGAGAGGTAGGACATTAAAAAATTGCTTTGCAATACTAGATGAGGCTCAAAATGCTACCGAAACACAAATTAAGATGTTTTTAACAAGGATTGGTGAAAACTCAAAATTAGTTGTTAATGGAGACCCAACACAAATTGATTTAATTAATAAAACTCAATCAGGCTTAATAAAATCGAAAAATCTTCTTAAAAATATTGATGAAATCAAAATTTTAGAATTTGATCATAACGATGTTGTTAGACATCCATTAGTTTCAAAAATTATTAGGGCTTACCAAAATAAAAGCACTGATGATAAAGATTAATATCATTTCTAATAAAAAAACATGGTATCGCTATTTAAATAATCCAAGTAAGTTTATTCAAAATAAAACAAATAAGCTAAATAAAAAGATTAAGATTTACAAAAAAAAGGTTATTTACTGTACCTTACTTTTAACAGGAGAAAAAGAAATTAAAAAACTTAACAAAAAGTTCAGAAAGAAAAATAAATCAACTGATGTATTATCTTTTCCTTTCTACAGTAAGGTGGAATTAAATAAAAAATTAAAAAGAGAAAAAGAAATATATTTAGGCGATATTGTAATTAATATTAGTGAAATTAAATCTAAGCAAAATAAAGAATTTTTTAAGATTGAGTTTAATAAACTTTGGATACATGGATTAGTTCATCTTTTTGGTTATGACCACAAGCGAAACAAAGATTTTAAAAATATGAACAGAATTGAAAAAAAATATCTTTCATATTTGGAATAAATGTTTGAAAAATTTTTAAACAATCGGGGTCTAACATTATTTGTAATTCCTTTTATATTAGGGTCTCTATGTGTTTTTTCATTCCAGCCCTTTAATTATACGATAATTAATTTTTTGGTATTACCAATATTATTTTACTTAATTATTTTTATTAAGAAGAAATCAAAAAGTGTTTATAGAAAAAAACCTTATAAAAAAAACTTATTTATTTTTGGTACTGCTTTTGGTTACGGATATTATTTAGCAGGAATTCATTGGATAACAAATTCATTAACCTTTGATGAAAGTTTCAAAATTTTGATTCCAATCGCTTTAATTCTAATTCCACTATTTCTAAGTCTATTTTTCTCAATTTTAATTTTAATTATTGGCCCATTATTAAATTTAAATGTTGCTTCGGTATTTTTATTTTCAGTAGGTCTAGCTTTATCTGATTATATTAGATCAAAAATACTTACGGGATTTCCTTGGAATTTATGGGCATATAGTTATTCTTGGGCCACAGAAATAATACAAATATCAAATAAAATAGGTCTGTTTGCTTTTAATTTTTTAGCAATATCAATTTTCATAATACCTTCGATTCTTTTTTTTAAAATAAATTTAAGTAAAAAAATCATTTCGTTACTAATTATACCATTAATATTTTTTATTTTGTTTATCTATGGAAATCATACAATCAATCAGAATAAAGAAAAATTATTAGTTAAAAAAGAAAAATTTAATATTAAAGTTATCTCACCTAATTTTGAATTAAAATACGACCTAACAGAAAAGGAAATTACGAAAAGATTATATAGTCTCATTAGATATAGCGATCCAAACAAAAATCTAAAAACTCTTTTTGTTTGGCCAGAGGGGGTTTTTAGTGGTTATAGCTATCGTGAAATATCAGAATTAAAAAAAATATTTCAAAAAAACTTCAGTAAACAACATTACATTTTATTTGGAATTAATAAGATTAATGAAGAAGGAAATAATTATTATAATAGTTTAGTAATTGTTAATAATAACATGGAAATTATTCAGGAATATAAAAAACTAAAACTTGTTCCGTTTGGGGAATTTTTACCATTTGAGTCATTATTGGAAAAATTTGGTATCAAAAAAATTACAGAAGGTTACGGCTCTTTTTCAAAAGGAAATGAACAAAAAAATCTAAAATTTGAAAAATTAAACATTCTACCTTTAATTTGTTATGAAATTATTTTTCCAGAACTAATTCAATCATCAAATCAAAATACAAATCTGATTATAAATATTTCAGAAGACGGGTGGTTTGGAAAATCTATTGGTCCCTATCAACATTTTTCCAAGGGGATATTTAGAGCTATTGAACAAGATACATTTCTGATTAGATCAGCCAATAAAGGGATAAGTGCAATTATTAACAATAAAGGAGAGATTGTAAAAAAATTATTACCTAGTGAGTCTGGGAATATTGAACTAGATGTTCCATTAACAAAAAATGATAGCAAAAATAAAAATGATTTAATATTTTTTATTCTTCTATTTACATATGTTTTAATCTTTTATATTTACAGAGATAAATATGAAAAGTAACAATTATCATTTTACTAGCGAATCTGTTTCCGAAGGCCATCCTGATAAAGTTTGCGATAGAATATCCGATATGGTTGTTGACTCATATCTATCAAAAGATCCTGTTTCAAGAGTGGCTTGTGAAACATTGACTACAACAAATAAAGTAGTGTTAGCTGGTGAAACTCGTGGACCAAAAATTGATAAGGACGAACTAATTAGTAAAGTAAGAAATTGTATTAAAGATATTGGATATGATCAAAAAGGTTTTAGTTGGAAATCTGCAAACATAGAAACATTTTTGCATGAACAATCTTCAGATATTGCAATGGGAGTTGACTCAAAAGATAACAAAGACGAAGGAGCTGGAGACCAAGGTATTATGTTTGGTTATGCATGTAAGGAAACCGAAGATCTTATGCCTGCGCCTATTTATTATTCACATAAAATTCTTAGACAGATGGCCGAAGATAGAAAGATTGGAAGCTTAAAGGGTATTGAGCCAGATTCTAAAAGTCAAGTAACCATGTTATACGAAGAGGAAAAACCAATTAAGGTCACTTCAGTTGTTATTTCTACTCAACACTCAAAAGATTTAAATCAGGATCAGGTGAGAGATCTAATTATACCTTACATAAAGAAATCTATACCTTCAAATTATCTTGAAGAGCTTAAAGATGAAGAAATATATATAAATCCTACTGGTCAATTTATCATTGGCGGTCCAGACGGTGATACTGGTTTGACTGGTAGAAAAATTATTGTTGATACCTATGGTGGAGCGGCACCACACGGAGGTGGCGCATTCTCAGGAAAGGACCCGACAAAAGTTGATAGATCAGCAGCCTATGCCTCAAGATATCTAGCAAAAAATATAGTTTCGTCAGGTATTTCAGACAAATGTTTAATTCAACTAGCTTATGCCATCGGTGTTTCTAAACCTCTTTCTGTATTTATCAAATTAGCGAATGGAGATGAGACAAAAATAGAAACAGTTAAAAAAATTATTGACCAGAACTTTGATCTTTCACCTAGAGGAATAAGAGAAATGTTAAAACTCAATAGACCAATATATGAAGTTACATCTGCTTATGGGCACTTTGGTAGAAAACCTACTGATAAAGGTGAATTTTCATGGGAAAAAACAGATAAAGTAGATTTATTTAAACGGTGATCTTGAAAAAACCTTAATTTTCTCCTAAATATAGGTTAAATTGTTAAAATTTCAAAATGGGCACTAGCCCATTTTTTTTTAGGAGCAATAAAAATGCTAAATAGAGGATTAGACAAATTAGAACTTTTAAGAATAGTTGAAGCTGTAGCTAACGAGAAATCAATAGATAAAGAGTTAGTAATTGGTTCAATGGAAAGTGCAATACAAAAAGCAGCATTAACTAAATTTGGAAACGATAATAATATTGAAGTTATTATAGATAGAGAAAGCGGAGATATAAAAATTCAGAAAGTTCTAGAAATAGTAGAGAAGGTAGAGGACTCGTCACGAGAAATCACTTTAGATGATGCAAAAAAAATTAAATTAGAAAATAAAGATTTAAAACTAGGAGAGAAAATCTACGAAGAACTTCCCCAAGTAGATTTCGGAAGGATTGCAGCGCAAAGCGCTAAACAGGTCATTAGCAGTAGAGTAAGAGAAGCAGAAAAAAACAGGCAATATGAAGAGTTTATTGATAAACAAGGTCAAATTTTGAGCGGGATAATCAAAAGGCTGGAATATGGAAACGTAATTATTGATTTAGGCAAAGCTGAAGGAGTTATCAAAAAAGACGAGCTAATTCCGAGAGAAATTTTAAAAACTGGAGATAGAGTTAAAGCATATTGCTACGAAGTAAAGAAGGAACTAAAAGGGCATCAAATATTTTTATCCCGAGCACATCCTCAATTTTTAGCAAAATTATTTTTCCAAGAAGTGCCAGAGATTTATGAAGGAACCATAGAAATAAGATCAGTTGCAAGAGACCCAGGCAGTAGGGCTAAAATTTGTGTTCACTCGAAAGACTCCTCTATTGATCCAGTTGGAGCATGTGTTGGTATGAGAGGTAGCAGAGTTCAAACAATTGTTAACGAATTACATGGTGAAAAAATTGATATCATAAAATGGACTGAGGATCTTCCAACTCTAATATCGGAGTCTTTATCTCCAGCGGAAATTCAAAGAGTTTTAATTGATCAAGATAATAAAAGAATTGATATAATTCTTTCTGAAGAAAATTTAAGTAAAGCTATTGGAAGGCGCGGTCAAAATGTAAGGTTAGCTTCAAAACTTACAAATTATGAAATTGATATTTTAACAGACAAAGAAGACTCTGAGAGAAGACAGGCGGAATTTAAAGAAAGAACTGAAACATTAATCAAAAATCTTGAAGTAGACGAAACTTTAGGCCAGCTATTGGTTTCTGAAGGATTTACATCTATAGATGAAATAGCACAAGCATCACCAGAGGACATTTCTAAAATAGAGGCTATAGACGAGGAAACATCAAAAGAATTGATTAACAGATCAAAAGAAACACTTGTAAAGGAGAAAGAAGCTATCTCTAAAAAGTTGAGAGACCTTGGAGTAGATGAAAGGTTAATTAATCTTCAAGGCATGACACAAGGAATGCTAGTAATTTTAGGACAAAAAAATATAAAAAAACTATCTGACTTTGCAGATTTATCTTCTGATGAGTTAATTGGTGGATTTGATGAAATCAAAGGAAAAAAAATTAGAATAGAAGGCTATCTTGAGGAATTCTCTCTTTCTAGAAAAGAGGCTGACAATTTGATTATGGCGGCTAGAGAAATAATTTATAAATGATATCATGGAAAAAGATAAAAAAAAGACTTTAACAATATCTAGTGACTTAAAAAAAAAGATAAATACAACTTTTATTTCACCAAGCAATAAAAAATCTTTTTCAGTAGAGAAAAAAAAACCGATAAGATCTAATAAGAGTTTTAAGAGAAATAGTCAAAATTTGACTCAAAATGTTGGTCAAAATATTCAAAAAAAGAACTTCACTAGAAAATTTGCTGAGCAGCAAGCAACTAAAGATTTTATTAATAAGGACAATAAACCAGCGGGTAAAAGTAAATTAAAGCTAAAAGGACCAATTGATAAAAGAGATTTTAAACTTACGGTTTCAAGAGCGTTAAATGTAGAGGAAATTGAGATAAAACAAAGAAGTCTAGCATCAGTTAAACGGGCTCGATTAAAAGAGAAAAAAAATAAACCCGACACTGATGAAAAAAAAGAATTTAAAAAGGTAATTAGAGACGTAAAAATACCAAATCAAATAACCATTCAAGAGCTTTCAAATAGAATGGCAGAAAAGTCTAATGAAATTATTAAGTTTTTGTTTAATATGAAAGTGGTTGCAACTATTAATCACAATATAGATAAAGATACTGCAGAATATATCGTCAAAGAGTTTGGACATAATCCTATAATTGAGGAAGCACCATCAATTAAAACAAAAAAAGTTAAGGGAAAATTAGAAGGTGAAATCAAACAAAGACCGCCGGTGGTTACAATAATGGGTCACGTGGATCATGGTAAAACTTCTTTACTGGACGCGTTAAGACAATCAAATGTTGTATCAGGTGAATTCGGTGGTATTACCCAACATATTGGAGCCTATCAAGTTAAAAATGATAATAATCAATTAATTACTTTTATAGATACCCCAGGACATGCTGCGTTCACTGAAATGAGAGCCAGAGGATCTAAAATTACTGATATCGTCGTACTAGTAGTTGCCGCTGATGATGGCATTAAACCACAAACAGTTGAAGCTATAAAACATGCAAAGGCAGCCAAAGTACCTATAATAGTTGCTATCAATAAATGTGATCTGCCAGAAAAAAATATAAGTAAGATTAAAAATGAAATGATGCAGTATGAATTAATTGCTGAGGATTTAAGCGGAGATACCCTTTTTGTAGAGGTCTCGGCTTTAAAAAAGATTAATCTTGATAAATTAAAGGAAAGTATTTTGCTTCAATCAGAAATATTAGACTTAAAAGCTTCATATTCAGATCAAGCGAGAGGAATAGTAATAGAGTCTAAAATTGATAAAGGGAAAGGGCCTGTCTCAACCATTTTAATAAGCAATGGTAAATTAAATAAAGGTGACTATTTTATTTGCGGCGATACCTGGGGAAAAATTAGAGCAATGATTAATTATGACGGTGAAATGATAAATGAAGCGTTTCCCTCAATGCCTGTTGAGATACTAGGAATGAATGGTTCAGCTTTTGCTGGAGCTGAATTTTTAGTTACCAAGTCTGAGGAAGAAGCAAAAAATATGGCTGAATTTGCGAAAAACAACTCTTCCAAAAATAAAATTTTAGCTAAAGATAAAACTACTTTATTTGAAAATACAAAATCCAAGGAAGAATTGAACATAATATTGAAATCTGATGTACAAGGATCAAGCGAGGCATTGAAAACGGCCATTAATAAAATTTCACATAATGAGGTAGAGCCGAATATTATATTGTCTGATATTGGAATGATAAATGAAACTGACGTCTCTCTTGCAAAGGCATCTAATGCAATTCTTGTTGGCTTTAATGTTAAACCTAACAGAGAGGCAAAAAAATTAGCCGAAGATCAAAAAATAGATATTAAATTTTTCAATATAATATATGAGGCTCTTGATTATATAGAAAAATCTTTGTCTGGATTATTAGAACCAGATATTAAAGAAATTGTTTTAGGAAGTGCAGAAATCCAAAAAATTTTTAAAGTTTCCAATGCTGGAAAAATTGCGGGGTCTAAAGTATTGAGTGGAGAAATAAAGAGCAAATCTAAAGCTAGAATAATAAGAGACGGTACAGTTGTTTTCAGTGGAGAAATAATGTCAATTTTTAGGGAAAAAAATCAGGTTAAAGAAGTCGGAGCAGGTTTAGAATGCGGAATAAGTATTAAAGATTTCATAGACTTTAAAGAAAAGGATGTAATCGAGTCATATCAATCAGAAGAAATCAGGAGATCAATTTGAAAAATCACATTTCACAAAGGGCATTTAGTCAACGACAATTAAGAGTTGGTGAACTTGTGAAACAAAACTTAGGAGAACTTTTTATTAGAAATGAAGCGAAAATCCCATCAATTAATTCCAAATTAGTTACAGTGACAGAGGTAAGAATGACACCTGACCTCAAAACTGCCAGGGTTTACGTAATACCACTAGGCGGTATAGATACAAAAGAAACAGTTAAAATCTTGACGGAATTCTCTCATCTTGTTAGAAAGGCGCTGTCAAAAAGGCTAGATATTAAGTTTCTTCCTAAGCTCACTTTTATAGAAGATAACTCTTTTGAATATGCTGAAAAGATAGAAAAGATAATAAGAAAAAATAAAGATAATGACAAAGAAAAAAAAAGATACAATTAAATCATTAGCAATTCACAATAAAGATGTAGGTTCAGCCGAAATACAAATTGGATTACTCACTGATAAAATAACAAAATTATCTGAACATTTCAAAAAATTTAAAAAAGATAAGCATTCTACGTTAGGTTTAGCAAAGTCAGTAAACAAGAGAAAAAAACTTCTTGCTTATCTTAAAAAGAGAAATAATGAATCTTATAACAAGGTTATTAAACAACTCAATTTAAGGAAATAATGTTTAAAATATTTAAAGAAGAATTAGAAATAAATGGAAAGAAATTAACTTTAGAAACAGGTAAATTCGCTCGTCAGGCAGATGGAGCTATAATAGCTACATTGGGAGAAACAGTAGTAATAGCAACAGCAGTTGGGGCTAAAAAAGTTGCAGAAGGTCAAGATTATTTTCCTTTATCAGTAAACTATCAAGAAAAGTATTATGCAGCGGGAAAAATACCTGGAGGTTATTTTAAAAGGGAAGCAAGACCTACAGAGGCTGAAACATTAATATCCAGGTTAATAGATAGACCTATCAGACCTTTATTTCCATCTGGTTTTATGAATGAGGTTCAAGTACTTCCTACAGTATTATCTTACGATAATGAAAATCAACCAGACATTTTATCAATAATTGCCTCTTCCGCGGCTCTGGCAATATCTGGGTTACCGTTTTTAGGACCTATTGCAGCTAGTAGAGTTGGTTACAAAAACGGAGAGTTTTTATTAAATCCTTCAGTTGAGGAGTTAAAAGTTTCGGAATTAGATCTTGTAGTCGCCGGAACTAAAGACGCAGTGTTAATGGTTGAGTCAGAAACATCAGGACTTTCTGAAAAAGTTATGCTGGATGCAGTAAAATTTGGTCACGAAAAATTTGTACCAGTAATTGATGCAATTGAAAAATTAGTTAAAAAAGCTGGTAAACCTAAATGGGAAGTTGAAGAATTAGACCACTCCGAAATTAAAAAAAAGATTGCTGTAAAATTTGAAAGTCTTTTAAGAAGCGCTTTTAAAGAAATAGATAAGAAAAAAAGATCTTCATCTATTTCTGAAATTGAGAGTCAATGTAAAGAAATGTTTGCAGAGGATGAATCGGTATCAGAAAATCAAGTAATGAGTCAGCTAAAATCTCTAGAAAAAGATATTGTAAGAACTGCAATTCTCAAAGAAAAAAAAAGGATAGATGGCAGAGGTTTAGCCGATGTAAGACAGATTAAATGCGAGGTTGGTGTTTTACCGAGGACTCATGGATCTGCTCTTTTTACTAGGGGAGAAACACAGGCTCTGGTAGTTACTACACTTGGAATGACTGATGATGAGCAAAGACTAGAAAGTCTTGAGGGTATGCAAAGATCAAACTTTATGTTGCACTATAATTTTCCTCCATTTTCAGTTGGAGAATGTGGCAGGATAGGTACTGGTAGACGAGAAATTGGACACGGAAAACTTGCCTGGAGAGCGATAAACTCATCCTTGCCATCTAAAGAAAATTTTCCCTATACTTTAAGAGTAGTTTCGGAAATAACAGAGTCTAATGGATCTTCATCTATGGCAACAGTTTGTGGAACTTCATTATCATTAATGGATGCAGGCGTTCCGATAAAAGAACCAGTTGCTGGAATTGCAATGGGATTAATCAAAGAAGGCAAAGATTTTTCTGTACTATCAGATATTCTAGGAGATGAAGATCACTTAGGAGATATGGATTTTAAAGTAGCTGGAACAAAAAATGGCATTACTTCACTCCAGATGGATATTAAAATAACAGGAATTACATTTGAAATAATGGAAAAAGCTTTAGATCAAGCTAAGACAGGAAGAGACCATATTTTAGGTGAAATGAACAAAGCTATTAAAACTTCAAGAAAAGAGTTTTCAAAACACACTCCAAAAATGGAAACAATTAAAGTTGATAAAAAAGATATAGCTACAGTAATCGGCAAAGGTGGAGCAACAATTAGAGAAATTGTTGAGACATCGGGAGCTAAAGTTGATGTTAAAGATACAGGGGAAGTAACTGTAGCTGCTCCAGATGAAGCTTCAAGAAACAAAGCCATCGATTTCATTAAAAATTTAATTGCTAAACCAGAAATGGGTAAAATTTATAAAGGTAAAGTTGTAAAAATTATGGAATTTGGTGCTTTTGTTAATTTTTTAGGAAAACAAGATGGACTTGTACACATATCTGAATTAGCTGACAAACGTGTAGCAAAAGTTGGTGATGTAGTAAAAGAAGGTGATGAAGTTTCAGTTAAAGTTGTAGGATTTGATAGAGGAAAGGTAAAACTTTCAATGAAACAAGCTTCTGCTTAAGTCATATTTTTGGGATCTGGCATACCCACTTTGTTATAACCAGCATCTACATAATGAATTTCGCCGGTAACCCCTGCAGCTAAACTACTGAGTAAATATAAAGCAGAATTTCCAACATCATGAATATCAACATTTCTTTTCAAAAAAGAGTGATCTTCATTCCACTTGTATAAGAACTTTGCATCTCCAATTGCTGAAGCAGCCAAAGTTTTAATTGGACCTGCGCTAATAGCATTCACTCTTAATTTTTTTGATCCAAGATCCCTTGCTAAATATTTTACACTTGCCTCTAAAGCAGATTTACAAACTCCCATTACATTATAATTAGGAATAGCTTTTGTAGACTCATAAGTGAGAGTGAGCAAACTTCCTCCTTCTCTCATTATCTTAGAAGCCTCCTTAGATACTTCGGTAAAAGAAAAGCATGAGATAAGCATACTTCTAAGAAAATTTTCCCTCGTTGTGTTTAAATACTCTCCAGATAATTCCGATTTATCTGAAAATGCAACCGCATGAACCACAAAATCTATTTCACCCCATTTAGATTTGACATCATCAAAAAGTTTTATAACCTCCTCTTTTTTTTCAACATCACAGCTAAAAGTGATTTTTGAATTTAGCTTCTCAGCAAGAGGTATTACTCTTTTTTTCAAAGCATCACCTAAATAAGTAAATGCTAATTCTGCCCCAGCTTCTGCAAGTTTTTGGGATATTCCCCAAGCTATAGAGCGTTCATTAGCAACACCCATTATAAGACCTTTTTTTCCTTTCATTAAACTCATTATTTTACCTTTTCAAAAACTAAAGTAGCATTAGTTCCTCCAAAACCAAAGCTATTTGACATTACAGAATTTAAATTCACTTCTTTTTCAACTTTAGTAACGATTGGAAATTTTTTTGCTTCTTCGTCCATATCATTTATATTGGCAGAAGCAGCTATAAAATTATTTTTCATCATTATTAAACTGTAAATAGCTTCGTGAACTGAAGTAGCTCCAAGTGAGTGACCCGCAAGAGATTTAGTTGAGCTTATTTTTGGTTTGTATTCATTAAATACTTCTCCTACTGCTTTTAATTCAGTAATGTCTCCAACAGGCGTTGATGTCCCATGAGTATTAATGTAATCAATTTTATTTTTTGTTGTGCTTAAAGCCATTTTCATACATCGGACCGCTCCCTCTCCTGATGGAGCAACCATATCATAACCATCTGATGTTGCACCATAGCCTGTTAATTCTGCATAAATTTTTGCACCTCTTGATTTAGCATGTTCATATTCCTCTAAAACTAAAACACCACCACCGCCAGCGATAACAAATCCATCTCGAGTTTTATCATAAGGCCTTGATGCTTTTTCAGGGGTATCATTATATTTTGAAGATAAGGCTGTCATTGCATCAAACATCGCAGTCATTGCAAAATGAACTTCATCACTACCACCCGCAAAAATAATTTTTTGTTTTCCTAGTTGAATTAATTCCATAGCGTTACCAATGCAATGTCCGCTAGTTGCACACGCTGAACTAATAGTGTAGTTAACTCCTTTTATTTTAAAAGGTACTGCAAGAGTTGCTGAAGCTGTACTTGACATCGTTCGTGGAACTACAAAAGGCCCCATTCTTTTTGGACTTTTTTCTCTTGTTTTGTCAGCAGCTAAAATTACATTTTCTATTGAAGGGCCCCCTGAGCCCATGATCATTCCAGTTGAAATGTTGCTTATATTTTTTTCTTCTAATCCTGAGTCTTTAACAGCTTCATTCATTGAAATATAATTATAAGCCGAACCTGGTCCCATAAATCTTATAAATTTTCTATCGACGTGATCCTCAAGTTTAATATTCGGTTTTCCATGAACATGACTTTTCAAATTATATTCCTTGTATTCTTCAGAAAATGTAATTCCTGATTTTGCATTAAGTAGTGACTTATAAACTTCTTCTTGATTATTTCCTAAGCAAGAAACTACTCCTATACCAGTAATTACTACTCTTTTCATGATTTGAATAATCCCACCTTTAGATTTTCTGCAGTGTAAATTATCTTACTATCTGCACTTAAAATACCATTAGCCAACCCAACAGCAGTTCCTTCTTTTTTTAAAATTCTTTTCATATTGATTTCATATGTTGCCATCTTAACATTTTTCAACACTTCGCCCGTAAATTTTACAGAATTTACTCCTAAAGCTCTACCCTTTCCTGGCTCACCTATCCAGCCTAAATAAAATCCAACTAACTGCCACATAGCATCTAAGCCAAGACAACCCGGCATAACTGGGTCCTTCTTAAAATGACAATCAAAAAACCATAGGTTGTCTTTAATATCAAGCTCCGCTTTAATAAAACCTTTTTTAAATTCACCTTTATCTTTTTTTATTTCTGTAATTCTATCAAACATCAACATTGGAGGTAATGGCAGCTTAGCATTTCCCTCACCAAATAGTTTTCCTTCTCCACACGAAATTAGCTCATCGTAATTGTAACTATTTTTTTGCATGATTTAGAATTGTTTTACTTGATTTAGCAAAAGTTTCATATATATTTCGTTTTTAGAATGATTATAAAGTAGATCAAAAAACTAACTAAAACGTGAAAAAAATAGACATTTTTAAAAAATTAAGATCTTCCGGGTTAAGACCGACTAAACAAAGAGTTGAAATAGCTAAATTTTTATTTGAAAGGGAAAAAACTTTCCATTTTACAGTTGAAAGTCTAAACAAACTTTTGACCAAAAAATCGGCTTCTAAAATTGCACTAGCTACAATTTATAATACCGTTCACGCATTTAAAACTGCCGGACATTTAAGTGAAGTTGAAGTAAGAGGAAACAAAACTTATTTTGATACTAATGTTTCGAACCACCACCATTTTTATGATAGCGATACTTCAGAATTAATAGACATCGATGCGAATGATATAATTATCCAAAAAATTCCAAAAGCACCAAATGGTAAAAAAATTAAGAATGTTGAGGTATTTATAAATTTGAAAAATTGACAGTTTGTCGCTTGTTTTTCACTTTAGAATAATTATAAACTAGAATTATGAGTGTAGATTATAAAAAAAGTAATAATGGTAAATGTCCAGTCATGCATGGTGGTGTTACCAAATCTGGAGAGTCAAATACTGCCAGACTTTGGCCTAATAGTATAAATTTGGATATTTTACATCAACACGATACAAAGACAAATCCTCTTCCAGGATATGATTATAAAAAGGAAGTTAAAAAATTAAATTTTAAAGCTTTAAAAAAAGATTTATTAAAGTTGATGACAGACAGCCAAGAGTGGTGGCCAGCAGATCTTGGAACTTACAGTGGATTAATGGTGAGACTAACTTGGCACCAGGTTGGTACTTATAGAGAATTCGACGGAAGACCTAATGTTGGATCACATAGATTCTCACCTCAAGACTCTTGGCCTGACAACACAAACTTGGATAAAGCTAGACGTCTTTTATGGCCGATTAAAAAAAAATACGGCAATAGATTAAGTTGGTCAGATTTAATGGTGCTAGCTGGTACTATGGCATATGAACATGCTGGATTTAAAACTTTTGGTTTTTCATTTGGTAGAGAGGATATTTGGGAGCCAGAAAAAGATGTTTACTGGGGAAAAGAAACAGTTCCATTAGCAGTTAACAGATACGGAGATCCACAAGATAGATCTTCACTAGAAGCACCTCTTGCAGCTTCTCATTTTCAATTAGTTTACGTGAATCCCCAAGGTGTTGAGGGGAAACCTGATCCGGTAAGAACTGCGATGGATGTAAGAGAAACTTTTGGAAGAATGGGAATGAATGATGTTGAAACTGCAGCACTTACAGTCGGAGGTCACTCTATTGGAAGAGCACATGGTAATGGTAATCCTGACAATTTAGGGCCAGAACCTGCTGGAGCTGATATTCATGAACAGGGTTTTGGCTGGAACCAGGAAAATGGTACCGGTGCAAATCAAATTACATCAGGTCTCGAAGGGGCCTGGACAACAAATCCTGATAAGTGGGATCATCAATATTTAGATCTTTTACTTAATTATGAGTGGGAAAGTAAAAAAAGCCCTGCAGGTGCCTGGCAGTGGGAACCAATCAATCTTGAAGAGGAAAAAAAACCAAGAGACTTAGGAGACCCAAATAAAAAAGCTAGATTAATGTTTACTGACGCCGACATGGCAATGGCAATGGATCCAGAGTATAGAAAAATTTCAGAAAGATTTTATAAAGATCCTAAATTCTTTGAGGACTCTTTCGCACGAGCATGGTTTAAATTAACTCATAGAACGATGGGAAATAAAGAAAACTATATTGGACCTTGGGCGCCTAAAGAGGATTTATATTGGCAAGGCAATGTTCCAAAACCTAAAAAGAAATATAACGTAGAGAAAGTGAAGAAAATGATTTCTTCGTCAAAATTAAATTCTAGTGATTTAATTACTACTGCTTGGGATAGCGCAAGAACATATAGAAGAACTGACAAAAGAGGTGGAGCTAATGGAGCGAGGATTCGTTTAGAACCAATGAATCAATGGGAAGCAAATGAGCCGAAAAAACTCTCTAAAGTTTTAAAAGTGCTTGAAGGAATTGCTAAAAAAACCGGTGCAACAATTGCCGACACAATAGTATTAGCTGGAAATGTAGGCCTCGAAAAAGCTATTAAAAAAGCCGGTTCTAAAGCAAAAGTTCCATTTAACCCTGGAAGGGGTGACGCGTCGCAAGATCAAACTGAAATTAAAAGCTTTAAATGGTTAGAACCTCATCATGATGGTTTTAGAAACTATTTTAAAGCCGATTATTCGGTAATGCCTGAAGAACTTCTATTAGAGAGAGCTTCTCTTATGGGGTTAACTGCACAGGAAATGACTTGTTTAGTAGGGGGAATGAGAGTGCTAGGAACAAATCATACAACTGCAAAAGAAAAAGGCGTTATGACTGATAAAGTCGGAGCACTTACTAATGACTTCTTTGTAAATTTAGTTGATATGAAATATACATGGAAGCCAACTGGGAAAAACTCATATGATGTTATTGATCGTAAAACTAACAGAGTTAAATTCACAGCTTCTAGAGCCGATTTAGTTTTAGGATCCAACTCTATTCTAAGATCCTATGCAGAAGTTTACGCACAAGACGATAATAAAGAAAAATTTATTAAAGACTTTATTAAAGTTTGGACGAAAATAATGAACGCAGATAGGATTAATCTTAAAAAGTTAAATTAATATGGAAATTGTTAAATCACAAAACTTAGAGAAATTAAATCAAAATATAAAAGACGATTTTTTCAAAGTTCCAAATTTAAAATTCGATATTGATAAATTAAAAGCTGATTTAAATATTGTATTAAAAAAAAAGAAATTCAACACTCTTGGTATTAAAAATTTCGGAGCAATTTCAATAAATCAAATTCCAGGTGATAAAAATTCTACAGAGGGTCACAATGTAAGAGGCACTTACTGGACTATACCTGATGAAAAAGGCAAGGAAGTCGAAAGAGACAAAGCTATTGATGAGTCAAAATATACAGAAATAGTCCCTGAGTTTAAAAACACATATTTTGAGGAAGTTTATAATACTTTGAAAAAACATTTTAAGCTCGGAAGAGTGAGAATATTGTTAAAGGAACCTAGATCTACTCTAAGTTGGCACAGAGATCCAGAGCCAAGACTTCATATTCCAATCATAACCAACAAAGGTTGTAGGATGGTGATAGAGGATGTTTGTAAGCATATGCCAGCTGACGGATCAGCAACTATCACTAACAACACAAAATATCATAATTTCTTTAATGGCGGTGAACAAGATAGGATACATCTTGTAGCGTGTGTTTTAGAAAATCCGTTTAAAAATGGCAGAGTTCAATAAAGGAATATATCTTACTGTAAAAGATATTTATCAAAGCAACAAAGGATCTCTCTTACGAACCTTAATCTACACCATCGGACATTTTTTAATTGCCATAACAGTTTTGATGCTAATATCCAATGTTTCATTCATGATTGCTTTAACTGATGCAATAGTCGAACCGATTGCCAACGCGGTTTGGTACTTCGTGTTAGACAAAGTTTGGACAGCTAAGTACAAGAAATAGTTTATAATAAACCCCACAAAATATCTTTTTTAACCCAACCTTTATATTTTCCTACACTTATCTTACACCATTCGTCTTTACATTTATGAACTTTACATAATCTACCTTTTTTAAGAATCGCAAAAGGCTTGGAATAAATTGAGGATTTATTGAAAATTAATTGATCATCATCGATTGTAATAGCCGCCTTTTTTTTTGATAATTGAGTAATATGTATCCAACCAGTATTATTTTCATGATCTCTTATTTTTCTAAAATTTTCAAATTTATCTTGAATCAAAACAGGTAAAAATTTTTTTTTGTAAAATAGCTTGATAGGATATTCAAAAGATGGGCCTTGTCTAAGATTTACTTTATCATTTCTCAAGGTTAAAAAGTATTCATTTGCAAAAAGACTCTGAAATGGAAAATAAAAAATGAAAACAATATAGATTATTTTTAACATTTGTTTTTACATTCAGGATTGAAAGATAATTTTACTTTTCTTAAATTTATTTTAATTGAGTCAAAAATCATCATCTGGTTATCTAAACTATTCTTTAATCCTATAATTGTTTTTAAAACCTCATTTGCTTGCAGTGATCCTAAAATTCCAGCTACTGGAGAGAAAATTCCTTCTGTTTCACAATTTCTTTCCAAAACAGGCTCGTTTGGCATAAAGCACCTGTAACAGGATGTCCTTTTTTTAAAATTAAACTTGTATAAATGACCATCAAATTTACTAATTGCTGCAGAGATGAGTATTTTTCTCATTTTTTTACATTCATCATTAACTAAATATCTTGTTTCAAAGTTATCTGTTCCATCACAAATTATATCAAAATCTCTTATTGTTGATTTAATATTCTTTGAAGTTATTTTTTTTTTAAATATTTTAATTTTAATTTTTTTGTTTATTCTATTAATACTATATTTAGCCTGATCGACTTTGTACTTACCTATATCATTAGTAGTAAACAACGTTTGTCTATTTAAATTACTTATTTCAATTTTGTCCGGATCTGCAATTCCTATCGTTCCTACTCCAGAGGCTGCTAAGTACATTAAAAGTGGACAACCCAAACCTCCAATACCGATCACTAATACTTTAGCCTTAAGTATTTTTTTTTGTCCAGCTATTCCAACATTCTTTAGTATTATTTGTTTTTCAAACCTTTTAATATCGTTCAATTCTAATTGCATATACTATTTCAATCCAGTGGATCCAAAGCCACCAGCACCTCTATCTGTATCATCAAGGTTATCTACCTCTTTAAACTTAGCTTTAACTATAGGGGATAGAACCATTTGAGCGATACGTGTGCCTCTCTCAACAACAAAAGTCTTATTACTCAGATTAATTAATATCACTTTTATTTCACCTCTATAATCGGCGTCTATTGTCCCAGGTGAATTAAGAACTGATATTTGACTTTTGGCAGCCAATCCTGACCTTGATCTAATTTGAATTTCAAAATTTTTGGGTATAGATACTGATATACCAGTTGGAATTATTGATGTTTTTCCTGGTTCTATTTTTATCTGTTTTTCAATATTAGCTGAAAGGTCCATTCCTGATGAACCATTTGTTTCGTATTTAGGTAGCTCGATATTTTTTGATAGTCTTTTAATTAAAACTTCTGTCATTAATTAAAAGTTTATCTAAGACTATTTCTGCTATTGCATTGGCTATAAAACTTTTTTTATTTTTTTTTATAACTTTTATTTTTCCTGAATTATCGATTATCGAAACTCTATTATAATCTGAATTAAGTCCACTATCCTTTTTTGAAATATCGTTAACGACTATAAGATCGCAATTTTTTTGTTTTAATTTATAAAATGCATTTCTATTTAAATTCTCAGTTTCGGCTGCAAAACCAATTACTAAACTTGGCCTATGTTTATTGTTCTTACCAAGAAATTCAACAATATCCCTATTTCTCTCTAATTCAATTGATTTTAGTTTTATATTATCTTTTTTAATCTTAGTCTTACTTTTTTTGGTTGGCTTAAAGTCTGCTACAGCAGCTGTACATATTGCAATATCTACTGGCAAACATTTTTTTACCTCATCAAACATCTCATTTGCTGTAATTATTTTTGTTGTTTTAATATCTTTCCTAGGAAAAAGATGTGAGGGTCCCGTAATTAAAGTTGTTTTTATACCTAACCTACTTAATGCTACTGCTATTTCAAACCCCTGCTTACCACTTGACTCGTTTGAAATATACCTAACTGGATCCAAGTATTCTCTTGTTGGTCCGGCTGTTACTAAGGCTTTTAAATTTTTATTTTTGATAATATTTTTTTTATTAAAATATTTTTCTATAAAGGAGAAAATTTGCCTTGGACTTGACATTTTGCCTTCACCATATTCTCCACACGCCATTTCACCTTTCTCTGGTCCTATAAAAAGATATCCATAATCTTTTAAAATGTTTACATTTTTTTGCGTTGCTTTATGTATCCACATTCTCACATTCATAGCAGGAACTAATAAAATATCTTTATTTGAGGCTAAAATTACTGTTGTTGCTAAATCTTCCGCTTTTCCAAGACTTAACTTTGTCATAAAGTTTGCAGTTGTGGGTAATACAACTATTAAGTCAGCCCATCTAGATAATGAAATATGATCAATTTCTATCTCAGAATCTTTGTCAAAAATATTCTCAAAAGTCTTACTTTTCGTTAGAGTAGAGATAGATAGAGGGGTTACAAATTCTTTACCACTTTTTGTTAGTATAGTTTTAATTTCATTTTTATTTTTTTTTAGCAATCTTATTAAATCTAAAGACTTATAGGCTGCAATCCCTCCGCCAATAATTATTAGGATTTTTTTATTTTTTACAGTCATGAGTAATTAGAATACTAATAGAAAGACAATTACAACACCAAAAAAACTAATAACTATATTATTTCTAAAGTTTTTAATCTTCATTTGTTCTAATTCTAAATTTTTATTAGTTCCAACAGCTAAATTTAAATTTCCATCAGCCATTAACTTAAGAGCATAATCAGCTCTATCCATTAATTCTGGGAGATCCGGTATTCTTTTCAAAATTTCAGATGAAGTATTAATTGCTGTATTTATAGTAGATTTTGGACTCTTTACATTTTTTAGCCAATCTTCTAGAACTGGTCTAGACACCTCCCAAATATTTGTTTCGGGATAAAGTCTTCTTGCAACACCTTCAACTACTACCATTGTTTTTTGCAACAAAAGAAGCGGTGGCTGAGTAGGCATATTAAACTTCTCTGTAATCTCAAATAGTTGAGACAATAAATTTCCACCTGAAATGTCTTTGATAGACTGTCCAAAAATAGGCTCCCCTACAGATCTTAAGGCTTGAGCAAATTCCTCTTTTGAGGCACCCTTAGGCACAAGACCAGCCTGAAAATGGACTTCGGCAACCTTTACGTAATCTCTTTTAATAAAGCCATATAAAATTTCAGCTAAAAATTTTCTATTATTTTTATCTAAGCGTCCCATAATACCAAAATCTACTGGAATTATATTTCCTTTTGGATCTACAAATAAATTTCCTTGATGCATATCACCATGAAAAAAACCATCTCTTACAGCTTGAGTTAAAAATAATTGTATTAAGTTTTCTGCAAGTTTCTTAAGATCTACTTTTAGATCATTAATTTTTTGTATTTCACGTATAGAAACACCCTCGACTTTATCTAAGGTTAATATTTTTTTGGTTGTATAATTCCAATAAATTTTTGGCACAATAAACCCTTGGTCGTTTTTAGTATTTTCGTAAAGTTCATTAGCTGCAGCAGCTTCAAATCTTAAATCCATTTCTATATTAGTTATCTCCCTCAACAAATGGACAACTTCAACTAACTTTAATCTCTTTGCTTTTGTAATAGTATTTTCAACTATGTAAGCAAATAACATTAAAGCATCCAATTCTTCATTAAATAATTTTTCTATATCAGGTCTTAATATTTTTATAGCAACTTGTTTCTCTTGATCTTCATGCTGAATTTTAGCAAGATGCACTTGTGCTATAGATGCTGCTGCTATAGGTTCACTTAATTCTTGAATATCTTTAAAATAATTTTCCCCAATTTCTTTTTTAATAATTTTTTTTGCATCGTGAAGATCAAAAGCAGGAACTTTGTCTTGCAATTTTTCAAGAGATTTTGCAAGTTCCTCGCCAATAATATCCGGCCTCGTAGCTAGAAACTGACCTAATTTTATAAAAGTTGTTCCCATACCCTGAAGAGCAGTGCAAAGCTTCTCGCCAGAGGATTTTTGATTATCCTGTTGATTTGAACTTGCACCAATCGAAATAAAATTAAAAAATAAATTTATAATTGTTGGTAATTCATGTATCTCATTTATCGTGGCTACTGCTCCAGAGGTAGAAAACTTTCTAGCTATTTGGAATAATTTAAAAACTCTTTTTAGCATCTAAATTTTCCAACCCGAATGAATTGCTGAAATACCGTTAGAAACGTTTCTAAATTCCACATTGGAAAAACCGTTTTCCAAAATTAATTCAACTAATTGTTCTTGATTGTAAAACTTTTCAATGCTTTCAATTAAATATTTATAAGGCTTATCTGAGCCAACTATAAATTTACCAATGAGTGGTATAGTTTTTGAATACTGTTTATATAAATAATTAAGCAATTCATTATTAATTTTCGAAAATTCTAAGCACATAAAACGTCCTCCTGGCTTTAATACCCTAAAAGCTTCTTTTAAAACAGAATTAATATCTGAAACATTTCTTATTCCGTAACTTATAGAATAATAATCGAAAGTATTATCTTTAGTAGGAATTTTTTCAGCTGGAGCGTTTATCCATTCAATATTTTCATATTTTTTTAATTTTTTTTTACCTTGATTTAACATTTGCGTATTAGGATCAACACATATGATTTTGCCAGAATTTTTAGTTTTATCTAAAAAAAGTTTTGCAATATCACCAGTTCCTGAAGCAACATCTATTAGTTTTGTTTCAGGTTGAGGATTCATCCAATTAATAAATTTTTCTTTCCAAGCTCTATGTATCCCAAGTGACATTATATCATTCATTAAATCATATTTTTTATGAACATCTGAAAATACAGAATTGACTAATTTACTTTTATCTTGAATAGTACTTTTCATATTAGAATTATATGCCAGAATTACCAGAAGTTGAAGTTGTTAAAAGGTCCTTAGAGAGAAATATACTAAATTTAATTATCAAAAATGTAAAAATTAATGATGCTAATCTAAGATATAAAGTAGATAAAATTGAATTATCAAAATTAATAGGAAAAAAAATTACAAAAATCAAAAGAAGATCAAAATTTTTGATTTTTGAGATAGGAAAGACTTACCGAATGCTAGTGCATCTAGGAATGACAGGCAAATTTTTCTTTACCGATAATAAAGATAATAAATTTAAAACAAGTTTCTATTATTTTCTAGATTATAAAAAGGATCAAAAACATGATCGAGTAATATTTGTTTTAAATAAAAAACAAAAATTAATTTATAATGACGTAAGAAAATTTGGTTTCATCAAGATATACAATTCGAGTTTAATAAAACAATCACAGCATCTTAAAAATCTAGGCCCTGAACCACTGGAAAAAAATTGGAACTTTTCGTATTTGAAAAATTATTTAATAGGAAGGAAAAGATCAATTAAGAATATTCTTATGGATCAAAAATGTGTATCTGGTTTAGGGAACATATATGTAAACGAAATTTTGTTCCTTTCTGGGATTAAACCAGTCCGTCAAGCAACTAAACTAAAGAATTTTGAAATAGAAAAAATTATCAAATTTTCAAAGAAAATTTTAAAAAATTCAATAAACCTTGGCGGTTCAACAATTAAAGATTTTTCTAGTGAAAATGGAAAAAAAGGTGTCTTCCAACAACATTTTAAGGTTTATGGTAAAGAAAATCAGGATTGTTCTAACATAGATTGCAACCTTAGAGTCATAAGGACAGTTATATCTAATCGATCATCATTTTTTTGCAAAAAATGTCAAAAATAATAAAGTTGACCATAATTATTCGCCCATATATACAATCCTAAAAAATGCCAAATACAAAATCAGCAGTCAGAAGAGTAAGACGAGTTAAAAAACAAACAATAGTCAATAGAACAAGAAAAAGTAAATATAAAAATGCAATTAAGCATATGGAAAGCTTAATAAAATCAAAAGACAAAGAAAAAGCAAAAAAATACTTCTCAAAATTTCAATCAATTCTAATGCAGGTTGCCAAATCTGGAGCAATAGAAAAGAAAACTGCTGCTAGAAAAATTTCAAGAATATCAAAAAAAATTTAAATTTTTTCTGACAATCCTAAGTTGATTAAAAGTAATCTTCGCTACATTTAGAAAATTAATTTCAAATTTTCAAAATATAGTTTCTTTTTTTAGTTGTAGTAATTTTTTAAAAAAAAAAAATTTTCTATCTGAACGTTAAGTATACAACCTAATTTAAATTATTTTCGTTTTTTAAAAAAAATTTCTTGCAAATATTTTCAAAAGGGAGTTAAAAGGAATCTTCTTAAGGACTTACTTCATGGATAAAAATAATATTAAAAAGAACAACCTCTATCCGTCTGAGGAAGAAAACACACTTAAATGGGAAGAAGTTCAAAAAGGTTTTAAAGATACTTTTGGATCAGAAGTTTATAATAGTTGGCTACAGAAGCTTACGTTGGTAAAAGAATTTAATGATTATTTAATACTTGGTGTACCGACAAGGTTTTTTAGAGATTGGATAGTCTCAAGATATTTAGACAAAATTTTAGAACAAGTAAAATCATTCAAATTAAGCCTTAATAGGATTGAGTTTAAAATTATTGAGGAAAATAGGCAAAACCAGGACCTTATTAAAATTGATGAACTCAATAAGGTAACTGAAATAAAGGATTCTATCCTTAACTATAATAGGTTAAATCCAAATTTAAATTTCAGCAGTTTTATCAAGGGAAAAAGTAATGATATTGCAGTTTCGTATGCAAAAAAGGTTTGTGAACACTTATCAAGATATAATCCGTTATATATAAGTGGAGGTGTGGGTTTAGGAAAAACTCATCTGCTAAATGCTATCGGTTTAGAATTGCAAAACGATAATAATGTAATGTTTATTTCCGCAGAGAGATTTATGTACCATTTCATTAAATCAATAAAAAAAAATGATATGGTAAATTTTAAAGATTTCTTCAGAAAATCGTCTGTATTTATTATCGATGATATTCAATTCATAAGCGGAAAAGAGAGTCTACAAGAAGAGTTTTTTCACACATTTAATAGTTTAATGGATAAAGGTTCACAAATAATAATATCTAGCGACAGACACCCTATGAAGCTTGATAGAGTTCAGGAAAGGATTAAATCTAGATTAGCAGGGGGACTAGTGGTTGATATAGATGTACCAGATTTTGAATTAAAAGCAGAAATTATAAAGAAAAAAATTGAAGAGATTCAAAGTCAGTTTAAAGAAAATATAAATTTAAACGACGAGGTGATAAATTATATCGCTTCTGAGTGCAAAACAAATATTAGAGAGTTAATTGGAGTGTTAAATAGAGTAATAGCATTTAGCAGAGTTCATAATAAATCTTTAGATATTGGCGATTGTAAAAAAATCCTGCGAGATGTGTTCAGCCAAATCAAAGTAATAACAGTTGATAAAATACAAAATACTGTATCTAATTTTTTTAATATTGCTTTAAGTGAAATGTTGTCACAAAGAAGATCGCGACCTTTAGCTAGGCCAAGACAAATTGCAATGTTTTTAGCAAAAAAAATGACCACGAGATCACTACCTGAAATAGGAAGAAGATTTGCAAACAGAGACCATACAACTGTTATCCATGCCGTTAAAACTATTACAAGGCTTTCAGAGCAAGACGACGAAATGAAAAAAAACATAAGCCAAATTAAAAGTCTCTTATTAGAAAACTAAGAAATGCAATTTGTAGTAAAAAGAGATGTTCTACTTAGATCACTAAATTTTGTTCAAGGAATAGTAGAGAAGAAAAACACTTTACCTATTCTCTCAAACGTTCTTCTTGAACTAAAAAATAATTCTTTATCGATAGTTGCAACTGATTTAGATATTATATTTTACGACAAAATTACTGATGTAAAAATTTTAACTGAAGGAAGTACGACTACATCTGCAGCAATTTTATATGATATTTTAAGAAAAATTTCTTCTAACGCTGATTTAAATTTTGAATTAATCTCAAATAATAAATTAAGTTTAAAAAGTGAAAATTCAAATTTTAACTTACTATGCTTAACAACTGACAATTTTCCCTCTTTTTCGAATGACTTTGATTCTGCTGATGTTATGGAATTAAATGCTATCAGTTTTTTAAAACTTTTAAATAAAACAAAAATTTCGATTTCAAATGATGATACTAGACATTATTTGAATGGTATTTTTTTACATTTAACAGAAGCTCATGGAAGAAATTTTTTAACAGCAGTTGCGACTGATAGTCATAGATTGTCCTCTAGCAGTATTGAAATTGAAAACTCCAAGGAATTTAATTCATTAATCTTACCAAGAAAATCAGTGTACCAGCTTTGCTCACTACTCGCAGAAACTAAAGGGAAGATTAATATGCAAACTAATGAAAATAAAATAAAATTTACAATAGGCAATATTGAATTGGTTTCAAAAGTTATAGATGGAAAATTTCCTGATTATAAGAAAGTTGTTCCAGTAGAAAACAAAAAAACATTAATAGTTCCTTCTGATGAATTTATAAAGTCAATTGAGAGAGTTACGAGCGTCTCAATTGATAGAAAAGAAGGTGTTAAATTAGCTATAAATAGCGATAGAATACATTTTTCAGTAAATAGTGCTAATTCAGGAGAGGGAAATGAAAAAATTAAAGCCGAATTCAATTCTGATAATCTTAACATAAGTTTTAATTCAAAGTATTTGATAGATATAGCCTCTGAGGTCGAGGACAAAAAATTAAAAATTAATTTTAAAGACTCTACCTCTCCAGTTTTAATTGAGGATACCTCGGATAAAAATAGCTATTATGTTATAATGCCTATGAAAATCTAATTTTATTTAAATTTAGAATTTTTTTTTATTTTTGCTTCAAAAGTGTTGATACAGAATAGTTTTAAGCTGATAGCATGTACATCCATTTTATATTGTCATTAAAAAATGATATAATTTAAAATCCAAGAACTATTATAATGTCAAAAAATATGCAATTAAAAAAAAGCCAATCATACGGTGCGGACTCCATTAAGGTTTTAAAAGGCTTAGATGCTGTAAGAAAAAGACCAGGCATGTATATTGGAGACACAGATGATGGATCAGGTTTACATCATATGGTCTTTGAGGTAGTTGATAATTCTATCGACGAGGCTTTAGCTGGTTACTGTAAAAACATTACAATTTCAATTAATCCAGATAATACTATTACCGTCGAAGATGATGGGAGAGGTATCCCAGTAGATATTCATAAAGGAGAAAAAATATCAGCCGCAGAAGTTATTATGACTCAATTACACGCTGGAGGAAAGTTTGATCACGATTCCTACAAGGTTTCGGGTGGTCTTCACGGAGTTGGAGTTTCAGTGGTTAATGCATTATCAGAAAAATTATCTTTAAATATATTCAGAGATGGCTTTGAATATGAAATCAACTTTAAAGATGGCAATTCAACAAAACCACTTAAAAAGATAGGAAAAACAAAAAAAAAAGGTACAAAAATTAATTTTCTACCGTCAAAAGAAATTTTTTCCTCAATTAAATTTAGTGCCTCAATTTTAGAAAAAAGAATAAGAGAACTCGCCTTCTTAAATAAGGGAATAAGTATAAATCTATTAGACAATACCTCAAAAAAAACAAAAGAATTCAATCATAAATATGATGGAGGGATCATTGAATTTGTTAAACATATTAATAACAAAAAACCTATATTGGTAAATAAGAATGAAAAAGAGGTTTTTAAAAAACCTGTATATGTCACATCCTCTAAAAATAATGTAGTTGTAGAGTGTTCTTTTGAGTGGAATGCTGGATACTCTGAGGAAGTTTTACCTTTTACTAATAATATACCCCAAAAGGATGGGGGTACTCATCTACTAGGATTTAGAAGCGCATTAACGAGGGTAATCAATAAATATTCTTCAGATAGAAATATTAAGAAAAATAAAATAACTCTTTCTGGTGAAGACATCAAAGAGGGTTTGACTGCTGTTCTTTCTATTAAAATGCCAGATCCGAAATTTTCATCACAAACAAAAGACAAACTTGTTTCATCTGAAATAAGAAATATAGTTGAACATATAATTAGTGAAAAAGTTTCAACCTGGTTTGATCAAAATCCGTCTGTTGCTAAAACGGTTATCGAAAAAATCACCCAAGCAGCAATGGCAAGAGAGGTGGCGCGAAAGGCGAGAGATAGCGTTAGACGAAAAGGAGCTTTTGAATTATCTGGTTTACCAGGAAAACTAGCTGATTGCCAAATTCAAAAAAGAGAAGGCACAGAGTTATTTATAGTTGAGGGAGACTCTGCTGGCGGATCAGCAAAACAAGGAAGGGTTAGAGAGTTTCAAGCAGTTTTACCTTTAAGAGGAAAAATTTTGAACACTTATGTCAACGGAAAAAAAAATGGAGAAGATCAATCAACTAAAGCTTTATCTAAAATGATGTCTTCAAGTGAAATCGTAACTTTAATAAATGCTTTAGGGACTGGATCGAAAGACTTTAATATAGAAAATCTTAGATATGATAAGATTATAATAATGACAGATGCAGATGTTGACGGTTCACATATTAGAACTTTATTGCTCACGTTTTTTAATAATAATCCCTTTAACCAATTAATTGAAAATGGACATGTTTATTTAGCTCAACCACCGTTATTCAAAGTTACTAAGTCAAACAAGAGCACATATATCAAAGACGAAAAGATGTTAGAGGATTTTATATTAAAAACAGAAAAATTAGATAAAAAAATTAAAAAAGGCTCAAAAGAATATAATTCATTTATTCAGTCACAAAGAGAAAAACTTGCTATACAGAGGTTCAAAGGCTTAGGAGAAATGAATCCAGAAGAATTATGGGAGACAACTTTGAACCCAGATAATAGAACAATGTTAAAAGTTCAGTACACTAAAGGGACAAAAGAAAAATCTAGAGATGATCAAAAAATGATTGAAATTCTTATGGGTGATGAAGTTGCTCCAAGGAAAGATTTTATTACTAATAATGCTTTGGACGTAACTAATTTAGATATTTGAGAGATTATGGATTTATCAACTCTTTTTAGAACAAAAGAGAATTTAAGCTTAGATAAAAATACATTAACAATTTTAAGGTATATAGCAATCATTGGTCAAATTTTAGCTATTAGTATAGTTTTTTATTACTTAAATTTACCGTTCCCAATAATTGAAAGCTATCTCATTATTTCACTGGGTTTAGCTACAAATTTATATCTTCAATTTGGGATTAAAATCAATCAGCTAAAAGATTTCTATGCAGCTCCATTCCTACTAATTGACTTATTGCAATTAAGCGCTCTTCTTTATTTGACAGGAGGAATTTTTAATCCTTTTTCATTTCTATTAGTAATACCAGCTATCGTTTCCTCTACACTTCTAAGCATGGGCACAACAATTATTTTGGGCTTAATAACATCATTACTTCTATTAACTATATCATTTTTTTATTTGCCTTTGCCAGGAGAAGATATGAATTTGTTACATTTTCCAAATTTTTATAAATTCGGAATTATTATCTCCATATTAATTGGTTTAATATTTTTAAGTTATTTCGGGATTCGTTTCTCTGGTGAAAAAAAGAAAACAGAAGAAGCATTTAAAAAACTTCAGGAAGTTATTTATAAAGAATATGAATTAGAGTCTTTAGGCGGGCAAGCCGCAGCAGCAGCACATTCTCTAGGAACACCTCTAGCTACAATAAGTGTAGTTGCTAAAGAATTGAAAAAAGAAATTGGGGATAACAACGAGCTATCTAAAGATATTGATCTATTAATTAGCCAGTCCAAAAGATGTAGTGAAATTCTTAAAAGAATATCAAAAAAACAGATAGAGGAGGATAAATTTTTTAGCTCGACGAAATTAGAAAATTTACTTGAGGAAATCATAAATTCTTTTAAAGAGACAACTTCTAAAGAAATTATTTTAGTTTCTGATAATGATAAAAATAAAATTAATATTCAAAGATCAGCAGAAATGATCTATGGCTTAAGAAATTTTATAGGCAATGCAATTAAATTTTCAAAAAGTAAAGTTAATATTTTTCTTTTTAGCAACGATAAAGAAATAAAAATTACAGTGAATGATGATGGGCCAGGATTCCCAAAAGATATTATTGAAAAATTGGGCGAACCATATATTAAATCCAGATCATTAGAATTAAATTCAAACTCTGGCTTGGGCCTCGGAACTTTCTTGGGTAAAACTTTGCTAGAAAGACAAAATGCTAAACTAATATTTAAAGATGATAAAAATTTAGGTGGTGCTTCAGTAGTAATTAGCTGGTCTCCTAAAAATATTATACTTTAAGTAAAAACTTACTTTGGCTCTTGTTGTGTTAAACAATGAATTGCTCCAAACCCCCAAATTAATTCTGAACAATCTATAGGAATAATTTTTCTATTATTAAATTCTTTTTTAAAAATTTTAATCACTATTTTATCTTTTGGATCATTAAAAGTAGGCAATAAAACAAATTTATTAAAAATATAAAAGTTTAAATACGATGCTGGAACTCTTATTTTATTTATATAAATAGGTCTTGGCATAGGAATTCTTTTAATTCTAATTTTTGAAGAATTAATTCTGATTTTTTTCAAAATTTTAAAGTTTTCATCAAGATTTTTGAAATTTTTATCTTTTTTATTATTTTCGTAAGCAAGAAAAACTTTATTATGTTTTACAAATCTAGCAATATCATCAACGTGACCATGAGTATCATCTCCCTCAATTCCTTTATTTAGCCAAATAACTTTTTTTGCTCCTAAAAATTTTTTAAATATGCGATTATAATTTTTTATTTTTAAGAAAGAATTCCTTTGCTGAATTTTACTCAATAAGCATTCTTTGGTTGTGAGTAGTAAACCTTTTCCATTAACATCGATTGCTCCCCCCTCGAGAACTATTGGTTTTTTATTAAATTTTGGGGTGATGACATTTCCTTTATAATGACTTCTTATTCTTAAATTGACTTTATTATCAGCCCTATAATTTTTATATTTAGCCCAACCATTAAACTTCCAATTCAATAAAATATTTTGATTTTTTTTATCCTTAATAAATATCGGCCCTGTATCTCTCATCCATACCCTATCTGTTTTACATATTATAAATTTTATATTTTGTACTTTTGCATTATTTTTCCTAAGCAATCTTTTAATTGCATTCTTAGAATTGTAGTTTTTAATTAATAGATTTACTTCCTGAGACTTAGTAATTTTAGAGATTATTTCAGCAAATATCCTTGGGATATTTTTAAATTTGCCTGGCCAATCATTTTTATTATGAGGCCATCCTATTAATGTAGATTGTTGTCTTTCCCATTCAGCTGGCATCCTGAAAAGAGATTTTGTTATTCTAGGCATCTCTTGGATTTTTAAGTAGTCCTCTGTAATAGTCTATTCTTCTATCTCTAAAAAAAGGCCAATGTTGTCTAGAGGTTTCTACTTTTTTGAAATCAATTTCACAAATCAAAATGTTTTCTTTTAAACTGGCTTTTTTAACAACTTTACCACTAGGATCAAATATTACACTATTCCCCCAGAACTCTATCTTTTTATTACCTTGTTTTTCTATTCCTGCTCTATTTACTGCAGCAACATATATACCATTAGCTATTGCGTGAGACCTTTGAATTGAAAGCCAGGACTCGAGCTGCGACTTACCAAATTTCCTTTTTTCTTTTGGATGCCATCCAATAGCGGTTGGATAAAAAATAATTTCTGCTCCTTTAAGAGCTGTTAATCTTGCTGCTTCAGGAAACCACTGATCCCAACATATTAAAGTTCCTAAATTACCTTTTGAAGTTTTAAAAGATTTGAAACCTAAATCTCCAGGAGCAAAATAAAACTTCTCATAAAATTGTGGATCATCAGGTATATGCATTTTTCTGTATTTTCCTAAAAGTTTACCTTTTTCATTAATTACAATACTGCTATTGTGATAAAGCCCGGAGGTCTTCTTCTCAAATAATGAAATTATTAAAATAATTTTTAGTTCTTTAGCAATTGCAGAAAACAAGTTACTACTAGGCCCTGGTATTTTTTCAGCAAAATTAAAGTTTTTATGATTTTCAACCTGACAAAAATATTTTGTCATGAATAATTCTGGTAAGCAAATTATTTTTGCACCTTTTTTTGCTGCGGAATTAATTTTGTCTACAGCATTTTGAATATTTTTTTTTGGGTCAGAAGACATTTTCATCTGCACTAATGCTATCTTCGTTTTACTCATTATTTTTTAATTGAATAAATTTTGAAAATTTCTTTTTTGTCTTGCTTGCCAATGTTTACGATGAAACGCATCGCTTGCTATTAGGGGCAATACACTTGTAGCTTCAGCAAACACCATTTGTTCCTTCGTCACATCCACTTTGCCCCACGAACTTGCTTCTTTTAAGGTAGAACTACTACAAGCACCATCTCTCGTATCTGCTACAGTTATTTGAATTGCGTATTTATGCATATCTACCTTTTTACCTAATAACTCCGCACAAACCACTGTATCCTGAATAAAATTTTTGGGTACCCCACCGCCAACCATTAATAATCCCGATTGTTTTGATTTAAGTTTAATTTCAGTTATTTCTCTGAACTCTCTTATTGAGTCTATAGTGATGTGATTTTCTGGATTTTGTTCCTGATGCATTACAAGCCCAAATCCTGCTGAACTATCCGTGAAAGCAGGACAAAATATTGGAACATTACTATCATAAGCAGTTTCTATTAATGAGTTTTTTTTCTTAGAATTTGTTTTTAAATATTTTCCAAGTTCTTTAATAAATTCCCTTGAGGTGTATGGTTTAGGTTTTAGAGAATTAGCAATATCACATATAGTTTTGTCACACGCTTGAAGCTCCTCTTCATCAATATAAGTGTCATATATCCTGTCAATATAGTTGTTTCTTAGCTCAGTATCATCTTGAAACTGGGATCCCTGATAATGCTTGAAGCCTAAAGCTTCAAAAAAATCCATATCTATAATCGAGGCCCCTGTAGCCACAATAGCATCAACCATGTTATGTTTTACTAAATCAGTGTATAAATCCATGCATCCACCTGCTGAAGTTGAGCCTGCTAAAGTTAAAAAAATCGAACAATCTTTATCTGCAAGCATTTCATTATATATAGCTGCCGCTCTGGCTGTATCTCTAGAAGTGAAAGACATTTTACTCATACCATCAATAATCTTACGAGCATCAAAAGACTTGATATCGATATGCTCAACTGGGGAATTAAGTAAAGATTTTTTATTGTGTCCGATATTCGGACTATTTTTTTTATTCATTAAGCTACTAAAGAACCAACTTTATCATTAGCATTATCGTACATAGATATAATTGGTTTGTCACTTAATTCGTGAATATCATTTGAATAAAAACCATTGAAGTTTGTTCTGAAAGTAAGACTGTAAGCCCCTAACTGACCTAACTCTATATAATCACCTTCTTTAATATTATTTGGTAACAAAAAAGGTCCCTTCATATAATCTAATCCATCACAAGTTGGTCCAAAAAAACTAAAAGCAGTAAGTTTTTTAGACTGAATTCTTCCGCTTGTAATCATCTTTGAAGGTAAAACAAAGTTTGGTGCCCCAGCGTCAAATAAAGATCCATATGTTCCGTCATTAATGTACAAGCTATTTTTTTTTCTTAAAATAACTTTAACAACTGTAGATCCACTTTCTGCCACAAGAGCTCTTCCTGGCTCACATATAATTTCTGGCAATTTATTTAACTTTAAACTATTAATCTCTTTTTTAATTTCTTCCATATAATTAATTAATGGTTCAGGATTAAGATCTGGATATACAGACGGAAATCCTCCACCAACATTAATTGTATTTGGTATTATTTTTGTTTTTTTAATTATATTTCCTATTTCACGAATTCCTTTTGAGTAAGAAATTTTGTGCATACATTGAGAGCCAACGTGAAAACTTATGCCAAGTTTTTTTGAATGTTCCTTACATAATCTTACTAATCCTAAAGCTTCAGAGGGAAGCGCACCAAATTTTCTAGATAGATCTATTTCAGCGTGTTCATTCGAAATTGCAATTCTTACAAATAATTCTAAATCTTTTGCTTGATTAGTGGCCTCTAGAATTTTCCTCAACTCATCTTTACTATCAAGAGAAAAACTTTTAACGCCATAATCGAAGTAAGCTGACGATATACTTTCTTTACTTTTAATAGTATGCATAAAATGTAACTTCGCATCCGACTTGATTTTATTTAGAAGCTTAATTTCATTTAGAGAAGCAACATCGAATTCGTTAACACCATTAGCAATAATCTGTTTAATAATTTTTTCGTTTGGATTCGTTTTGACAGCGTAGAGTATTTTTCCAGGAAAATTATCTTTAAAAAATTTTACGGATTTTTTAATCTCGTTTAACCGCATACAATATACGGGGTGATCTGGTTGTAATGAGTTAACTAGCTCGTTAACTGTTTTAAATTTTCCCATTTCATGTGTTCCTCACGTTAAATTACACAAAGATTTTTTAAAAAATTTAATAAAAAAAACCTTATTTATTTCGCGTTTAAGGTTTTTTTGACACTATGTAAAGAAAAAAAGGACATTTTTGTCGTGTTGAAATTTTGTCAACAGTACCCATATAATTTTTCATGAGGACGCAAAAAAACATCCCAGAGCAGCTAAAATTAGCAGACTTTGCAGATAAATCGCTATTAATCCTTGATGATGATGATCCCTTAAGGGGTAGGCTTGCAAGAGCCATGGAAAAGAAAGGATTTCAAGTTAAAGAGGCTAAATCAGTAGCTGAGGGTCTTAATATTGCTAAAACAGCTCCTACAGCCTTTGCTGTAATCGATTTGAGGCTTGAGGATGGCAATGGATTGGATGTTGTTAAAGAGCTCTCAAAAAATAAAAAAGATAGCAGAATTGTAATGTTAACGGGATACGGGAATCTACCTACGGCTGTAGCTGCAGTGAAAGAAGGCGCAATCGATTACATAGCTAAACCAGTTGATGCGGACGATGTTGAGTCTGCATTATTAGCATCGCCAGAATCAAAAGCAAAGCCTCCTGAAAATCCAATGTCAGCAGATAGAGTGAAATGGGAACATATCCACCGAGTTTTTGAGTTATGTAACAGGAATGTTTCTGAAACAGCTCGAAGACTTAAGATGCATAGAAGAACACTTCAAAGAATACTCTCTAAAAGATCTCCAAGATAACTTAAATAAATTTTCTAAATTTTTTAATTTGATTTATTGCAAGAGTTGCGATTAAAATTTTTAATAACTCTGCTAACAAGAAAGGTTGTGCTCCCAATTTGAATATTGGTTTATCCCAACCTATTAAAGTACCTAGCCATAACATCCCTAGTACATAAATAAGGCTAGTGGCAAAAACTAATTTAAAAAAATTCTTAAAATAATTATTATCGTAATTAAATTTTCCTGCTAAAAATCCAGCGACCACAAAACCTATCAAATAACCCATTGTTGGTCCTGTGAAGTATACTATTCCCATACCTTTTTCTGGAGTCCCTGAAAACACTGGCAAACCAATTATACCTTCGAATAAATATAAAGAAATAGTTGCCACACCAAGTTTCCATCCAAAACATATTCCTATTAACAAGACAACTAAAGTTTGCATTGTCATAGGGACTGGGTAAAATGGTATTTTAACTTTTGATGATATGGCTAAAAGAATTGAGCCCAATAAGGCGATAAATATATATTTAATTATTTTTGTTTGTTTTAAACTTTTTACAAATTCCATTTAATTAATTTAACTTTTTTTTTATTAAAATCTAGTGTTTTGTTAATTGAACAAAAACATCTTCTAAATCACCATCTTCTGTTGAAATATCCTCAATTTTGATATTATTTTCATTTAAATAATTGATTATCTCGCCAAAATCGAGTGAGTTTTTTTCATAAGTAGCTAATATTGAATTTTCAGAGTTTATTTTAAAATTTATATCTTTCATCATTAAATTTTTATTTAATTCAATATTTTTAACTTTAAAATTTATTTTTTTAGTTTTAATTCTCTCAAGTAATTTTTCGGTGGTATCTAACGCAACTAAATTTCCTTTATTGATTATAGCTATTCGATCGCACATTTCCTGTGCTTCAATCAGATAGTGTGTGGTTAATATTATTGTTACACCTTCTTTGTTTAGAGCTTTTACATTTTCCCAAAGATTATTTCTAAGTTCTACATCAACACCAGCTGTAGGCTCATCCAAAATTAAAATTGGAGGTTGATGAACCATAGCCTTTGCAATAAGTAATCTTCTCTTCATGCCGCCCGATAAGCTTCTGGAGTATGCATTAGCTTTATCTTGAAGAGATACCATTTTTAATATTAAATCGGTTATACGGTTCTCTTTAGAAATACCGTAAAGTCCTGCCTGAAGTTCAAGAAGTTTTTTTGGACTAAAAAAAGCATCTAAGTTTACTTCCTGAGGGACTATTCCCACAGACGCTCTAACTTGACGAGGATTTTGATCTAAATCAAAACCCCATACATTTACTTTTCCACTAGTTTTAATAACCGTGCCTCCTAGAATACTTAAAAAAGTTGTCTTGCCCGCTCCATTCGGTCCTAATAATCCAAATACCTCACCTTGTCTGACTTCAAAACTTAATTCGTTTAAAGCTTTATTATGCTTTTTGGTTTTAGAACTAGAATAAACCTTTGTTAGATTTTCAACAGATAGGGCAAATTTATTCATACTTTTTTATAATTCATCAAGATTTCAATGTAATATGTATATATGAGTTCAATTAAAAAAACAGATCATTTTTATTTGGTAGACGGATCTGGATATATTTTTCGCGCTTATTATGCTCTTCCTCCTCTTTCAAGAAAAAGCGACGGTCTTCCAACTGGAGCGGTTAGTGGTTTCTGTTCTATGCTTTTTAAATTATTAGAGGATGCTAGATCAGACGACTCTAAAAATAAACCAACTCATTTTGCAGTAATATTCGACTCTGCAAGAAAGAATTTTAGAAATGAAATTTTTAGCGAATATAAAGCCAACCGTGCAGAAGCACCAGATGATTTAGCTCCTCAATTTGAATATATAAGAAAATCAGTTGAAGCTTTTAATCTACCGTCTATAGAGCTTATTAATTACGAGGCAGATGATTTGATAGCTACCTACGCAAAAAAAATTATTGAGTCTGGAGCAAAAGTTACAGTAATTTCATCTGATAAAGACTTAATGCAACTAGTCTCCACTAAGATAAGATTATTCGATCCAATGAAAAGTAAAGTTATTGGAGAAAAAGAAGTTTTTGAAAAATTTGGGGTTAAACCTAATCAAGTGATAGATGTTCAATCTTTGGCTGGAGACTCTTCTGACAATATTCCAGGTGTGCCAGGAATAGGAGTCAAAACTGCTGCAGAGCTAATCAATAAGTACAAAAACTTAGATACGCTTCTTAAAAAAGCTTCTGAAATTAAACAAAACAAAAGAAGAGAAACACTTATTGCTAATAAAGATAAAGCGTTATTGAGTAAACAACTAGTAACTCTAAAAGATAATGTCCCAATCAAAAATAATCCAAACGAGTTTTTAATCAAAAAAATCAATAAAGATAAACTTTATAACTTTTTAAGAGAGATGGAATTTAATAGATTATTAAGTCAAGCTATTAATTTTTATGGTGAACCTGGAGAAAAAAATTTTAGTCAGGACAAAAAATTAAAACCATCAAAAATAAACACAAAAAAATATCAAAAAATTACAAAAGAAAATGACTTAAATAAATTAATTATTGATTTGAATAAAAAAAAAATTATTTCAGTAGATACTGAAACCTCATCCCTAGATCCTCAGGTGGCAGAGTTAATTGGTATTTCTTTAAGTTATGCCGAAAATATTTCTTTTTACATTCCTGTTGGTCATAAAAATATTAATGGTTTAAATAAAGATTTTGTTGTAAAAAAACTCAAGCCAATTTTGGAAGACCCAAGTATAAAAAAAGTTGGCCAAAATATTAAATATGATTTCATTATATTAAAAAAATATGGAGTAGAATTAAACTCTGTCGAAGATACAATGTTACTCTCTTACACTTTGGATGCAGGAAATAATCGTCACAATATGGATACTTTGTCAGAATTACATCTTAACCATAAAACAATTTCTTACAAAGATTTGGTTGGTTCTGGAAAAAAACAATTAAAATTTTCAGAAGTAGATATAGATAAAGCCACAGAGTATGCAGCAGAGGATGCTGATGTGACTTTAAGATTATATGAAATTTTGTCAGAAAGAGTTTCAGAAGAAAAGCTTAGTCAAATTTATGAAGCTTTTGAAAAACCAATGATTAAGATATTATCTAAACTAGAAACTTATGGAATAAAAGTAGATGATAACTATCTAAAAGAACTATCAAAAAAATTTGAAAAAAGATTAGAAAAAATAGAAAAAGAAATTTTTAAAATTTCAGGAAAAGAATTTAATATTGGGTCGCCTAAACAACTTGGCGAAATAATTTACAACGAATTAAAAATAGCAAAATTGAAAAAAACTAAAAAAGGTAGTTTGGCCACTAGCGCTAAAATATTAGAAGATCTAGCTTTAACTGGTCAAAAATTTCCCAATTTAATATTAGAGTGGAGACAGGTTTCTAAACTTAAAAGCACTTACACTGATGCCCTTCAAGACCATATTAATAAAGATACCAAAAGAGTTCATACATCATTCCTTTTAGCAGCAACTAATACTGGTAGATTAGCCTCAAGTGATCCAAACTTACAAAATATACCAATTAAAACTTCAGACGGAAAAGAAATTAGAAAAGCTTTTATTGCTGAGAAAAATAATGTTCTTATTTCTGCTGATTACAACCAAATAGAGATGAGGATTCTTGCTGATATGGCTGACGTTAAAGAGCTAAAAAAAGCATTCAAACAAAATCAGGACATTCACAAACTTACTGCTAGCCAAGTTTTTGGTGTGCCGATTAATAAAATTTCTGAAGATCAAAGAAGGAAAGCAAAGGCAATAAACTTTGGCATCATATACGGTATAACTCAATATGGTCTAGCTAAGCAAATATCAGTTACAAATGAAGAGGCTCAAGAATTTATTAATTCTTATTTTAAAAAATTTCCTGAAATAAAGGATTATATGAACTCCACAATAAAAAGTTGCAGAAAACTTGGGTACGTATCAAATATTTTTGGAAGAAGAATTCATTTGAGAGGTATAAATGATAAAAACTTTAGTGTGCGAAGTTTTCAAGAAAGAGCAGCAATTAACGCTCCTATCCAAGGGTCTGCTGCTGATATAATTAGATTAGCAATGATAAAAATTGATAATATTTTAGAAGAAAAAAAAATAGCTAAAATGTTACTTCAAATACACGATGAGTTAATATTTGAATGTTTAAAAAAAGATGAAAATAATGTTAAGAAATTAATTCAAAATGCTATGGTTTCAGTATCAAGCTCTGAATACCATAAATTTTCAATACCTTTAGAGGTAGGAGTAAACTCAGGGAATAACTGGGGAGAGGCTCATTAACGCCTAAATTTTGACATTAAGATTATGAATATAAAATTATGGTACATACGATTGCATTAGTAGATGACGATAGAAATATTCTGACTGGAATAAGTATGGCGCTTGAGCGAGAAGGCTTTAAAGTGCAAACTTACATAGATGGAGAGTCTGCTTTAATTGGCTTGACAAGAAATCCCCCAGACTTGGCTGTTTTAGATATCAAAATGCCAAGAATGGATGGAGAGGAACTTTTAAAAAAATTAAAAAAGAAAATGTCTATACCTATAATATTTTTAACGTCAAAAGATGAAGAAGTAGACGAATTACTCGGGTTAAAACTTGGAGCAGATGATTTTGTGAAAAAGTCAGGGGGATTTTCTACCAAGGTGCTCATCGAGAGAATTAGAGTACAACTCAGAAAAAAATCCAATGTTGTAGATGATACAAAGAATATTATTAGCCATGGAAAGCTTAAGCTAGATCCTGCTCAGCTAGAATGTGAATGGAATGGCAAGCCCTTACCAGATAAGTTAACCACTACAGAATTTCTAATTGTTAAAGAATTAGCAAAAAGACCAGGGGTTATTAAAGAAAGGGCCCATTTAATGGATATTGCATATAAAGAAAATACTGAAATCGAGGACAGAACTATAGATAGTCATGTTAAAAGAATAAGAAAAAAGTTTAAAAAAGTTGACGAAAAATTTTCGGCAATTGAAACTAGATACGGAAGCGGGTATAGATGGAATGTTAGTTAATGAAATCAAAAAAAACAGCTTCTATACTAAAAAAGTTTTTATTATTTAATTTAACAACATTTTCTATACTAGGATTATTTACAATATTTTACCTAAAAGCAATTCAACCTAATCTTGTAAAAAAGAGAGCAATAAACCATAAAATTATTATCAATAACACAGTTGATCATCTTGAAAGGCTAAATGTAGATTACAGTTCTAATGGCATAAGAACCTTTTTACTCTCTACAAGATTTTTATTCCAGAGTTTAGATAGAGTTCAGTTCTACGACTCTAACGGAGAATTAATAGGTGATACAAATATTTTAGATTTAGATCAAAATGTTTTCTCAAGATCAGATGTAGTAATAGAAGAAGCGATTGATGGAAAAAATTCATCAAATGAGTTTTCCTCTTCTACTTCAAATAAAAAAACCGAAAATAATTTAAATACAATATTAGAGCAATACGATGGCGATCCTTTAACAATATCTGAAATAAATAAAAATGATTTTTTTGTAAAGACGTTAAGCGAAGTTAAACTTCAAAATGACAACATTGGATATATTTTAGTTTCTGAGCAAGCAAATGATATTATTAACGCAGTTAAAGAAAGAAAAGATTTTATTATTAGAACTGTTTTTGCAGTAGCACTTGTAATTTTAATTTTTTCAATGTTTCTAAATAAATATGTTTTAAAGCCAATTGGTTTATTAGTTAAATATAGTGACTCGATTAAGAAGAAATCCTCTGAAAGCATTAATATAAAAAAAGTTTTTGTGAGAGATGATGAAATTGGAAAACTCACTATGTCCATTGATGAAATGACAAAAGAACTTCAACATAGAACCAATAGGGCAGAAACATTTTCTAATGATTTAGCTCACGAAATCAGAAACCCGCTAGCCTCTTTAAAGAGTGCTTCAGAATTATTAGATAAAACAACTGGTAAAGATGAAAGTGAAAAACTTTTAAAGATAATCAATCATGATGTTGAAAGAATAGAGAGATTAATTACGGATTATTCACAAATGCTCAAAGATGAAGCTTCTTTATCTAGAGAGAAAATGAGTAAAATAGATTTAATTGAAATTATAAATAATGTAGCAGAAGATTTTAAACAAGATCTGAAAAACCAAAATAAGAATATTCAAATTAAGATAAAAGATAAAATAAGTTCAAAAAATGGGAAATATATATTAGGAATTGAAAATAGATTAGAACAGGTAATAGCAAACTTATTAGACAATTCTATATCTTTCAGTCAGGATGATCAAAAAATTGAAATAAGTATCGAGGAAACAACAAAAAATCTTGTAATGAAAATTAAAGATGAAGGCCCAGGTTTTTCTGAAACCTCTCCTCAAAAAATCTTCAAACGTTTCTATAGCAATAGGCCAAAAAGCTTTGGAAAACATTCTGGCCTAGGTCTCAATATTGTTAAAAATATTGTTGAGCTACATAAAGGCACTGTAGCGGCGTCAAATAGACTGAATACTAAAGGTGCGCAAGTTGAAGTATTGTTACCTAAATTTTCTTAGTGTTCTTTCTTGATAAGATAGACTTATGTTGATATTAACAAATTCAAAATGGAACAAGATTATAAAGTAAAAGATATAAATTTAGCTGATTTTGGTAGGAAAGAAATTTCTATAGCCGAGTCTGAAATGCCAGGATTGATGGCACTTAGAAAAGAGTATAAAGGAAAAAAGCCTCTGAAAGGCGCAAAAATTTTAGGGTGCTTGCATATGACTATTCAAACTGCAGTTCTTATTGAGACCCTAGTTGATCTAGGTGCAGAAGTGAGATGGTCTTCATGTAATATTTTTTCCACTCAAGATCATGCAGCGGCAGCAATAGCTAAAGCAGGCATACCAGTTTTTGCTTGGAAAGGTGAAACCGAGGAGGAGTATTGGTGGTGTGTAAAGCAAACAATAGAGGGAAAAAAAGATTGGAAACCAAACATGATTTTGGATGATGGAGGAGATTTAACAGGTTTAATGCACAAAGATTACAAAGATCTTTTAAAGGGTGTTAAAGGAATTTCAGAAGAAACAACTACTGGAGTGTTAGCACTAAAAAAAATGGAAACAAATAAACAATTAATGGTTCCTGCATTCAATGTTAACGACTCAGTGACGAAATCAAAATTTGATAATTTATATGGATGTAGAGAAAGTTTAGTTGATGGCATCAAAAGAGCCACAGACATTATGATGTCTGGGAAAGTAGCGGTTGTTGCAGGTTTTGGAGACGTTGGCAAAGGTAGCGCAGCTTCTTTGCGTCAAGCAGGCGCAAGAGTAATGGTAACAGAGACAGATCCAATTTGTGCACTACAAGCAGCGATGGAAGGCTACGAAGTAGTTTTAATGGAAGATGCAATTAAAGATGCCGATATTGTTGTAACTGCTACCGGAAACAAAGATATAGTAACTGCAGATCATATGAGAAATATGAAAGATAGAGCTATCTTATGTAACATTGGACATTTTGATAACGAAATTCAAGTTGAAGCTTTGAAAAACTATAAATGGGACGAAATAAAACCTCAGGTCCATGAAATAGAGCTACCAAGTAAAAAAAGAATTATTTTATTAGCAGAGGGAAGACTTGTTAATCTTGGATGCGCAACAGGTCACCCAAGTTTTGTTATGAGCGCATCATTTACAAATCAAGTCATAGCACAAATAGAACTCTGGAATAATTCAGATAAATATGAAAATAAAGTATATGTATTACCAAAACACTTAGATGAAAAAGTTGCAATGTTGCATTTAGAAAAAGTTGGTGCAAAATTAACTAAAATGTCTAAAGATCAAGCAGATTATATTAGCGTTAAACCATCAGGACCATTTAAACCAGATACTTACCGCTACTAAACAGTAGCAAATGATTGTTAAATCCTTAGAACATTTAAATTCTTTATCAAAAAAAGTTGCAGACCAACTAACTAAAAATGATTGTATATTTTTAATTGGTGATATTGGTGTAGGAAAAACTACTTTTTCTAGATATTTGATAAATTACTTACAAGAAAAAAATGAAGAAAAGATTACAGAAGTACTAAGTCCTACTTTTAATCTACTTTATGAGTATGATTTAAAAAATATTAAAATTATGCATTATGATCTTTATAGAATAAAAGATGATAGCGAATTAAAACATCTAGGCATTTTTTCAGATCAACAAGAGACAATTAAGATTATAGAGTGGCCGCAACTTATTGATATTCCGTTATCTAATAAGTTAGAAATATATCTAGATTACGCTAAAAATGAAAATCAGAGAGAGATAAAATTTATAGGTTCAGGTAAGTGGGAAATTTTAAATGAATTATAAACTTAAAAAAATTTCAGGTGATGCATCATTTAGGGAATTTTATAGATTGCAAAAAGGGCGGCATACATCAATTATTGTTCAAGCAAAAAAAGAAAAATTCAAAAATTTAATCACTTACATCGTAGTTAATAATATTTTAACAAAATATAAGATAAATGCACCAAAGTTAATTACTAATCACTACGATAACAACATTATTGAGATTTCAGATTTAGGAAATAAATCGTTTTATGAATTTGTCATTAAAAAGAAAAATAAATTTAATTATTATAAAAATTTGATCAGTATTATTATCAAACTACAAAATATTAAATTAAAGCGAGCTTATCATTTTGATAAATATAAAATTAATTTTCAGAATTATTCTATAAAAAATCTTCATAAAGAGTCCGATTTATTTTTTGATTGGTATTTGAAGTATTATTTAAAAATTTCAAAACAAGAAAAAATTAAAAATATTTTAAAAAAAGAATTAACAACAATATATAAAAAACTTTATTTTAAAAATACTGTTTTTGTTCACAGAGATTTTCATGCATCGAACATAATAGTAAATAAAAATAAATTTGGTTTAATAGATAGTCAGGATGCAATAATTGGAAATCCACTGTATGATTTAGCTTCGTTAATAGATGACGTAAGAATTAAACTTCCATTAAATTTACAAGAAAGATTATTTAATTTTTACTATTCCAAATCTAAATTAAAAAAGGAGCAATACAATAATTTAAAAAATGATTTTGAAATATTATCTGTACAAAGAAATCTAAAAATTTTAGGTATATTTGTGAGACTTTTTAAAAGGGATGGTAAACCCGATTACCTTAAATATTTGCCTTACACTTGGCGTTTAATCGAGAGACGTCTTAAAAATCCCATTTTTAAAAATTTCAATTTGATATTAAAAAAATATTTAAAAATACAAAAACTGAAAAAAAATAATTTATGAAAATTAGACATGGAATGATATTGGCTGCAGGCTTAGGAAAAAGAATGCAACCTCTAACTAATAAAAAACCAAAACCATTATTAGAAATAGGCGGCCTTACTCTTCTTGAAAGAGCGATTAATCTTCTAATCAATCATGGTGTAAAAGAAATTAGCGTAAATATTCATCACCTTGGCGATCAAATTGAAAAATATATCTCAGATTTAAAACCAGAAGTTAAAATCAAAATATCAGATGAAAAAGATTCATTACTAGATACCGGGGGTGGAGTAAAAAAAGGGACAAAAGATTTCAAGGAAAACCCTTTTTTTGTAATAAATCCAGATACACTCTGGAGTAATAAATACTCTAAAGAAGTTCAGTCTTTAGAAAAAGAGTATTTCACAAATAAAAGACCGTGTCTATTATTGGTGAAAAAAAAATTATCTTTGGATAACTCATTCAAGGGTGACTTTAATTTAAATAATAATTTAATTTCTAAAGACGAGCAGAACCAATTTATTTTTACTGGCCTACAAATAATGAAAAACGATCATCTAATCTTTTTTAATAAAGATATTTTTTCAATGAATGAAGTTTGGGCAAAATTGATAAGTGAAAAAAATCTTGGTGGATTGGAAAGTAATCAAAAATTTTATCATTTAAACACCTTTGAAATGTTTGAAAAAATATCTTCTTTAAGTTCTATTGATTAAAAATTATATTTTTAGATCTTGATTTATCTAAATAATAATATTTTAGAATTTTTAATTGATTATCGAAATCAATTATTAACGGATTACCTGTTGGAATTTCAAGCTCATTAATTTTAATATCTGAAATCTTAAATAGATATTTACACAATGCTCTTAATGAATTTCCATGAGCTGATATCAAAATATTTTTTCCATTTTCCAAATTTTTTTTTATTTCAAAATTATAAAAAGGAACTACTCTTTCATAAGTATGCTTTAGAGATTCGCTTAAAGGAATTTTATTTTTGGGAATTCCATCATTTAAAGGGCTAAAGTTTTCAAGGTAATAACTATCTTTAGCCATGAGAGGTGGTGCAACGTCCCATGATCTTCTATATTTTTTAAATTGTTCTTCACCAATTTTCTTTTTTGTTTCTTCCTTGTTTAAACCAGTTAATGACCCGTAATGTCTTTCATTTAATTCCCAAGCAGTATTAAACTTCATTGATAAATTTAATGTTTTTAAGATAATTGTAAGCGTTTCAATTGCTCTTTTAAGATAAGAAGTATAACTAATATCTATTTTAATATTCAATTCACTAATTAACTCTCCTGACTTTTTAGCTTCCTCTTTACCTTTCTCTGAAAGGTCAACATCTACCCAGCCTGAAAATCTATTTTCAGCATTCCAGATACTCTGGCCATGTCTTGTTAAGATTAGTTTACTCATATAAGTTAATTAAGTTATTATGTACTATATAAAAATCTAAATGAAAAACATTATCTTCTTTACTTTAAAATATTCATTCTATTTTTCATTTATAATTCTACTAATTCTTTATTTGTTCCCAGGAAGTTTGATTGGTTACTTTTTATACGGAAATTTAGGAAAACAACCTGATTTTATTTCAAATCCTATAGGAACTTCTATTAATCATTTAATATCTTTTTTCTATTTAAGTATTTTAGGTTTTATATTTCGGAGTAACCAAAAAAAATTTATAAATAGTTTTTCTTTTTTATTTTTAATTTCTATAATTTTAGAATTATTACATCATTTTATTCCTAATCGGGCATTTGAAATTAATGATTTGTATGCAAATAGTTTGGGAGTGATGTTAGCTTTTTTAATATTTAAATTTTTTAAAAAACTTCAAAATTAAATGTTTATTCGTATAATAATTATATTTCTGGTTATGCTATCTAATTCTATAGCAGAGGAAATATCTGGCATCCCAAAGGTTGTTGATGGAGATACAATTCATATAAATAATTATAAATTTAGATTAGAAGGAATAGATGCCCCAGAAATGAGACAACAATGTAAAAAAGAGTCCTTTAAAATTTCATTTTTAATTGGTTTTACATTTTATAAAGATTATAGCTGTGGAAGAGTTTCAAAAGAAAAATTAATAACTAAAATTAACACTTCTGAAATAAAATGTATTTCTTCATCTAAAGATAGATACAAAAGATATATTGCTACCTGTTTTAAAGGAAAAACCAACTTAAACCAGTGGATGGTAAGAAACGGTTTTGCAATAGCATATAGAAGATATTCTAAAAAATATGTACCAGATGAAGTATTCGCAAAAGAAAATAAATTAGGACTATGGCAAGGGAAATTTATGGAGCCAGAAAAATGGAGAAAGCTTAATTAATTTTTAGTATAAATTGCTTAGTGATTCCTTTTAAAAAAGAAATAATTATTTTAATTTTTTTAATTTTAAGTGCTTGTTCTTCAATACCAAAAAATACGCAAAATAGTTGTGCTATCTTTGAAGAAAGATATTTATGGTACAAACATTCTAAGGCTTCTTATGAAAAATGGGGGGCACCTATTCATCTGCAGTTAGCTTTTGTTAAAAAAGAGAGTGACTTCAATTGGCTTGCAAAACCTCCAAGAACCAAATTATTTAAAGTAATTCCATTTAAAAGACCTTCTTCCTCATTTGGATATTCCCAAGCAGTTAAAGGCACTTGGGAACAATATAAAAGAGAAACAAATAATCCACTAGCTACGAGAGCAAGATTTAAAGACTCAGTAGATTTTATAGGATGGTACATCCATAAAACTAATAAGATATTGAAAATTTCCAAAAAAGATCCTTACCGACAATATTTAGCTTATTACAAGGGTTGGGGAGATTATAAAAATTATTCAAAAGATAAAAAAGCAATTATATACGCTAAATCTGTTAAGGACATGGCAAAAAAATATAGAAAGCAATTAACGCTCTGTAAAAAAAATCTAGATAAAAATAAATATATTATTTTTTAAGCTGCTTTTGTAACTCAAGCTCAACAGCATCTATCCTCTTAGTTCCCTTTCCAACAATTGTGTAAACAGTAGGAATTACGTAAAGAGTAAAAAAAGTAGAGAATAACATTCCACCAAATATTGTTATACCAACAGTTAATCGACTTGCAGCACCTGGTCCAGTTCCAAGAATAAGCGGTAAAACTCCAATAATAGTTGAGATACTTGTCATAAGAATAGGTCTTAATCTAATAGCCGCTGCCTCAAAAACAGCAACTTCTAAATTTTTTCCTTCCTTCCTTAATTGATTTGCAAATTCCACGATTAAGATTCCATTTTTAGCAGAGAGACCGATTAGAATGATTAATGCTATTTGACTGTAAACATTTAATGAGGACCCTACTACTAGTAAACCAATTAATCCTCCAAGAATAGCCATAGGCACAGTTAACATAATTGTCAGTGGATGCCTCCAACTCTCAAATTGAGCACTCATTGCTAAGTAAGCAGTAATTAATGCTAAAGCAAATATTACATAAAGTTCTGTATTAGTTTTTTTATACTCTTCGCTTTCACCTTTATAAGCAATTTTTGCTTGAGGTGTGTTTTGTTCTACAACACTCACTAAAAACTTAAGGGCCTCATCAAGCGAATAGTCTCCAACTAGTCTTGCCGAAATAGTAACTGCTTTTTGTCTATTGTATCTTGCTAAGAACGGAGATTGTCCCTCTTCATCGTATGCAACTAAGTTTGACACAGACACAAGTTTGTCATTATTTTTAGATCTTACAAAAACTTTACTTATACTATCTGGCTCTTGTCTATCTTTGATATCACCTTGCAAAATTATAGAATATTCTTTTCCATCCCTTGTAAAGTTTGTAACTCTTTTAGAACCAAAAATGGTCTCTATAGTTTTCCCAATATCTTCTGTTGAAACCCCAAGATCAGCAGCTTTTTTTTGATCTATCTTTACATTCAATTGAGGTTTGTTCAGATCAAAGTCATCTTGAATAGAAGTAAGACCAGGATTTTTTCTTGCCTCTTTTTTAATTATCTCTTTCCACTCAATCAATTGTTCATATGTATTACCCAAAACAACAAATTGCACTGGACTTTCTATTCCGCCAGTCCTTATCCCCTGAGGCATTATTGGAAAAGCCAAAACACCTGGTACTCTTGCAATTTTTCCAAAGGATTCTCTCATTATTTCAACTCCGTGACGATCTCTTTTAGCCCAAGGCTCTAAAAGAACAATTATAAAGCCACTATTTACTTGCTTAGCCGACTTTCCGAAACCTGGAACTCTCATGATTAATTTTCTATATTCACCTTTACCTACACTTGGAAGCAACAATTTTTCGATTTCTTCTGCTCTATCTTTGGTAAAATTAAAACCAGATCCTTGTGGAGCTTTTACAATTACAAAAAATGCACCCCTATCTTCAGGCGCAATTAATTCTTTCTTTGCAAAATTAAAAAAAAATATTGTTAATGCAAGAGTACCCAATAAAAAAATAGTTATTGTTTTTCTTTTCTTTATCCAATTTAATAGTGAAACTTTGTAAAGATAAGTGAGGTCTTTTAAAAACTTCTCAAATTTTAAAACAATCTTTGATTTTTGCATATTTTTCTGTAAAAATTTACTAGCTAACATTGGACTTAATGATAAAGCAACAAAGCTAGAAATAATTACAGCCGATGCAAGAGTAATTGCTGTTTGAGTAAAAAGAACCCCTGTAATTCCTTTAATAAAAATAAGAGGAACAAATACTGCTACTAACACAACAGTTGTAGCTATTATTGCAAACGATACCTGCTTAGCGCCTTTGTAAGCTGCTACTAAAGGTGTATCACCTAATTCTATTCTTCTCACTATATTTTCAAGCATCACTATGGCATCATCAACTACAATACCGATAGCTAGTACCAAGGCCATCAAAGTAAAAAGATTAATTGAAAAATCAAATATATAAATTGATAAAAAAGTTGAGATTAACGAAACAGGTAAAGCTATTAAAGGGACAACTAAAGCTCTTAGGTTGCCTAGAAAAAGATAAATAATAATAGTTACCAATATTAATGCAATGATAAGCGTTTTATAAACTTCTTTAATAGCAGATTTGATATAATTACTTCTATCAAAAGATACCTCTAAGGTAGTACCTGGTGGCAAGCTAGGTTTTAGTTCTTTTATCTTTTTTTTGATACCATTAGCTACAGCGATAGTGTTTGCATCAGATTGTTGATATATCCCTATACCAACAACTTGCTTTCCATTACCTTTAAAAAGAGTTCTTGTTGACTCAGCCCCTAATTCGATCCTTGACACATCTGACAAGGTTATAATTGAACCGTCATTAGCTCTTTTTAGAGGTAGATTTTTATAATTCTCTATTTCTTTATAAGCTTTGTCGAGTTTTATAGTTAGATCGATATCCCTTGACTCAATTCGTCCAGCCGGAAACTCTGTATTTTCTTTTCTGAGAACTGTCTCAACTTCTTGAGTGGTAAGATCTCTCGCAGCCAAAGCTATTGGATCTAACCAAACTCTTAGTGAAAGTTCTCTTTGACCACCAAGGCGTACTCTGCCTACGCCATCAACAGTAGAGAAAGTGTCAGTTAAATATCTATCGGCGTAATCAGTTAATTCTAAATCAGTCATTGTTTCAGAGTTAAAAGACAACCACATAGTAGTTCTCATGCCCGCACTTTGTTTGAAAATTTCAGGCTGTTCTGCACCTTCAGGTAAATTATCTAGTACTCTAGATACAGAGCTTCTTACATCGTTAGCAACGTTATCTATGTCTAAACTCGTCTCAAATGTAAGTGTTATTCTTGAACTTTCATCCTCACTAAATGAGTCTATTGTTTCTAGCCCAGGTGTTCCTCCCACAAAATCTTCAATTTTTTGAGTTATTTGAGTATCAACAATTTCTGCCGATGCACCTCTATACTCAGTTTGAATAGTAACTACAGGAGGCTGCACATCAGGCAATTCATCAGTTGGAATTTCTTGAAAAGTTACAAGACCAAATATTACTAATACTAAGCTCATTACTGAAGCTACGACAGGTCTTTTAATAGATAAGTCTGTTAAAAACATTTAATTTGTTGGAGTTATAATTTTGATTTTAGCATTATTTCTTACTTTCGATACACCTTCTATAATAACAAGATCACCTTCATTTATTCCTGATACAACGGAAACTTTTCCAAAATTTCTTTTACCAATTTCAATGTTCTTTTTTTCAGCAGTCTCATTTCTTACTGTGTAAACAAATGCTGTACTACCTTGAATCGTTACTGCACTTTCAGGAACACCAACTTGATTAACTTCATCGTATATAATTTTTACTGTCATTAGTTGTCCTGGAATGATTTCAAAATTAGAATTATCAACTAAAACTCTTGATAAAATTGATCTTGTAGAAGGATCTATTCTTGAACTAATTGTTTGAATTTTTCCCTTAAAAGTTTTTTTAAATGCTGAACTTGTTATTTCTGCTTTCAATCCTGGTTTAAGTATACTTATATAATTCTCTGGAACTTTTATATCTATTACTATTTTTTTTAAATCATCCAAAGTCACTATTAAACTCTCTGAACCCAAAACTCCTTGGGCGATTTCTCTTTTCCCCAACTTACCCTCAAAATCTGCAATAACCTCTTCTCCGTTTGTAAGCCTAAGGATTATTTCACCTTTTTTTACAAATCTATTATCAATGTTTAATTTTCCAGCAACTTCATTAGTTTTTATTCTATATGTTTTTGAATTTTGCGCTAATGCTGTCCCAAAAGTTTCTATACTTTTGAAAAATAAAGATCTTTCAACTTTTTCAACAATTACCCCTGGTGCAGGCCTTACACTAAATTTTTTTTTGAAGTGTAAACCAATAAAATGCCTTGCAGCAATAATTGCAAAAATAGCAATAAAAAAAATAATTAAAAATACTTTTAATTTGGACGATGCTTTCATTTTACTCTAATCCGTACTCTGACCATGAGCCGTCATAGATAATAGGTTTTTTACCACTTATGATAGAATTAGCTAGTCCTAAAATACATGCCGTTACTCCAGATCCGCATGTAAAAGCAATATCTTTATCTTTATCTATTTTATTCTTATCAAAAATCTTTATTAACTCTTCTTTTTTTTTAAAAGTTCGATCTTGATTTAAAAGTAATTGAAAAGGTACGTTTATAGATCCCTCAATGTGTCCACTTCTTAATCCTTGTCGGGGCTCAGGCACTAAACCCGAAAATCTTTCTTTACTTCTAGCATCTATTAACTGAAATTTTTTATCTAATATGTTTTTTTTAACTTGAGTCCTATTAATTACCATAGATAAATTTTCCTTAGCTTCATAATTAGTTTTTGAGATTTTTATTACTTCTTTTGAAACACCTCTATTTTCCTTTAACCATTTTGTAAAGTTTCCGTCTAAAACAGAAACTAGATCAGCATTATGTCCAAAGTAAATAAAAGTATACCAAACTCTACATGAACTGAAGACATCTGAGTTATCATAAATAATTATATGGTCAGAATTATTTATCCCTAAATTTGAAACAGTGTTTTCCCACTCTTTATTTGAAGGAAGCATATGGGGTAATGAAGAATTTTGATTTGAATTTTTATCAATATCAAAGAATATTGAGTTCTTTATATGATTTTCTTTAAACTCCTCTTCGGCATTTCTACCTGAGTTAGGCAAACACCAGGTAGCATCTAATATTTTCACTTTATTGATATTTTTTTCTAGCCATTCTGTAGTAACAAGCTGTTTCATTATCTATTTTTTTCTAAGTATTTTTGATGATATTCTTCTGCTCTACAATAATTTTTGAGCCGAGAAATATTAGTTTGAATTTTTCCATTAAGTTCCTTATTAAAAATTTCTAAAATTTCTTTAGCCTCAGCTTTTTGAATGTCGTCCTCATAAAATATTTCACTTCTATATTGAGTTCCAACATCAGGATATTGCATATCTTTTTGAGTAGGATCGTGCATTTTAAAAAATAAATCTAAAATTTTTTTAAAGGAAATTAATTGTTCATCGAAGGTAAGTCTTACAACTTCTGCATGACCAGTGTTACCTTTACATACTTCTTCATATGTAACTTTATCGGATAATCCACCGGCATAACCCACTTCTGTTTCAATTATACCCGGCTTATTTTTGAAGTTTTCCTCAGGTTTCCAAAAACAGCCAAGAGCAAGTGTACATTTCTTCATAAAGTAATTATATAGAGTTGTGAGGATATTAAATTGTTAGCACGAAATCAATTAGGCGTATTGTACGGGGTAGCATCTGTGGCATGTTTCGCCATGATGGATGCTTGTGTAAAATGGTTAGACCAGTTTCCTGTAGGTGAAGTGTTATTTGCAAGATTTTTTTTTGGTTTGATACCAATTTTAATGCTTGTACCTAAAAATGAATTCAAAACTTTTTATAAAACTACTAGACCTAAATTACATGCTTTCAGAGCTGTAACCGGGACTTTAGCAATTGTTGCACTTTTTATTGCTTTAAGAGAGATACCTTTAGCAGATGTTGTAAGTTTGACTTTTGGAGGGCCGATCTTCGTTACCTTAGGTTCAATATTTTTTTTATCCGAAAAAGTGGGTATTAGAAGATGGTCTGCAGTTTTCATTGGGTTTATTGGAATGTTAATGATTGTTAAACCAGCTTATGAAGAATTAAATATTTACTACTTATTTCCAATAATTTTTTGTATTTTTTTTGCATGCGTAGCTCTAAGCATAAGAAGCTTATCATCTACCGAACCTAATTATAGAATTGCTTTATACTTTTCTTTACTAAGCATGGTAGTTGGTTTAGCAACACTTCCTTTTGGCTGGATCATGCCATCGAAATTTGAATTATTTCTTCTTATTTTTACAGGTATAATTGGTTCAGTTGCTAATATTTTACTTACCGTGTCACTGAGAATTGCAGAGGCATCATTAGTTACACCAACAAAATATTTAAATTTAGTATTTGCAATTTTATTAGGATATTTCATTTGGGGTGAAATACCAAAAGTGCTAACTCTTTTGGGCGCTGCTTTAATTATTGCAAGTTCTATAATTATTTTTATGAGAGAATCTCAACTCAAAAAACAAGTTGTAAGTCCGAGACCGTGATTAAATGTCCAAGTTATTGGTTAAAAGCAGTTAAAACTTTATCTAAAAAAGATAAAGTTTTAAAAAAACTTATCATTAAATATAATGATAAATTTTTGACTACAAGAAAAGATATTTTTTACTCTTTATGTAAAAGTATAGTCGGTCAGCAGATAAGTGTATCAGCCGCTAACTCAGTATTTAAAAAATTTCAAAAGAAAACTAAAAGAATTAATCCCTTAAATGTATCAAAATTATCAATATCACAACTTAAATCTTGTGGCCTAAGTAGACAAAAAGCTTTGGGAATAAAAGAATTGTCAATTAAATTTGTAAAGAAAGAATTTGATCCAAAATTAATCAAAAACATGAATGACGAGGAAGCCATTCAATACTTATCATCTTTGAGACAAATAGGTAGATGGAGCGCAGAAATGATTTTACTATTCACTTACAATCGATCTAATATTTGGCCTTTGCAAGATATTGGCTTATTAAGAGCAATATCAAACAATTATAAGAAAAAATACTTTCCTCCAAAAAGTTTTTTAAATAAACTTTATAAAAAATTTACACCTTATTGTTCAGTTGCCACGTGGTATCTCTGGCGCAGTATTGACGATGAACCAATCCAATATTAAGCGCCTTCAATCGTTTGATGTTGACGTTCTGCATAGCCCTCAAGAATAGAATGTGCATCTTGATACTCTTTTGAATTGTAAAAGATATTAGCTTCATCATAGGATGGAAACTCAATTACAACTGTTCTTGGAGATTTATCACCCTCATTAGATGTAGATCTTCCACCTCTAATTAAAAATTTTCCCTTATATTTTTCAACTGCTGCTCTAGCTTTAACAGCGTATTCTTTTAGCTTTTCCTCATTAGTTATACTTTTATAAACACAAACTACATATCCTTTCATTTACAACTCCTTTAAAATAAACTAACTTTTTTCATGGCAGATAAACTTATCATTGATTGGAAAGAGTATAATCTAATCGTTGAAAAATTAGCAATACAAATTCATGAAAGTGGTTTTAAACCTAACTTACTTATTGGTATTGCGAGAGGTGGCCTTCCAATTACTGATGTCTTAAGCCGAGTTTTTAAATTAAAATGTGCTTATCTTGCCGTAGAATCATACTCTGGAGAGGGCATAGAGGATCAACAAGGGGATTTGGTTTTCTCAAGAGAAATGAGCTCTACTGTTCAAGACATGAAAGGCAATATTCTTTTATGTGATGACTTATCTGATACAGGGGTAACGCTAAATAAAAGTATTGATTGGTTAAAAAAATATCCTCCCCTCAAAGGCAATATAAAAGAGATTAAAACAGCTGTTCTCTGGAAAAAAAAAGACTCAACTTTCGAACCTGATTTTTGTGCTCAAAGATTAGACAGTAACCCATGGATTGTTCAACCATTCGAACACTATGAGGAAATAAAAGTTCAGGATTTAATTAAGAAACATCAGAAGAATTAAGGGCCAGAATTAACTGGCCCTAAAATATTTAGGCTACGTAAAAACTAATTACACTAAATACTGCAATTACCCAAATAGCAGGAGAGGTTTTTCCAAACTTTCCTGTAAAAATTTGAATTAATGCATATGAAATAAATGCTAGAGCGATACCATTACTGATACTATATGTTAAAGGCATTGTTATCATTGCAACTACTGCAGGACCTGACTCAGCTATATCATCCCACTCAATATCAGTGATATTTCTCACGAATAATATTGCCACGTACAACAATGCTGCACCATCTATTTCTTTTGGCAAACTTGTAGCGAGAGGTGAAAAGAATAAACAAGCTAAGAATAAAACTCCTATTACAAGTGAAGTCATTCCAGTTCTTCCTCCAGCTTTTACTCCAGCGCCTGACTCAACATAACTAGTAACAGTTGTTGTCCCCATCATTGCTCCAGCAACTGTTCCCACACTATCAGATAACATTGCTTTGTTGATGTCTTGTACTTTACCTTTTTTATCAACTTTACCTGCCACGTTAGCAACAGATGTTAATGTTCCTGCTGTATCGAAAAAGTCTATAAACAATAATGTAAAAACTATTGAAGCCATACCTGCAGTAAGCGCTGCTTTAAGATCAAAATCAAATAAGTATGTCATTGGTGGTATTGAACCAACAACACCATTAAATTTTGCTAATCCAGTAGCCCAAGCTATTATACTAAATAAAAGGATACCAATTATAATGTTACCTCTTATCTTCATCTTTTCTAAAACAATCATAAAGACAAAAGTCAAACATCCAAGAAGTACTAAAGGATTCTTAATGTCACCTAAAGTAACCAGTGTGACCGGATGATCTCCTACTACTCCCATAATTTCTAAACCAATAATAGCTAAAAATAATCCTATCCCAGCACCAATTCCTAGTTTTAAACTTCTTGGAATAGAATTAATCAACCACGCTCTCAAAGGTGTTAGTGATATAGCTAAGAAGATAATTCCAGCAACTAATACAGCACCTAGTGCTGCTTGTGGCGTGTATCCCATTCCTGCAACTACTCCATATGCAACAAATGCATTTATACCCATACCTGGCGCTAAACCTATAGGCCAAGTTTTTCCGTAAAATGCCATGATGAAACACGCAAGCGCAGTAGCTAATATTGTTGCAGTAAATACTGCTCCAAAATCAAAAAAACCTTTCTCTGTTCCGGCAAATTCGCCAGATAAGATAAAGGGATTTAAAAACATGATGTATGCCATTGTAAGAAAAGTAGTTACACCAGCTATTACCTCAGTTTTAAAATTTGTTTTATGTTTCCTATACTCAAAATATTTATCCATCATAAAATAAAACCTCCGTTAAAAGTTTATTACTCTATATAATCGTTAAAATCTTAACTAAATCCCTCATATCTCCATTGATTCAACCAAGAGTAAATATATCTGTTTATAACTTTTCGTTATAAAATAAGGATAAGAATGAAAAAATTTTTTTTTACGATTTTATACACATTATTTTTAATTTCTTTGACTGGTTGCCAAACAGTCTCAAAAAAAATTGAAGATACAACAACTAAAGAAGAGCAGGAATTAAGTAAATGGTTAAATAAACCTGAAGAAGATCTTAAAAGTTTTTATGGCCAACCTGATAAAGTTGAATTTTTAAAAACAAGAAATAGAAATTACGTCTATATAACTGAAAAATACAAAATTAAGTGTGAGCGTAAGTTTGAGATAAACTCAAGGAATATTGTGGTTGGTTTTAGTAGCAAAAATTGCTTTTAATTACCTGCGGAGTAAATACTCCGCAAGTAAGGTAAACTTATTTAATTTCAATAAGTCTTTTTTTCTTAATTTCAGGGATAATTTTTTCACAAGAAATGGTCAGTAAACCATCTTTGAGCTCAGCACCATTCACTTTTACATCATCTGCAATTGTAAATGATCTAGCAAAAGATCTTTGTGATATTCCTCGATGAATAACTTCATCTCCTTCTTTTTCTTCAGTTCTTTTAACGTCTTTTGTTTTTATAGTTAAAAGATTATCTTCATATTCAACTTCAACATCATCTTTGTTAAAGCCAGCAACGGCTATTTCAATAGCATACTTATCTTTGCCTGCTTTTCGGATGTTGTATGGCGGATAATTGGTTTGTACACCAAGACTACCATTCCCTAACATAGACTCGAATTGATCAAACATGTCGTCGAATCCAATGCTAAAAGGTCTAAGTGAATTAAAGATCGATAGATCCTTACTTGTCATATGTCCTCCTTTGTTAGCAAGGTTAATGTCAGCCCCACTTGGCAACTGACAATTTAGATATGGGGATTATTTTTATTTTTTCAAGATTGTTATTTTAAAATTTTTGCAGATTTTAAAATAAAAGAATACTCTTCTGCTAGTTCTGTGATCGCATTGTCGCGGCCAGACATTCCTCCATGACCTGCTGCTTCCATTTTGCATTTTAATAATTGAGGATTGTTATCAGTTTTTATCTCTCTAAGTTTTGCAATATATTTAACTGGCTCAGAGTAAAGGACTCTGTTGTCAAACAAAGATGTTGTAATAAGCATCGGTGGGTAATCTTTTTTATTTATATTGTTATAAGGTGCATAGGATAAGATATACTCAAAGTACTCTTTACTTTTTATCGGGTTTCCCCACATCTCCCATTCGCCTGGTGTTAATGGTAATTTCTCATTTAACATAGTTGTCATTGTGTCTACAAATGGAACTAACAAAAGCATTCCAAAAAATAAATCGGGAGCCATATTAGCTACAGCTCCACCTGTAAGACCTCCAGCAGATCCGCCATAAAAACAAACTCCACCTTTGTATGTATATCTTTGTTCTATAAGATGTTCGGCGCAAGCTATATAATCTAAAAAAGTATTTTTCTTAAATTTTTTTTTACCTTTTTCATGATGTTTATCTCCTAAATCTCCTCCGCCTCTAACATGAGCTATCGCAAAAGTAATTCCTCTATCAATTAAACAAAATCTTGAGGCACTAAAAGATGGAGATATACTATGTTTGTATGCCCCGTAGGCATATAAAAGAATTTTTGATTTTCCATCTTGTTTTGCTGTTTTCAACCTAACCAAACTAATAGGTATCATTTGACCGTCATGAGACTCAGCCTTTATTCTTTCAACAACATAATTATCGGAGTGATGCCCAGATGGAACTTCTGTTTGTTTTACTAACTTTTTTTGCTTTGAGACGATGTCATACTCATATACTTGTCCTGGAGTTGCCATACTTTCCCATCCAACTCTTATCATTGTAGTATTTGTATCTCTTTGCATTAAAGAAACACCAGGAACGCCTATTGGTTCATCTGAAATTTTAATTTCTTCTTCTTTGTTAGTTTGAATATTTCTTACAAACAGTTTTGGTATAGCATCAGACTTTTCTGATCTAATAATATAATCATCTAAAAATTCAAAACCACCGATAACAGTTTCTTTTTTTGCTGGGATAAAAACTTCTAATTTATCTATCTGACTAGTCTTACATCTGAGTACCTTATAATCTCTAGCCTCCTCATTAGTGTGAACATAAAAATAACCTTGCCAAGAGTCTATTGAATAACGAACATCATTTTTTCTTTTTTGAAAAAGTGTGGGTTTAATTTCTTTAGCATCTGTAGAAAAAAAATATTCTTCAGTTGTTATGTGATCAGAAGTCCCAATAATGAAATATTTTTCATCAGAGGTAATACCAATACCACAAGTAAAAGTTTCATCTTTTTCCTCAAATATTAGTTGATCTTGATCGGTTGATGTTCCAAGCACATGTTTGAAAATTTGTCTTGGTCTATGATATTGATCTAATTTCGAGTAGAAAAAGCTTTTATTATCTAAAGCCCATGTGACGCTTCCGCTTGTATTTTCAATTATATCTTTTTCATTTTTTCCTGTTCTAAGATCTCTCAAATAAATTGTATAATATTCTGATCCTTTTAAATCTAGAGAATAAGCAATAAAATTATCACAATAAGAAGTGCTTACAGTGCCAACTCCAAAATACTCTGAACCAGACTTCTTCTTTTCCAAATCACCATCAAAATAAACTTCTTCAGATTTAGAGTCATCAATCAGTTGCCTCATTCTTTTACCGTAATTACCCTTAGCTTCTGTTTTTGACCAATAATAATATCTTTTATCTTTATATTTTAATCCAGTGTCATCTAATTTAATTTTTCCTTTGATTTCATTAAATAAATTTTTCTGTAATTCTTTAACGTCTGTGAAGTAATTTTCAGTTATTTTGTTGTTAGCTTCTATGTAATCCTTAACCTGAGTATTTAACTTTTTTGGATCCTTTAAAACTTCTAGGATATTTGGCTGATCAACCCATGAATAATCATCTTCTAGTGGAATTCCGTGATAATTTTTCGTAGTCTTTATTTTTTTAAGTTTTGGTATATTCATAGTAAGAAATTATATGAATTTGTTTTTGTTGGGAATTATCATTTTCGTCGTAATCTACCTTTTTCTAAATTGGTTCGCTAGGGCTAGTTCAAAAAAGATAGCTACAACTATTAAAAAAATTGCAATTTATATATCATTAATTCTAGCTGTACTATTTACAATTGGCGGTAAATTCATCTTCAGTCTTCCAATGTGGTTGATCTTGCTTTCCGGGCTCAAGATTAAAGGGTTTACTGCTCTGCAAATGTATCAATTATGGAGACTAATCCAATTCATGAAAAATAACGCAGGAAGATTTTCCCAAGGGCAGTTTGGCCAAACTCCAGGATCATCAAGCCTTACATCAGAAGAAGCTTATAAATTGCTAGGATTAAAAAAGGGTGCGAGCAAAGAAGAAGTTTTAAAAGCAGCAAATCAATTACAAAAAAAAATTCATCCTGATATGAACCGTAATGTAGACAGTTCTAGATTGAGTCAATTAGTAAATGAGGCAAAAGAAAAAATATTAAAAACTGATTTTAGTTAGTTAAAAGCTCAATACATTTGTTATAAACTTTATCAAAAGAGATCTTGTCTGCACCCAAAGTATCATGGGTTGTTGTTTCTTCAGTCTCACCTTCTGGGATAATTACATTAATATTTTTTGAATACTTTCCATAAGCCAGGACTGGACTATCCATAAACAAAGCTACAGTTTTTAAATTAAGTGCCGCACTGATATGCATAAAACCTGTATCATTTCCGCAGTATAAATTACAATTTGCTATAATTGGAAGCATTTCATTTATCTTTAAGTTATTTAAAGAGACACAATTAGATCCTATATTTGAATTCGATATTTCATTTATTAAAGACTGATCATTTTTTCCAGCTACTAAATAAAATTTCGATGGAAATTTTTGATTTATTTTTTCACTTAATTTAATAAAATTTTTTATTTCCCAGCGTTTAGTTGGTCCGGATGCGCTAATACCTAATACAATACATTTATAATTTAATGACATTTTTTTTTGGGCTTTTAATATCTTATCCTGATTGACAAAAAGTTTTGGTTGTGTTGATACAATTTTATCAATTTCATTTTCAGTAAAAATTTTTGCTGTATTGACAACATGTTGGCCTTTTTTTTTAAATAAAGGATATTGAGCAATTTTTTTTATTCCTGCAAATTTACAAACTAAAAAATATCTTATTGAACTATTAAATATGAATACTTTATCAAATTTTTTTTCGTTAACATCTTTTATCAATTTGATAAATCCCTTTAACCCGTCGTGGCTACCAGTTCCATCTTCTAAGCGATCTAATGTTATAACTTCTTCGATATGAGGATCGTCTTGAAAAAGATCTTTTGCCCTAGTATTTTCTTTGGCTAATATAGAAACTGGTTTTTCATATTTTTTCGAGATTTCATGTATATAATTCAGGTGAATTATACAGTCTCCTAACCCAACTTTATTTATTAGAATCAGAACTTTCATTTTTGAAACTTATATTATAATTTATTTCAATAAATTGGGACAATAAGATGTTGAAACGAGGCGTATACGCAGCAAGTTTAAGTGTTTTAAATAAAGACTTAACGTTAAATGTTGAGGCTACTATTTCTCATGCTGAGAACCTAATCAAAAACGGATTACATGGATGCTTCTTTTTTGGAAGCACTGGAATGTCACAACTAATTTCTAAAAACGAAAAAATGGAGCTAATTTCAAAAATTTCTACACACAAACAAAGGAAACATTTTTATTTAGGTACAGGCTGCAACAGTCTTAATGAAAATATTGAGTTAATAAAATATGCCAGCGAGTTTAATTTTAATACGATTTTGTTAATGCCAAGCGCATACTATGTTGGAAATTCTGACGAGGGAGTTTATGAGTTTTACAAAAAAATAATTTCAGCATGTCCAAAAATTAAGATTATAATTTATAATTTTCAAAAATTATCTGGTTATATTTTTTCAATTGATGCAATTACAAAATTAGTTAAGTCATTTCCTAAAAACATAATAGGAGTAAAAGATTCATCTTACAATTTGTATGAAAATTTAAAAATTAAAAATTTTTTAATATTTCCTGGCAGCGAGGCTAAACTACTTAAAGGATTAGAAAAAGGATCTAGCGGTGTTATTAGTGCAGTCACCAACTCAACGCACTCTTTAACCAGAAAAGTATTTGATGATTTTGAAAATAAGATACCGCAAACAAAAAATGATCAGTTAATAGCTGTTCGTGAAACCTTCGACGGGTATAATTTAATATCAGCCTTGCACAGTTTTCATTCGATAAAAGATGAAAATTATAAGAATGTATTACCTCCACTTACTTTGTTAAGTGAGCAAAAGCTGAAAGAACTTATTGAAAAATTAAACAAACTAAAATTTAATATTGAAAAAAACCTAGCGGCGTAATTTATGATTTTAGCAAAATTATTTACAAAAATTTTCAAAGAGGGTGGAATAATACTAATTGACTCTGAAAATCAAAAATATATTTGTGGTTCACCAAGACAGATTGACCCTATAACTTTAAAACTTTTGAAAAAAGATTTAAATTGGAAAATTCTACTGAATCCAGAACTTGAGTTTCCTGAAGGTTTTATAAGAGGAGATATAGTCATTGAAAATGCCTCATTGAAGGAATTTTTAATGGAAGTTCTAAAAAATCTAGGAAGAGATGAAGTTAGCACAGCAAGTATTTTTTTTAAAAAAGTTTATCAAGCATGGAGATTTATCTCTAATTTTAATTTTCCAGGTAAATCAAAAAAAAATGCTGAAGCTCATTATGATATTGGTGGAAGAAAAGGTGAAATTCTTTATGATGTGATGCTCGATAAGCATCATCGTCAATATAGCTGTGGTTACTGGAAAGAAGAAACTAAGACTTTAGAAGAGGCACAAGAAAATAAAATCCAACATATAATAAAAAAACTTGATATTAAAAAAAATCAAAAAGTTTTAGACATTGGTTGCGGGTGGGGCGGTCTTTGTTTTGAGATAGCAAAACAGTATGACTGTGAAGTAACTGGAATTTCATTAAGCACCAATCAAGTAAATTATTGTAAAGAGAAGGCCAGAAAGTTAGGTTTGGAAAATCAAGTTAAATTCGAATTAATAGACTACAGATTAGTAAAGGGTAACTACGATCGTATTGTTTCAGTAGGTTTTGGGGAACACTTAGGTGTTAAATTCTATAACACTTTTTTTAGGAAAATTAACAGTATTTTAAATGAAAATGGGAATTTCCTATTTCATCTAATTGGTGTAGTGGACAAACCTTCTGCTCCAAATCAATTCATAAATAAATATATTTTTCCAGGTGGTGTATGTCCCTCACTTAGTCAGCTTATAAAACCTATAGAGAAAACTGGTTTAATCGTTGCTGACACAGAAACTTTAATAAGACACTACGATAAAACACTTGAGGCTTGGCTAGAAAGATTTTTAGCAAAAAGGAACGAGATGAAAGATTTGTTCGATGAAAAATTTTGTAAAATGTGGGAATTCTATTTAGCAAGCTGTGCGGCAGCTTTCAGATACCGCGATCTTGTTGTTTTTCAATTACAAATTGTCAAGAACTTTCACTCTGCTCATAGAACAAGAGACTATATATATTCATAAAAACTGTTATTAAATAAAATAACAGTATGAAAAGAAAAACAAAGAAACTTAAAAAAAGTAAGTCAATAAAATCAAAAAAATTCAAATCAAAAAAAAGTGCTAAAAGAAAAAAAAAAATTACCAAAAGAAAATCAAGAATAAAAAGAATTATTAAAAAAAGAGGAAAAACTAAGTCACGAAAAAAGAAAACTGCTCCGTCTAAATTTAAAAATAAAAAAATACAAAAAACAAGAGCGGTTGTATCAGGAATTTTAAGCTTAAGCGATAAATTGAGATCAATGCTCAGATTTAATTTTGATCTAGATAAATCTCTTCAGAAATTCTTTCAAGATATTTCTAATCGAGTTTCAAATATAAAAAAAATTATTCAAGAAGAAAGAGAAAAGCAAAAAAAAATTAAAATTCAAGCAATGCAGAGAGAGAAAAGAGAAGCGCAAAAACGTTTTAAACAACAAGAAGAGCTTGCAATTAAAGCTAAAGCTCTTGAACTTAGAGAAGAAGAAAAATTAGGCCGTGAGAGAAAGATAGAATTGCAGAAATTTATAAGATTGGAGCAAGCTGAACTTAGAAAAGAGCGAGCAGAGAAACAGAGAAAATTTTTAGAACAAATTGCTTTAGAAAAAAAGATAGAGCAATTTAGAAAAAGAGAGGCTTTAGAAATAAAAAATTTGGAGAAATATGTACTAAGTCAACAAAGAGAGTCCTACGAAGAAGTTCAACAACGTATAGATAGAATTAAAGAAAAATATAGATCTTTTAGAGAACAAAAAGTTAATGAAGCAATCAGAGAAAGAGTTGCCCAATTAGGAATTAAAATTGAAGATACAGATAATAAGGAAACTTTATTAGAAAAAGAGAGAATTTATAATCAGGAACGAGAAAAAATTGAGTATGCTTTAGAAAGCTTTTACAGATCTGCCCATAGTTTATGCTTTCAAATAAACAAAAGATATATTCCAAAATATTTGAGTATTATGAGGGTAGTTGATCGAAGATTTGAGACTGGTGAAATATTTATAAAATGGGATGATACCGCAGAGGATGATTGGTTAATTTTAATATACATCAAAGATAATTCACCTGATGAAGGAATTATAATTGAAGATAAATCAAATCCAGAAAAACATAATTCTTATGAATTTAAACCAACGGAAATATTTAGAGCTTCAGATCTTATGGTGGATTCGCTAACCAAATTGCTTGATAAAGAAAGAAATAAAAAGAAAGTTAGTTGATGAGGTCTTTTAATTTTTTAATCTCACCAATTTTGAATAGAATTGCCTCGTCTTTTTCATAGCCGAACTTTTCAGCATTTTCTTTAAACCTAACGGGAGGTTCCCAGATCGGCTCTAAACTTAATATTGCTGTTCCCCAATGCATTCCTATAACTTTTTTTACATCTAAGTCTTTCATTAAAGATAAAAGCTCTTCGGGATTTGCGTGAGCTGTAGATTTATCCTTGACTGGAGCTAGTGGATAGAAATTATAAGCGCCCAAATTTCCAAAACCCAAATCGATAGGACCAAATTTTTTTCCTAATTCCTTGTAAAATGGTGCTGGCCCAGTATCACATGCAAAAAAGATTTTTTTATCTTTGTATTCAATTAAAAAGCTTCCCCAAAGTGATCTATTTGTATTTCCATCTCCCCAGATCCATCGTTTAGACCAATGTTGACTTGGAAGCATTGTTACTGTGATTTCGTCATTAATTTTAATTTTATCAAACCAATCCATTTCTTTAACAGTATCTTTTTTATATCCATTTTTTGTGAAATATTTCCCAAGCTTAAGAGGTACAAGAACTTTAGTATTCTTATAAGGAAAGTTTTTTATCGTACGAATACTCATGTGATCATAATGATTGTGTGTCAGCAAAAATAAATCTATTTTCGGAAGTTCTTTGAGAGTTAAAGGAGAATCTATGTATTTCTTGGGACCAAATACCATAGGTCCATAATTTTTTTCGAAAACTGGATCGGTAATAATTGTAGTGTCTCCAAGTTTAATAATAAAGCTGGCGTGATCAAGCCACATCACATACGAATCAGATTTATGTTTTTTAAGATTTTTTAAAACTATTTGTTTATCAATTACATGCTCAGGTGGATAATCAATCTTAAGTTTCTTTTTTTCTTCCCTAAAAACTTTCCAATCCCATTTAAAATTAGGATCTCTTTTTGGACCTCCTTCAAGGTTTCTAAAAGCGTATAATTTTCCGTCTTTATAAATGTGATGATAAGGTTTTTTTTCCATGGCATTTAAACTAATACTTAATGAAAATAAAGTACACAGAATAAGGGGTATTCGCATACCCCTTATTAGCACAGACAATTAAATTTAAAAGGAAATTAAATATCTGAACAATTAGATTTATTTATTCTCTTATCAAATGATTTAAGTGCTTCTTTTGAAATGACCCAAACATACGAGCTTTCTTTTAAACCGCTCTCATCGGCAGCTGTACATCTTTTGCCAAATTTTACTTTGGCCATGTTGCCTCCAGCACAATTAGTCAACATAAGCAACAACATAAAAGTAGATAATATTTTCATGATTAGAAACTAAGGTTAGAGTCTGTGCTTTGCTTGGCATAATTTAGACCAAAAAAAGAAGTTGAAACTTTATTGAATAAGATAAACTTTAGCCTTATGATTGAAATTATGTCAAAAAGCCACATTTATGAATTGAAAGTTTTTGTTGAAGACATTGACTTTGGTCGAGTATTTTACTCTAGATATCTTCAGTATATCGAGAGAGCTAGAACTGAGCTAATACACGAAAAACTTGGTCTTTCTTTAACTCAACTTATGAACGAGCACGATATTATGTTTGTCGTTAGATCCTGTAACATAAAATATTTAAAATCTGCTGTTTTTGAGGATAATTTAACTATTGAAACAGCTATTTTAAAAAAAACCAACGTTAGACTAAACTTGCTTCAAGAGGTTAAAAGAGGTGGGGAAATTCTTGTTAGTGCAGAAGTGGAACTAGCAGTGGTCGATCGAAGTGGGTCAATAAAAAAACTTTCTGAAGATTTTTTCGCAAAAATTTAAATTTGGCTAAGAAACGCCTAATATCTGCCTAAATTTTCGTTATAAACTATATTCAATTCAAGTTTGCAAATTCAGCAATACTCATAGAGTTAAAAATAAACTAAAAGGAATCATGAGAAATAAACAACTAAAAAAAAACAAGTTAAAAACTAATATTAACAAAAATTTCAAAAAAATCTCTCTTTTCGAACTTCAAAATAGTCCAAAATTTCTAAATTTTAGAGTTCGAGCATAATCTTTCCTCCTAAATAAACAGTGGCTTAATCTAATTAGGCCATTGTTTTTACACCAATAATTGTTAAATTAATCTGTGAAGCGTAATAAACTGAATAACAAAGTAGCAATTATTATGGGATCTCAATCAGATCATTCCATAATGAAAGAATGCGCGAAAATTTTAAAGACTCTCAAGATTAAATATCAAATTTCAATAGTAAGTGCGCACAGAACGCCAAAAAGAATGTTTGAATTTGCAGAGTCAGCCTCAAAAAACGGTTTTGGTGTTATTATAGCTGGAGCAGGAGGCTCAGCCCATTTGCCTGGCATGGTGGCATCTTTATCTTCCTTACCGGTAATAGGAGTTCCGATAGAAACAAAAAAACTTAAGGGTTTAGATAGCTTGTTATCAATAGTACAAATGCCGCGAGGTTGTCCCGTAGCCACAATGGCTATAAATGGATCAATGAATGCTGGTTTACTCGCAGCTTCAATTATTGGAAATTTTGATGAAAAAATTAAATCAAATTTAGAAAAATGGAAACGTTTACAAACTAAATCTATTAAAAAAAAACCTTAATACGATGACAATAAGCACTCTAGGGATCATTGGTTCAGGTCAACTTGGTTCATTGTTATGCCAGGCTGCGAAAAAATTTAATATAAAGACTATAGTAATATCTGACGATGAAAATGGTCCTGCCCAAAATTATTCGGGTGAATTTATCTACTCACAATACGACAACAAAGAAAAGATAAAAGAGTTTGTAAGCAAAGTTGATATTATCACTTATGAGTTTGAAAATATTCCAATAAATATTTTAAATGAGATCGATAAAGAAAAAAAAGTCTTACCTAAACCTGAAATAAATAAAATAATTCAAAACAGAAAATTAGAGAAAACTTTCGTCAATGATTTAGGTATTAAAACTACAGACTGGGCCTTTATCAAACAAGCTGCAGACGTCGAAAAGAATAAAAACTTATTGCCCGGAATTTTAAAATCAAATACACTTGGTTATGATGGACATGGACAATATGTTTTAAATTCTCTTGATGATGTAAAAAAAAATTGGTGTTTTACTGCTGATTATATTTTAGAAAAAAAGGTAAATTTAAAAAAAGAGATATCAGTTGTAATAACAAGATATTTAAATGGTGAAACTTATATTTATGAACCTATAGAAAATACACATAAAGACCAAATCTTAAATCATTCAAAAATCCCTGCAGATATAAATAAAGAAATTTTTGTTAAAGCACAGAGTAATGCAAAACTTATTTCAAAAAAATTAGATTATGTTGGCACGATGTGTGTTGAATATTTCATCGATCAAGATGATAATTTGTTAGTCAATGAAATTGCTCCAAGAGTCCATAATTCAGGTCACCTAACAATAAATGCGTTTTCCATAAGTCAATTTTCTGGACATGTTGCAGCTGTGTGTAATCTTGGCGTAAAAAAAGTTGAAAAAATTTCTAACGCAGAAATGTTTAATGTTTTAGGAAAAGATATCGAGGCTTATAGATCCAAAACATTTAGTAAAAATGAATTTTTTTATGACTACGGAAAAAAATCTATCAAAGATAAAAGAAAAATGGGACACCTTACGGTTTTAAAAAAATAATTATTTAATTGTGATTCTATGCATAACTCTTCTGCAGTTCTTTATTTCACTAGCCATATGCAGAATACTTAAATTATCCCAAAGACAGATATCACCTTTTGTCCACTCATATGAAAATATAAAATCTTCTTTGTTTACGTGATCTACTAAATAATTTTTTAAATATTCAGCCTCTTCCTCTTTTACATTTTTAATCTTCATTAAATGTCCTGGAGATACATAAAGAGTTTTCTTTCCATCTACAGAAATTACTATTGGATGTTCAGCTTCCATACTTTCTGAAGATTTTATTCCCATTTCTTTTTCTCTTTCAAGTCTTGTTATTGCTATAGGACCTGCCGATGAAAAAACTCCAGTAGCATCTTTAATTTTTTCTTTAATGTCGTTTGGTAATTTATCGTAAGCTTTAAAGCCAGATGAGAATATAGTATTACCTTGGCCAACTGGTATTTCTATACCCATTAACATTGTATATCTAGGTCTATCATTAGCTAAATAACTTGTATCCTGATGAAGCCAGCTAGAGCCGAAACTTAAATTTTTATCATCAGGCTTTCTCTCGATTACATTTATAAATGGAAATTTTTCATCTAAACCTTTAAGTCTTGGATACACTACGGGTTGACCTATATTTTTTGCAAAATTTTGATAGGTTTCAGGATCAAGATTCTGTTTTTTTATAAATATAACTCCATACTTGTTTAAAATCTTTTTTATTTCTGTTGCCTGATCTTGATCTAGGGATTTTAAATTAATGTCATTGATGTAAGCTCCAACGTTATTTTTTCCCGGTGAGATAGATAAATTCATTTAGTTAAAAGGTTTAATTAAAGCAGGATCATTATTTACTGGATTATTAACATCTTTTGATATCTCATGAAACTTTAAATTGGGTGGTTTAATAGAGTTTAATATTTCCATAGCATCTTTTTTAATGTTCAAATAATTATTAATCTGGCTTTGATTAATAATCATTGGTTCTCTGTGATGGATGGTGCTAATTTTTTCAGTAGCTTCTCTTGTAATTATACAAAACTGGTCATTCTGATATATCCCGGCAAAATACATCAATTCATCATCCTCTTTTGAAAAATAATAGGGAGTTTTTGTTTTATCTTCTCTTTTCCACTCATAATACCCATCAGCTGGAATAATACATCTTGATGTCTGGATAAGATTCTTAAAAGTAACCTTTTCCATAAGGGTTTCTCTTCTTGCATTAATAAGGGGAGAAAACTTATCTAATTTTTTAGACCAACTCGGAACTAATCCCCACTCATAAAGCTCAAGAGCTTTACCATTTGAATAGGATTTTATTATAGGTAATTTTTGAGTTGGGTGTGCATTATAATTATCTGTATCTTCAACCTTTATGTTTGTTTTTACCAAATCAGTAGTTTTAGTAACTGGTTTTCGAATACTATATCTTCCACACATTATTTATTTTTTCTCTCTCTTTTAAGTTTCCTCTTTTCTTTTAAAGATAATTTCGCTTTTTTCATAAAGCTCCTATCTTTTTGACTTTTACCTGAATATCTTTTTGACATACTTAATCCTCTATTATTTCATGGAATTGCTCACCTAGTCCATCTACTTTTAGGTGAAGTTTGTCACCTGCCTTTAAATATTCAGGATTTTTCATTTCCATTGCCGTACCTGCAGGTGTCCCGGTTGTGATAATTGTCCCAGGATACAAAGTCATAAATTGACTTAAGTGAGAAATTAAAAAATTGAAATTAAAAATCATTCTTTCTGTATTACCAGTTTGTCTTCTTTTGCCATTTACATCTAATGCTAAATTAATATTATTTAAGTTTTTTATTTCATCTTTAGTCACAAGGTAAGGCCCAGTTGGCCCGGCAATAGATTTACCTTTAATCCATTGACCTCCCCTTTCTTTTTGCCAGGATCTTTCAGATATGTCGTTAACAATACAGTAGCCAAATACATAATCTTGAGCATTTTCTTCTTTAATATATTTACCTTCTCGACCAATAATCATGCCAACTTCAACCTCATAATCCATTTTACTAGCAGACTTAGGTTTTATTATTTGATCATTAGGACCCTGAATACATCCAGAACTTTTATTGAAAACAATTGGTTCAGTTGGTAATTTTGATTTGGTTCCTTCTGCATGTGCTTTATAATTCAAACCTATTGCTAAAAAATCTACGGGATTTGAGATGCAAGCACCAATTCTAATGTTTGAGTTAATTTCCTTTAGTTCAGATAATTTTATTCTTTTTAATTTATTTAATGTTTTTTCATTAATTGTCTGTGGATTTAAATCTTTAATGTGATCTGATAAATCCCTAATGACATTATTACTATCTAAGGCAGCAACAATTTCACTTCCTAATTCACCAACTCTTAATAATTTCATTGATTAATTTTATTATTGGAATCCCTATTTTACAAATCTTTTGATTCTTTCTTCAGTAGTCGTTTCAGGACCAGAGTAAGGTGTTTCGTAACTATTAGTTCTTGTTAGAACATCAATACCCTTAGTAAAAATAAAGATAAAAAAAACAATGAAAAAAACTGTAAATATTTTTGCAGGATTATAATTCCCAGATTGAAAAACACTGACCGGCTGTTCTTGTTTTTTATGAAAAAATTTAAATGTTAAGTAAACTGCTATGATTAATCCAATATGCGCCATAACTACTCCAGCCCAACCAAATATAAAAGAGGTTACGCTAAATACATATAGACTAAAAACAGTAGACCAAACAAAAGACAAAACAATTAATATTTGAAGCCTTACAGACTTTGGCAAGCTTCTTAAGTCGTTTTTGCTATCATCAAACATGATGTTAGCAGCTTCAGTCATCCAATTTTTAAAACTTTCCATGTTTTCTTATATACTTTTTAAATTAAAATTTAAATTATTATAAATTTCGCACTAGTTTTCTTACTTTTTGCATATGTGAGTCAAATTTTTCTTGTGTCATACCTGGCAAAACTTCATAAAATCTTATGTAGGTTGTCTCCATTCCACCAAGCTTTAAAACTCCTGCTTTAATTCTTCTAAATGGAATATTTTGAAACCAGGTTTGAATTGAAAACCAATTTCCGCCGTAAGACATCGACATTATAGCCTTTCTACCTTTCATCGCACCTGCAACAGGGTAACCCCAATTGCCAACAAGTCTTTTAAAAGAGAAAAACCATTTAGGAGCTAAAGTTAAATCAATCCAATTTTCTAAAATTGCAGTTGCTCTCAGATTATAACAAGGTGAAATCATAAATAATACATCACTAGCTTCTAGTCTTTTTCTATAATCTAAAATTTGATCATTAGGGCCAGAACCATCAAAAAAAGGAATCGGTTTTTCCTCATGTAAATTTATTAAATCAACTTGATGACCTAACTTTTTTGCTTCTTCGATAAAAGTATCTCTTACGGAAGCATTAAATGATTTTTTTATGTCGTGATGGCCGTAAACAATAAAAATTTTTTTTGACATCTTTATTTGTCTATATCATTTTTTTCATTTTTTCGTATTAGAAATCCCGAACCTATCCCCACTGCGATGGCTGATATAACCCATGAGTATTCTTGTTCGCTGAAAAGAACTAATAGACCAAAACCTATAATGATTACTCCTAAAAGCTTATTATCCATTGACAAATATAAACCTTATATTAAAGTTTACTTACCCATCTGTCATGGGAAAAAAGACTCGGCATTCGACATGCCGGACCTATAAAGGGTTGCAAAGTCGGTAGAAATGAAAGGAGTTGCTATGAATAGATTTAGCAAACTGTATGGAAATTCTGCCGTTAAAAAAGCTGAGCAGAAACTCTCAATGCAGTTAAGTAAAAACCAAAAAGCCCCCGAGGCTAACGCCAATGGAACGGCTGGTTATTTGGTAAAAAACGGAAAAAATTCCGGAAAAATTTTGAAGCATTTAAAAACTGATAAAAATCAGCTTTAAACTTTTATAGGGTGGGGACTTTAAAATCCCCACTCAAGCCTTTAATATCTTTTCAATGGAAAAACAAAATTTTTATGATCTTAATTTTGATCAGCTAAAAGCTTTTTTAATTGAAAAAGGAGAAGTTGAGCCAAAAAAAGCAAAGATGAGATCTCAACAACTCTTCAATGCAGTTTATAAAAAAAATATTAAAAGTTTTGATGAGCTAACAACATTTGGAGTTGAACTTAGAGGCAAGATCAAAGATTTGATTAGTTTAGAAAAACCGAAAATTATAGACGTTCAAAAATCTAAGGATGGGACTATAAAATTTCTTTTAGAGCTTAAAGATAAACGTAATGTTGAGACAGTCCTTATTCCGGATAAATCCCAAAGCAGATATACAATTTGTTTATCTGTATCAGTGGGCTGTTATCTCTCTTGTGAATTTTGTGCAACAGCTCAAATTTCTAAAAAATTAGTAAGGAATTTATCGCCAGGAGAAATAATTTCCCAAATAATTTTAAGCAAAGATTATATTAATGATTGGTCAACACAGAAAAAAATAACTAATCAAGTATTGATGGGTGAAGGATCGCCTTTTTTGAATTTAGATAATGTTAAAGTTGCTATAGACAATTCAAAAAATAAAGATGGCTTAGAATACGGAAGAACTAGAATTACAGTAAGCACAGTAGGAGTAGGAACTAAAAAAGATAATTTAGATGCAATTGAGTGGGCTGCAAATGAGTTAGATGTTTATCTTGCGTGGAGTTTACATAGCTCTATACCAAAACACAGATCAGAATTAATGCCAATAAATGATAAATATTCAATTAATTCATTATTACCAAAACTAAAAAAATATTATGAAAAAACAAAATTACCTATTTTTATTGAGTGGATATGTTTAGATGAGAATCTAACAGATGAACACGCTAAAGAACTAATAAAGATTATGAAAAAAGTTCCTTCAAAATTAAATTTGATTGAGTTTAATCCTTTATCAAATAAATATTTCAAACCTGCAACTCAAGAAAATATTGATAAGTTTTCTAAGACAATTCAAGAAGCTGGGTTTCTCTCTTTATTTAGAAGAAGTAGAGGTAGAGACATAAATGCATCTTGTGGATCTCTAGCTAATAGTAAAGCTATACTTAATGGATAATTTACATATTTTTTTAGGTGCAACAGTTGCGGACGCAGCGACTAGACCTTTGCATTGGGTCTATGATCCAAAAAAATTAAATCAATACATTAAAGGCAAAAAAGAAATTACCTTTTTAAAAAAAAGTAGAAGTCCATTTTATTCGATCAAAACAGGTAAAGTTTCCGGCTACAATGATGTTGGACAAGTAATGTTTAGAACATTAATTTCAACAAAAAATAAATCAGATGTTTTAAAAAATTTTAAGAAAAATGTTGTCAAAAATTTTGGACCAGGTTCAGCTTATTGGAAGAATTTAAAACTCAGAAAAAAATACAAAAAGATTAAATGGAAAGGGCCCATGAATGGTCCATGGATCCACCAAAACATATTAGAAACTATTCAAAACATTAAAACTAAGAAAAGCATAACTGGAGGCAAAAAGGTAAACGAATCTGACGGTTATTGCGCCGCTTTACCTTATTTTCTTTATAATAATTCAGAGCCAGACTTAAAAAGAATTATAAAAAGTGTAGCTAATTCTAAAGTAAATGAAACTTATGCGTTAGCAAAATTAGAGATAATAGATCTAGCAATGAAAGGTGAGAAAAGTCCTGTAAATGCTTTTGCAAGAAAGCATGGGAGAAAACGTTATTTCAAAGACGTTGTTGCTAATATTAAAAAGGTTTTAAGATTAAAAAAACATAATCATACAAAAGTTGTAAAGAAATTTGGAAAGGCGTGCAGTTATCCGGGTACGTTCATGGGCTCCATTCATGCCATGATTACCTCTAATAATTTTAAATCTGCAATTATTAAAACTATTAAGGCTGGGGGTTGTAATTGCTCTAGAGCTAATTTTGTAGGAGCTTATTTTGCAGCGTTAAAACCAAATAGTATTCCTTCCTCTTGGATTAAAAAAACACTCCCTGCAAAAAAAATATTAAAGTTCGCTAATTAATTGAACTTTTCAAGTTTGTAATTTTTTCCTCTAAATCTTTAATAGCATCGTAAATATTTTCTTTTTCTTTTGGACTAATTAAGCTACCTCCTAGGGATCAATGGACACAGATGCAAATTGATATCGCTAGAGGAAAATAAAATTGTGAGGTATATTAAATTATGGATTCGTTAATTATAGTTTTAGTCATATTATTAGTTGGTATTAATCTTGGAGTTATTTTCTTCTTAATAAGAAATAAGCCTGAGAAACCTGTTAACCCAGAGCAGACTTTTAAAGATGAATTTAATTCATTTAAAGAAACCTTTGGTCAATCTTTTGGTTCAATGAGCAAGGAGATCGCAAAAGATATGACAGGTGCTTTAACTAAAGTTGATGAAAAAGTTTCAGTATTTAATCAGCAAGTTAGTGAGCTTAATAAAAGCCAGGACAATTTTAGTAGAATTTTAAGTGGGGTAAAAACTTACGGGACGCTTGCAGAATTTGGATTAGGCGCCCTTCTTAAAGACTTACTTCCAGCATCTCAATTTATTGCTAACGCAAAAATGAAAGATGAAACATCAGAGACAGTTGAATTTGCTATTAAACTTAAAGATGTCTTGTTACCAATTGATAGTCATTGGCCGGTTGAAAAATATAAGGCGATTGATGATGCGTACAATGCCAATGATAAAGAGGCACAGGCAAATGCTAGAAAAGACTTGGCAGCAGCTTTTAGACTAAAAGCTAAAACAGTGAATGCAAAATATATTGCTCCACCTAAAAGCACGGATTTTGCAATTATTTACGTTCCAACCGAAGGACTATTTTCTGAACTCTCAAGCTACAGAGATCCCAAAACAAAAGAACTTTTATTGCAAGAACTTAGAACAAAATACAAAGTTACGATTTCCGGACCAAACACTTTATCTGCTTTGTTACAATCTTATCATTTAGGATTTCAGACACTCAAAGTTCAACAACATGCCACTCAAATCTATACTGATTTAAGAAATATAAGCTCTAGGTTTGAAAAGCATTTTGATGGAATTAAGGATCTAAGAAAGAAATTAGAACAAGCACTTACTGCAACTGATGGTTTTGGTAGGGATGCTAGATCTATAATGAATACGCTTGGAAATATTAAAGATCCACAACAAGTAACTGAGTCCTTGAAAGAAAATCCAGAAAAGATAAAAGTTCTAAAATAAATTCAATTATGTCAAACTTTGTCTTTTACGATTTCGAGACTAGCTCATCTAATAAATACTGGGGCCAAATAATTCAGATAGGTGCAGTGTTAACTAATGATAACTTACAAGAATTAGATCGTTTTGAAGCAAGATGTAAATTAAATCCTGGAATTATTCCTGAAGCAATGGCTTTAATTGTTAATCAAACCACCCCAAAGATGCTACAAAGTGCAAACTTATCTCATTATCAAATGATAAGACAATTTGTTGAAACGCTAAAAAGATGGGGAAAAGCAACTTACATTGGTTTTAATAGTATTGACTTCGATGAAGAATATTTAAGAAATACTTTATTTCAAACTTTAGAGTACCCATATTTGACAAGCACTAATGGAAATACAAGAGGTGACCTTTTAAGTTTAGCACGAGCTGCTAATTTTTATTATCCAGATACTTTAAAAAATTCAACCAACGCTAAAGGAAACGCTGTATATAAGTTAGATCAAATGGCACCTATCAATGGCATCAAACATGATGCGCACCAAGCCTTAGGAGATTGTATCGCTACATTAGAAATTGGAAAAATTATTTTAAATAAAGCACCTAACGTTTGGAGAGCTAGTTTAATGACTACAGATAAAACTAAAGCTCTCGATTTAATCAAAAATGAATTATATTTTTGCACAGACGAGTTTTATTACGGAAAGAGTGTCGCTTTTTGTGAGACTTTTGTTTGTGAACATCCGATTTATAAATGGGCCAAGTGTTTTGACTTAAAGCATGACCCAGATATCTATTTAAAAATGAATGTTCAGGATCTTAAAGAGGCCATGGGTAAAAAACCAAAATTTATTAGAACGATCAGACATAATAAACATCCTGTGATTATGAACCCATCATATGCGATGAACCTGGATGAATATAAAATACTAGGACCTGAAAAGTTAAGAGAAAGAGCTAACAAGATTAAAAATAATAAAGAATTTTCAGAGAAAGTAGCGATTGTTTTAAGAGAAGAGGTTGAAGAGAAGGAGCAAACTAAATCTCAAGAAGACATACCAGTTGAGGAAAGTATTTATAAAAAATTTACTCCTACAGAAGACAATAAATTAATGAATAATTTTCATGAGATTGAATGGGAAAAAAAATTTGGTACTCTTGATAAGTTTCAAGACGAAAGACTAAAATACTTTGGTCATAAGTTATTATATAGAGAAAAACCTGAATTGTTACCTAAAGAACTATATAATGAAATTCATAAAGATGTTGCGTCAAAACTTTTAAGTAAAAATTCAGAAAAATGGAATACGATCCCAAAAACTTATGCAGAAATTGATACATTGAGAGTAAAATTCGAAAAACAAGGTAACAAAGAAAATTTAACTTTTCTTGAAGATATTAACGTATACGTTGAAGATTTAGAAAAAAAATACTCAAGTGTGTAGTTGACAATAATTCAAAAATATTTATTTAGACTGTATGGCTTTCAAAGATTCTACAGACGAAAAATTTAGCGATCAAATAGGTGGTAGCAAACTTTCACTAATTCAATTTTCAGCCTCATGGTGCGGACCATGTCAGCAGCTTAAACCGATAGTAGAGAAGATTTCAAATGAAATGTCAGATAAGATTGATTGTTATTATCATGATATTGAAAGTCAGCCTAATGAGCCAACTAAGTATTCAGTGAGAGGTGTACCAACAATTCTCTTATTTAAAGAGGGAAAGCTTTTGGGAACAAAAGTTGGTGCTTCAAGTGAAAAAGACATGCTTGAATTTATTAAACCTCATATTTAATTTTTATTCAAAATATTTCCACAGTTATAAAGACTACCAAAACAAATAATTAATTTTTGTTCTTTACTACTTATTTTTTTTAATGCTTCTATAAAGTTATTGCCTTTCTCTACTTTAAATTTATTTTTAATTGCTATTTTGTATAGTTCGTTAGCTGAGACTGAGTTCAATTCATTTTCGATGGGCATTGTAATAACTTTTTTAAATACCCCTTTAAGCTGTTTTAAAAATAAATCTGGATCTTTATTTTTAGTCATAGCCCAAATTCCATATTTAGGCATTTTTATGTTTTTTAAATATGCCGCTAAGTTCTTAGCATCAGCAGCAGAATGTGCGCCATCAATCATAATTATTTCATTTCTGTAAAGCTTTTTTTTAATTTTACCCTTATTAAGGTATTGAAAACGACCCTCAAAAGAGAGCTTTGGTAAAGTCTTTTGAATAGTTTTCTTACTTATATCAAGATCAAGAGCTACTTTTATAGCCAGGCAAACATTTTCAAACATTCCTTTAGAGTAAACATTTTTGGTGTTAAGTTTTATTTTATATTTTCTATCTTGATAGTAATATTGATCACCCTTTTTAGTAAGCTTCCAAGCATTTGGATATATAATTTTACTCTTATTATTTTTTAAGTGAGTCTTAATTTTTCTTAAAACATTTGGTGACTGTTTACCTACATAAATACTTGTAAAATTACTTAGAGACCCTACATCCTCTTTTATAACCTCATCCAAAGTTTTTCTTTTTAAAAAATTTAAATGTTGTTTATTTATATTTGTGCAAATTTGAAGCTTTGGGAAGTCATGGATATTGTTAGAGTCTAATCTCCAGAGAGCACCTGTTTCTTGAATATTATAATCAACATTTAATTTTGAAGCATTAATAATGTAAACTAAAGTAAGGCATTCAAAAATTGTTAAAGGAATATTTAATTTTTCTATCTGTTTTATAGTTTTTTTAATTTCCTTATGACTCAAGTACTTATCACTCATGTAAAATCTTTCTCTTATGTCTCTAAGAGAAGGTGAAATATGTGTTGTTATCTTTTGATTGTTTGCCTCGATAAATGATTTTAAAGAAAATAGTGTAGTAAATTTGCCAGATTCCCCAACCACTGATATTACATTTTTAAGTTTTTTTTCTGGATTTCCTAACAAGTCTAAAGCTAGTTTGATCCTTTTTAGACCAAAGTTAACAGATTTGTTGAAAAGTTTATGATTAGCTAGCTGTTTGTAAAGATTGATCGATTGTGACATTAGACTCTTGTTTAGCTTGAGCCTCAGCCTTTTTCAATAGAACATTTAGTAAAGTTCCAACTGTAGAGTTTAAATATTGTCTTTCAATTATTAAGTCTAAACCGCCGTGTTCCTTTACATATTCTGCAGTTTGAAAGTTATCGGGAAGCGTTTCTCTAACAGTATCCTGAATCACTCTACGACCTGCAAAACCTATAACACTTTTCGGTTCCCCGATTAATATATCTCCTAACATTGCCCAAGAAGCAGTTACTCCACCAGTTGTTGGATTAGTTAATATTACTATAAAAGGAATATTTTTTTTCTTTAATTCATTTACGGCCAAAGCTGTTCTTGACATTTGCATTAAAGCTATAGAGCTCTCGTGCATTCTTTGGCCACCGGAACAGCTAAAAAAGATATAAGGCATCTTATTCTCTATAGAATGTTGCGCGCCAGCAATAAAAGCTTCACCTGATGCAGCACCAAAAGATCCTCCTATGAATCTGAAATCTTGAGCTCCAACGATTACATCAATATTTTGAACTTTCCCTTTAGCTATAAGAACCGCATCATTCTGACCTGTTAATGCTCTTGCTGCCTTTAAACGATCTTTATACTTTTTTTTGTCTTCAAAATTCAATGGATCATCTTGGGGTAAAGGTGTTTCAATTAATTCAAATTCTTTGTTGTCAAAAAAGGTTTGGAATCTTTCTTTACAAGTAAGTTTATGATGCTCCCCACACTTAGGACAAACTTTTTGATTAGACTGCAAGTCTTCTTTGTAAATCAAATTTTTACAACTACATGTAGCCCAAAGATTTCCTTCTGCTTTAGAAGACTTTTTCTCAAATAGAGATTTTATTTTTGGCTTTATAAACTTTGTTATCCAATTCATAATATTTTATTTTTAAGATTGTACACAACTTTATCTAAGATTGTGACAGGATTTTGTCTCATTCTGAGCGAATTAGTAATATTTTTGCACAACATACTACCTACAACTAGCCCATCTGCTGCTTTTAAAGCTGAAATTGTTCTATCAGTGATTCCAAAACCTATAACCAGATTTTTCTTAGGATTGATTTTTTTAATTTTTTTATAATTTTGAAGTATCTTTGCTGGTGAGATTTTTAATTTTCCTCCTGTAGTTGATAACATAGATATGTAATAAATCATATCATGCGAGTCTTTAATAATTTTTTTCATTCTATTAATAGAGGTTGTTGGTGAAAGAAGTTGTACAAAATTAATTGATTTTTTTTTACATTTTAAAGCAAAGTCCTTATTTTCTGGATATGGAAGATCGACAATTATAAGACCATCTACACCGGAGCTGTTACAATTTTTTAAGAAGTTATTTTCACCACTTTGATAAATCAGATTATAATATCCCATTAGTATTAGCGGCTTCTTAGGATTATTCTTTTTAAAATTTTTTACTATATGAAAAACATCTTTTAGTTTAATGCCTTTTGATAGTGCACGGTGCGAACTTCCTTGAATTTGTCCTCCATCAGCAATTGGAGTATTGTGAGGAAATCCAAGCTCAAGTATATCTGCATGTTGAGATATTTTATTCAATATTTTTAAAGAGATTTTTTTAGTGCTATCACCTGCCACTGTATAAGTTATCAAAGCTGGTCTTTTTTCTCTCTTGCAATTATCAAAAGCTAAAGCAATTTTCGATTTCATCTGATGTAAGAACCTAATTTGTCTTTGATAATATCTTTATCCTTGAGACTATCTCCGCAGGAATTAACAACAATTACTTCTGATGATTTTAATTTTGGTGCCAGCTTAATGGCTTCAGCAAAAGCATGTGACGGTTCAAGTGAGGGTGAAATATTTTCAAGTTTTGAAACTAACTGATAAGCTTTTAAAGCTTGTTCATCGCTAGCAGACGTATACTTTGCTCTTTTTGCGTCCTTCAAAAAACAGTGTAAGGGAGAAATTCCTGGATAGTCAAGCCCAGCAGAAATAGACTCAGTTGAACCTATTTGACCTTCTTTATCTTGTATAACATATTGAGCTGCTCCATGTAGAATACCTATTTTAGAACCATTTGATAAGGGCGCAGCATGAAGCTTACTATTTTTTGGCCCACCTGCTTCTACCCCGATGAATTCAGCGTTCGTATCCATAAACTCATTCCAAAAACCTGCAGCTGAACTTCCACCTCCAACACAGTTAATTAATTTTAATTTATCAGGAATTTTTCCAAATTCTTCTTTAACTTGTTTGATTAACTCTCTAGATATTTGGGCAGTGCTCCAAGCACAAATTTTAATAAATATATTTGGACCAACAGTTGAACCAACACACATATGTGTAGTATCACAGTTTGATACCCAGTACCTCATACATTCACTGACCGCGTCCACCAACGTTTGACTTCCAGTATTAACTGGAACTATCTCTGCATTGTTTTTTCTCATGGCTTCAACATTAGGTCTTTGGCGTTTGATATCTTTAGCTCCCATAAAAATTTTACACTTAAGACCAAATTTTTTTGCAGCCATAGAAAGCATTTTACCAGCGTAACCAGCGCCTGGTATCCCCCACAATCTCTCGAAGTCCAGCTTTTCGAGCTATTAAACAATGAACAGTAGCGTTATATATCTTGTGAGCACCTCCATTAGCTTCAGATACGACCTTTGCATAAATTTGCGCACCTCCTAGGTGATCTGTTAAATTTTCTAACTTTATAAAAGGTGTTGGTGCCCCGATATAGTTATAAAAATAAAAATCTCTTTCCTTTAAAAATTTTTTATCTTTTCTAAGTTTTGAAAAAAGCTTAGTTAAATCTTCTACCGGTTTTTTCAACGTTTCTGGAATAAAGTTTCCACCAAATTTACCACCATACATGAAGTTTTTATCATGTTGATCAATTAAAGGGACGCCTTTCTTAATTTTTAAGCTCATTAACTTTTTTTATAAATTTTTTTATTTTTTGATGATCTTTGTATCCTATTCGATTATCTAATTCCAAGCTACTCGACAAATCACAAAATGTGACTCCTAATTTTGTTATATTTTCAATATTATTTTCAGAAATCGATCCTGCCAGAGCGTATTTTTCACCTTTAGGAATTTTTGAGATTAGATTTCTTGGAAACTCAATAGATTTTTCCATACCCGGGGTATCAAAGAGAATAATGTCGGCATTATCATATTCTTTATAATTTTCTATGTCAGACTGACTCTTTATCTTAATAGTTTTGATAACTTTTAGACCAATTGATTTAATTTGATTAATTCTCTCACTTGTTTCTGATCCATGTAATTGAATATAATCAAAATTTTCAACCGCTACATTTTTGATGAATTCATCAGTTGGATTTACCGTAACTGCTGTGAAATAAGAATTAAGTTTATCGTATTTTTTTAATTTTTTAACAAGTTCTAAGTTTAGGTTCCTTGGAGACTTATCGTAAAATACAAAACCTAAAAAATTTATACCAAGATCAATACAAAGCTGTACGTCTCTTATTGGATGTAAGCCACAAACTTTTACTTTCATATTAATTTAATTCTTGAATAAGTTTCTGAATATTCTTTTTAATGTTACCTGTAAGGCTTCTACCCATGACCAAGGCTGTTGCTCCGTATTTTAATGCTTGTTTGGGTGTCATTATTCTTTTTTGATCACCTTTATTGTCCCCGCGCAATCTAATTCCTGGAGTGATTATTTCTTTTTTAAACACTTTTCTTACAATTTTTATTTCATGTGGACTGCATACAATTCCATCTAATTTTGCTTTGGCAGCTAGTTTAGCTTGATGAAAAACTAATTTTTTTACGTCTTTATCAAATCCAATTTCTTTTAAAGATTTGTTATTTAGAGAAGTAAGTATAGTAACACCAATTAACTTGGTTTTTCCCGTAAATTTTTTAGCAACTTTCAAAGCATCTAATCCAGAACTTATATGAATAGTTATATAATCTAATTTTAAATCTTTTACAGCTTTTATTGCTGATGCACAGGTATTTGGTATGTCAGCCAATTTATAGTCTCCAAATGTTATTTTTTTTTTTAAGCTAGATACAAATTTCCTTCCACTTTTTGAATTTAAAAATTCTAGTCCAAATTTATATCCAAAATTAATTTGAGAATTTTGAGAATTTGTTATTATCTTTTTGATTTTTTTTATACTTGTCGTATCACAGGCGATAAATATTTTAGGTTTTTTCATTTATTTATAGAGTCTTTTAATTTTTTACTAGCCCTAAATCTTACCTTATTTTTTTCTGGAACATAAATTAATTCTCCAGTTTTGGGATTCCTTGCAGAATACTTCTCTTTAATTTTTTTAATAAAAAAAGTGCCAAACCCTCTCAATTCAATATTTCTATTTTGTTTTAAAGCTATTTCGATACTTTTACAAAAGGTATCTAATATTATTCCGATTTCAGATTGACTTAGTTGAGGGTTTTTTTCTTTGAGTTTTTTAATGATCTCTGGTCTTGACAATTATTTATCTTTTTTTTGTTTTCTTTCCAATAGCTTTCTCAAAAATACCTTTTAAAGTAGCGCCTGATTTGGTAGCTCCTTCACCGAATTTAGCTATCAAAGATTTCTCTTCATCAATTTGAGCGGCCTTAACACTTAATTTAATTTTTCTAAGTTTTAAATCTAATTCAGTAATCTTAGCATCAAGAGCATTTCCAGGTGAAAAGACTTCAGGCCTTGCATCAGCGGAGTCTTTAGCCAAATCTACTTTCTTAATTGTTACTATAAGTTTTTTATCTTTATCAATAGAAACTTTCACACCAGTTTTTAAAACTTCGTGAATTCTAGTCGTAATAACATCTCCAACTTTTTTATTATTATCTTTAAACCATGATAATGGATCCTTTTCCAAAGCTCTTCTCGAAAATCTAATTTTATCATCCTTTATCTCCAAAATTTTAACATCGATTATTTCATCCTTTTTAAATCTTTTTAATTGCTCAACATTTTCATCATAAGAAATCTCTTTGTAGTGCAGCATTCCCGACAATCCAAAGTCTTTTAATTGACCAAAAATTGCCTTGTCAGTAATATTATTTATTTTCATTTTTACTTTTTCACCAACCTTTTCTCTTATTTTGTCCCAAGGATTTTCTAAAGTTGCCTTATAAGATAGAGAGATTCTCTTAGTTTCTTTATCAATATTAATTATTTTAAATTTTATTTTTTGAGAAACTGAAAGAACTTTGCTTGGTTTAATGTTTCTATTAGTCCAATCTAATTCAGAATTATGAATTAATCCTTCTATACCCTCTTCAATTTTAATAAAACATCCATAATCCATAATTTTTGTGACTTCACCACTATGAATTTCACCAACTTTGTATTTTTTTTCAATATTTTCATATGGATCCTCAGTTAATGCTTTCACTGATGCTGAAACACGATTGGTTTTTTCGTCTTTTTTTGTAATTTTTACTTTTAACTTTTGTCCTATCGTTACTAAATCTGATGGTTTTTTTACTCTACCATGACTTAAATCTGAGACATGAAGTAGAGCATCTATACCATTGATATCTAAGAAAATACCCCAATCTGTTGTAGCTTTCACTATTGCATTATCTACAATATCGCCTTCTTTGATACTCTTCAAAGCTTCAGTAATTTCTGCATTTTTACTTTTTTCAAGGACAGCTCTTCTTGAAACACAAACGTTTCCACGATTTTTATCTATTCTAGTAGCTATAACTTTAACCGGTGTGTTCATAAGGTGGTCAATTCTTTTTAATGGCCTTACGTCAATTTGTGAAGATGGCATGAAACAAGGCAAGCCTTCAACGGTTGCTATAAATCCACCTTTTACTTTTCCCGTTATATAACCCGTCATTTCCTCCTGAGTTTCAAAAACTTTTTCCATTTTTTTCCAAGCTTTCATCTTTCTAGCTTTATCTCTTGAAATAATAATTTCTCCTTTAAAGCTCTCTATTCGCTCTAAATAAACATCAATTTGTGAGCCAACCTTTAGTTTTGAAAGTTCATCGTCATTTTTAAACTCTTCTATGGGTATCATGCCCTCCATCTTAGCTTTACAGTCCACAACAATAAAATTTTTTGTAATCTCTGTGACAGTAGCTTTTATAATCTCATTTTCTTTAAGCTTTCTGTCTTTAAAGTCTTTATCTAGAAGGTTCTGGAATTCTTTATGAAGAGGGTTGTTTTTAAGTTGCGGTTCACTTGCCATATTTTTTCAATTTAAATTTTTTTTTTAATACATTTTGTCATTTTGGCTACCATAGCTTGTTTATTCAATTTACCGGTGTCGATTTCTATCGAATCTCTATGTCTAAGTAAAGGGGAGTTTTTTCTTTTAGTGTCTAAAATATTTCTTATTCTAAGGGCTTTTTTAACGTTTTGTAATTTTAATTTAGGATCATATTTTTTAAGCTCTTTATATCTTCTTTTTGCAGCTATATTGATATTACAAACAAAAAAAAACTTAACATCAGAGTTAGGAAGAATTTTTGTAGAAATATCTCTGCCCTCAATACAGCAATTCTTGTTTTGTTTAGAAAAATTAACTTGATAATTTTTCAAAATTTCCCTTATCTTTTTGACTTTTGCAACTAAAGCGCTTTTTTTTGAAATTTGTGATGTATGTAAATTAATTTTATCCAATTTTTTATAATTTAAATTTTTAAATTTTTTTTTCAAAAAACTTGTAACATTTCGAGGTTTATGTTTTAGAATTAAAAAACTTGCATATCTATATAATAATCCAGAGGATAAAAATTTTAAATTAAATTTTTTAGCTATCATTCTCGCTCCTGTAGATTTACCAGTAGCAGCACCGCCATCACAAGAAATTTGTAAAGTTTTATTTTTGTATTTCAAATTTTGCTCCTAAGTTTCTAATTATTTCTAAAAATGATGGAGAAGAAGTATAAACTGTATCAAAATTTCTAATTTTTGTTTTAGCACCTGTAAGAATAGCTAAAATAAAAGAAGACATACAGATCCTATGATCTCCTAAGTTAGGTACTATTATCTTTTTGTTACTTGCATCAATCATTCCTCTTCCATAAATTTTCAATTTATCTTTGAATGAAAAACTTTTTATTCCTACTTGTCTCAGAACATTTTGCATTTCCTTAATTCTATTACTTTCTTTATTTACAAGGTCACTTATTCCATTAAATGTTGAAACTCCTTTAGTAAGTCCAGCAATAACAAAAAGAATAGGGTACTCGTCTGTAGAATTTACATAATATTTCTTAGACACTTTTAATGGTTTTAGTTTGCTACTTCTGACTAATATATTTCCAACATTCTCGTTATTTTCTTTTTTCATTTTAAAAAAATTTATACTAGCGCCGCCTTTTTTTAAAATTCTATAGAACCCTGTCCTCGTAGGGTTCAGTCCAACGTTATTTATTTTTAGTAACGAGTTCTCATTTAGCAATGTTAAAGCGACAAAAAAGGCTGCTGAGGATGGGTCTCCAGGCACTTTAATGTTTAAAGGATTTAAAGTTTTTTTTCCTTCAATAAGGATAAATTTTTTTTTATCTTTTCTTATTTTTATTGCATTCGAAATTAATTTCAAAATATTTTCAGTGTGATCTCGACTTTTTTCATTTTCAATAATTGTTGTAGTGCCGTAAGAATTTAGACCAGCAAGTATTACCGCGCTTTTTAATTGCGCAGATACACCTGCACGGTAATTAATCGCTATAGGTAGCTCTGTCGAAATCATTTTTAGGGGAAATTGAAATTTATTCTTAGGTAAGAACGTTGCTCCAAATTCTGACATTAGATTAATAAGCTTTCTCATACTTCTTCTATTTAATGAGTGGTCCCCTCTAATTTTTAGTTCAATATTATCGGTAGTTGACAATATTCCAATTAACAGTCGGGCAAGGGTACCTGAATTACCAAAATTCAAAACTGTATTTTTTTTTGCAAATAATGAACCCAGTCCTTTGCCATAAATTGTATAATCTTTTTTTTTATTTTTCTTAATTTTCACTCCCAATTTTTTAAGACATTCAATAGCAGAATATACATCTTCGGACTCTAAAACGTTTTTGGCACGTGAAATATTTTGACTGATCGCCCCTATCAGAAAACATCTAATAGAAATAGATTTATCCGAGTCTACTTCAATTACTTTATTAAATGGTCGAATTTTATGATTAATATTTACGATAAAACTTTTTGAAGGCATTAGTTATTACGTAAATTGCGATCCAAAGTAATGCTCAATAGCTTTGGTAGACCTGAGTAATTCACGTGAGGTTCCTTCTGCAATTACTGTGTGTTCACCTAAAACGTAAGCTCTATCAGTTATGTCAAATAAATTTTTTACATTGTGATCGGTGACAAGTATTGCCGTGCCGTTTGACTGTATTTTAAGTATGTATTTTTGTATATCTTGAATAACTAAAGGATCCAATGCAGCTAAAGGTTCATCCAACAAAACAATCTTTGGTTTATTAATCATAACTCTTGCCATCATTAATCTTCTAATTTCACCTCCAGATAGAACTGAGGCGTTTAATGTTCTCAAATGTTGTAAATTAAACTCATCTAGCAATTTTTCCGTTATGGATTTTTGATTATCAACACCCTTAATAGATAATTGTGCAACTCCTAAAATATTATCGTAAACAGACATATCAAATACACTTCTTTGTTGAGGTAAGTAACCAAGCCCTTCTTTTGTTCGAAGATGTATTGGCATTTGTTCAATAGATTTGTTGTTCAAATAAATTTTTCCGCTCTCAGACAGTTGTTCACCTATGCACATAGAAAACAAAGTAGTCTTACCACAACCATTAGGTCCTAGTACTCCAACACATTCACCAGGATATACTTTTAACGAGAGTTTTTTCAGAATTGGTCTTCCATCAAAAGATTTACTTATATCTTTTACCTCAAATATTGGCTTGTCTTTTTTAAATTTTAAAATTCTAAAACCTTTTTTCATCTAACTTAAGTTTAGCATTTATTTTGTTATCATTAAAAGAGTAAATATCTAAAGTTTGTTTTTTAATATCAAATAATAGTTTATCTGCAACTAAATTACCTTGATTACTATTTACTTTGACATTTTTTGTTATCGAAAGGTAACCTTGAGAATTTGAATATTCAGCTTTTTCAGCTAAAAGTTCATTATTTTCATAATTTGCTCTGACTGCTTTGTCAAATTCCATATCCAACGTTTTATTATTATATTTTCCTAACTCTGAAAAAATTAATAAAACTGTGTTATCTTTAAAATAAAAAGTAGCCTCAACATTTTTCATTAAAATGATTTCATCATCTATTTTATTTGTTCTTGCTTCTTTTGATTTCAAAATATATCTATTACCAGATAAATCGAAACCTGAATACTCAATATTGAAAAATACATCTCCTTCATCGCTATCTTTTTGTTTTTTCAACTCATTTTCAATTTTATCTTTTGTACTTTTAGACAAAATTTCATTATTTTTTTCATCTATATCTTTTTTAGAATAAGAAATAATAAACAAAAGCACTCCAAGAAATAAAAGACTGGCCTGAATAAGTTTGATTTTTTTCTTTCTTTCAATCATTTGATGCCGGTTTGTAAAAGAAAATGAATATGAATAATACCTCTCAAAACTTTATTTGTTTTTTTATAATCTTTATCTGAAACAACTAATAAACTTGTAATTTTTTTTTCATTCATAATTGCAAGCGCTTTAGATGCTGGCATATTTTCATTAACCACCAAAGGCTTTCTAGTCATGAATTTATTCAATTGTTTATTAATTGAGTTATCTTCTAACTCTCTCCTTAAATCACCGTCTGTAACCAAACCATGAATGAATTTTTTTTTTAAAATAACAACAACTCCTAAATTTTTCTTACTCATAACTTTTAAAGCGTCATCAAAATTATTCTTATAACTTATTATGGGCATTTTGTTACCACTAACCATTATATCTTTTGCTAAAAGAAGAGATTTACCAATATTTCCACCTGGATGGAAAACTTTAAATTTTTCTTTAGAAAATTTTTTTTGGACCATTACTGTTGTTGCTAAGCAATCTCCTAATAACAAAGTGATTGATGTGCTTGAAGTTGGGACCATTCCAGTAATATCTGCTTCTTTGACTTTAGGTAAAACTAACTTGATGTCGCTTGCTTTTAGCAAAATACTTTCGGGTTTTGAGGCTACTCCAATAATTTTTATTCGATATCTATTAGCATATTTTAACATATTATTTAATTCTGTCGTATTTCCTGAATATGAAAAAATTATAAGAATATCTTTTTTTTCGATTTGGCCCATATCTCCATGTAAAGCTTGCGCAGGATCACAAAAAAAACTAGGTATACCAACACTTGAAAAAGTTGCTGAAATTTTCCTAGCTATTAAGCCAGATTTACCAATACCGGCAAAAATAACTTTACCTTTACAATTTAAAATTAAGTCTATGGCTTTTATAAAAGACTTGTTAAAAATTTTTTTAATTTTTTTTAATTCTTTTATTTGAATATTCACAGATTTTTTGGCTAACGATATATAATTTTTTTTATCCATTAATGTTCAAAAATATCCTCTTTAAATCCTTTTTGATCTAATTCAACTCTTGTGTCTAAAAAGCCTAAACATTTATTAAATATTTCAATTCTTTTTTCTCGAATAAGCATTTTCTCTAATTCATTTTTAATTTTATGTAAAAATATTACGTCATTTGCTGCATATTCAAGTTGCTTATCAGATAACTCATCAATATCTTTGTTCCAATCACTACTACCATGTCTTTTATCTAAAGATTTATTACAAAATTCTTGTACTAAATTTTTTAATCCATGAGCATCCGTGTATGTTCTAACTATTTTTGATGCAATCTTAGTATCAAAGATGTTTTTGATCTTGCATTTAAGAAAAAACTCCAATGAATTTTTATCAAATCTTAAAAAATGTCCAATTTTTAAAATTTTTTCATTTTCTAAAATAGAAACCAAATTTGGGGCTTTGTAATTATCTTTATCGGGCTGTATAATAAAAACATTATTATTTTCATCACAGATTTGAATTAAACTAAGTTTATCTCTTTCAGGTATCTGAAGGCCTGTTGCTTCGGTATCAATAGCGACACTTTTTTTCAAAGAGTTTGCTATCTCTAGTGTTATGTCCCCTTTAATCTTAGTTATTTTCATATATAAGTTTAAATACCATGAAAAATCAAATTTGCACAATCCTTGGTGGTGGGGGGTTTATAGGCAGATATCTTGTTCGAAATTTGACCAAGAAAAACTATAGATGCATCATTACTACGAGAAAAGCCTTTCAGAAGGGGTATTTAAAGACTCAAGCTACACCCGGAGCTATTGAGTTACTGGATTGGAATCCAAACAATTTCTCAGATTTAAAAGAGGCAATTAAAAATTCAGATGTAGTCGTAAATTTAATTGGTATCCTCTTTGAAAATAGAAAACAAAAATTTTACAATATCCACTCAAAAATTCCTGAAGCAGTAGCTAAGATTTGTTCAGAATCGGATGTAAAGAAATTTATTCACGTCAGCGCTATCGGAGCTAATGATAAATCAAAATCGTTATATCAAAAATCAAAATTTTTAGGTGAACAAAATGCACTAGATAATTTTAAAAAAACAGTAATTATAAGACCCAGTGTAGTTTGTGGTCCTGAAGATAATTTTACTAATCTGTTTTCAAAATTAAGTATATTGCCTGTAATTCCAGTTGTTGGCAAAAATTATAAGTTTCAACCAATCTTTGTTTCAGATGTCGTAAGATCCATTGTAAAAGCAATTGAAATTAAAAATAACGAAAGTAAAATTTATGAGATTGGAGGACCAAAAATAATAAGTTTTGGAGATATGGTTAAGTCAATTTTATCAACTATTAATAAAAAAAGATTTGTTGTTGAAATGCCAATGCCTATAGCAAAAATTCAGAGTAGTATAACCGATTTACTTCCTTTCCCTCCGATTTTAACAAGAGACCAATGCGAAATTTTATCTGAAGCAGATAATGTTGTTTCCAATAATCATCTAACTTTAAAAGATCTTGATATAGACCCAACAGATGTTGAAGAAGAAATGAAAAAATGGTTATGGAGATATAAAGACGGCGGCCAGTTCGCTAAAGCACAATGAAAAGTATAAGTTTATTTAGTGGATATATTTATTTAACTTTAGCAATTATAACAGGTATTGCCACTAACGGTTTTCTTAAAACCACTGAAAGTTTTACTAAGCTCACACCTACAATTTTTTGCATTACAAGTATTGTTGTTTGTATTTTTTGTTTATCCAGAGCAATGACCATAATACCTGTTGGATTTACTTATGCGACTTACGGAGCATTAACGATAACAGCAGTTACATTATTTGGTATATTTAAATATAATCAAACTCCTGATCTTTATGCTACTGTTGGATTAATTTTAATTGTTTCAGGAGTAATACTTTTAAACCTTTTTGGTAAATTAAAGTAAACCCCTGATATTTTTAAATCAGGGGCATTTAATTTCTTTATAAACTAATTATTTAAAGATGCTGTGATAGGTTCTTTATTTTTGTTAGCTCTTTTTTCAGCGATTTTTTTCTCGATACTAGCTATCTTTAGATCAATCTTTGATAGTTTTTTTTGTTTAGTGCTTATCTTATTTTTAAGCTTATCGATTGATTTTAGTATTTTTTTCTTTTTCTTTTCGTTTTTTTTTAACTTTTTTTTCATATTGTTCCTCCAAAAAAGAAAAATCTAAAACAATCTAAAAAATTTTTCAAATTAAATTAAGAAAAATCTTTTAAACTAAAAGTTGAAAAAATTTAGAAAATCCTACGGAACTAATAAATTTATAAATCTGTCTGTTTTTTGGATTTCAAGACTGTTTACGTAACCACAATTTTCACCATCAACCTGTGATAGAACTTTATTGTTTACACCATTTATTTTTAATCTGTTCAATTCTTTTTTAATTACACTTTTTGCAGGAGTTAAGTCACCTTTGGTTAAAATCAACCAAACATAATAAAGTAATTTTATTCTAGTCAGGTCTTTAAATATGTAAGCCACTATCCTGTTTTCAAATATATTGGTATCATTTGTTATAGAATGGGGACCAGCATAGTATTTTGAATTAGTACATAAAATCCAATCAGCCATAATTTTTTCATTATCTACCTCAACCTCCATTTTATTATTTTTTAAAAATAAAAAATGCTGAAAACCTTTTAAAGCGAAAATTACTTTTCCAAGATACTTTTTAATATTAATATTTATGGACTCAACAATTCGAGAGTCAAAACCTACACCAGCCATCAAGAAAAAGTACTTATCATTTATTTTTGCTAATGAAATTTTCTTATGATTATCTGATACGAGGACGTTGTAAATCTCCTCCGCCTTTTTCTTAATTTGAGTTTCTATTTGTAAAATATTTGCAGTGCCAGCAGGTATGTAACCTACTAATTTGTCTTTTAGATTATCACTTTTAAACATTTCATTAATACCAAAACATACGCTCCCGTCACCGCCAGCAAATACTAACCGATCAAATTTTTTATTAGATAATTCTTTAAAAACTTTTCTTGCATGATCTTCGCTTTCGGTTTTAAAAAGATCTACAAGGTGATTTTTTTCTAAAAGATAAATAACCTTATTAATTAATTTAAGTTTTCTACCACCTGCTGCATTAGCATTAAATATAACGGCAAAATTCAATTTTTTATCCATATTTTAACAATTCTGTAACATATTTATGATTCTACTTATACTAGAGATTCGTTTTATAAAAAATATGGAAACAATTCAAACTAAATCTAAAGGAAAGATTTTAAATTACAAAAGCATCTTTATTTCTGACTTGCACCTTGGGCATAGAAAAAGTGCAGCAAACAAATTATTAGAATTTTACAAACATTCAAGGTCAGAGAATTTATATCTTGTTGGTGATATCATTGATGTTTGGGCTTTAAAAACAAAATTTTACTGGCCTCAAGAACATAATGATGTGATTCAAAAAACATTAAGAAAAGCAAGACATGGAACAAAAGTAAAATATATTGTGGGAAATCATGATGATGTCTTCAGAAAATTTTTACCATTACATTTTGGCGATATTGAAGTGGTAAATAGAGCCATACATGTAAGTTCAGATAATAAAAAGTATATTGTTGTTCATGGTGATGCTTGGGATGGAGTGATGAAATATGCTCCATGGTTATCAAAAGTAGGAGCTATCGCTTATAGTTTTTTACTTGAGTTTAATGTTGTTATCAATTTTTTTAGAAGATTATTTAAAAAGGGTAATTGGTCTTTAGCAAAATATTTAAAACACAAAGTAAAGAACGCTGTAAAATATATAGGCGATTATGAAAAAACTTTAGCAATTTATGCTAAAAGAAAAAATGTTGATGGCATAATTTGCGGCCATATTCATCATTCTGCCGATCAAGTCTTAGATGGTGTGAGATATTTAAATTGTGGTGATTGGGTAGAAGGTGCAACTTTCTTGGTAGAACATTTTGATGGTCGCATGGAAGTTATTGACTGGGATAAAATCAGAGGTGACGTTGTTGATTACGAGCCGTATTTAAAAGTAGTAAATAAATAAATGAAAATTTTAATCGTTACTGATGCCTGGTATCCGCAAGTGAACGGTGTTTGTAGAACTTTAAAAAATCTTGGCGATGAATTAAAAAAAATTGGACATCAGGTTGAATATATTGAACCTAATCAATTTTTTACTGTGCCAATGCCAAAATATAATGAAATAAAACTTTCTCTTAATGTTTGGCCTAGAGTAGGTAGATTAATTTCTAAAGCCGATGCTGATATAATTCACATAGCTACAGAAGGCCCGATAGGAATATTTGCAAAAAGATATTGTGTAAAAAATAAGCTTAAGTTTACTACGTCTTACCATACTCAATTTGATAAATATTTGAAGCTATACTATCCTTATTTGCCAATTAAGCTTGCTCAAAAGTTCCTTAAAGGATTTCACTCAAAGGCTGAAAAAATTTTAGTAACAACTCAGTCAATGAAAGATGAACTTCAAGATATTGGTTTTGATAAGGATAAGATGGTTGTTTGGACTAGAGGGGCAAACCACGGGGCATTTCAAAAGCCTAAAAAGATTAATTTAGAGTATAAAAGACCAATTTATCTTTATGTGGGAAGGGTATCTATTGAGAAGAATATAAGAGCATTTCTGGATTTAGAGTTAGAAGGCACGAAACTAGTTGTTGGTAAAGGACCTGATTTAGATAAACTTAAAAAAGAATACCCTGAAGCGATATTTAAAGGAGAGAGAACAAATGGTGAGCTTGCAAGTTACTTTGCTTCTTCTGATGTTTTTGTTTTCCCGAGCAAAACAGATACTTTTGGAATTGTAATTATAGAAGCTTTAAAATGTGGATTGCCAGTAGCTGCTTACCCAGTAGCAGGACCAAAAGATATTTTTAACGGAACAAACATTGGCTCGTTAAACAACGATCTTAAAAAAGCAGCACTTGAAGCTCTTAAGTCAGATAGAAGCGCTTGCATTGAGCATGCAAAAAAATATACCTGGGAAAATTGCGCAAAAATCTTTTTAAATAGTGCGGTATCAAACCGCTAAAAAATATTTCTTTAGTCTATATCTTTAAAGTATAATCAAATCATGGAATTATTATTTTATTCTCTTGCTGGGATAATTGTGATCGTAGTAATTGCAGTATCCAGAAAATCCATTGTAGCAGGCATGGAGGCAAGATCCGATGTTAAGAGAGAGAACAAACCAAGTAATAATGAAGAGGGGATAGAAGACATCACCAATGAAAATATTGAAAAAACTAATGAGCAAGTAAAGATTATTAATCAAATCGATGATCTAATTTTAATTGTAGATAAATTTAAAAATATCAAATTTTTTAATAATAGTGCAAAAAAAAAATTTGGAGAAAATAATTTAAATAAGCACGTGGCTACTTTATTGAGAGTTCCTGATTTACTCCAAAATATTGATTTAGTACTTTTAAAAAAAGAGACAATTACTATGGATTTAGAATTATCCTCTCCCTCATTTCAGTTCTTTAAAGTTCATCTATTCTCTGGACCGACCTCATATGTCGATGATCCTGACTCAGTTGTTTTATTTCTAAAAGATTTAACTGATATTATAAAAGCGCAAAGGTTTAAATCTGATTTTGTAGCTAATGTCAGCCATGAACTTAAAACGCCTTTAGTTTCTATTAAAGGATTTTTAGAAACTATAAGCGGACATGCGAAAGATGATTTAGAAGCACAAAAAAAATTCATACCGATAATGCTTGAGCAAGCTGATAGGATGGAAAGCTTAATTAAAGATTTACTTTCATTAAGTAGAATTGAGTTAGAGGAACATATACAGCCTCAAGATAAAGTAAATTTAAAAGAAGTTTTAAGTAACGTTGAAGATATCCATCAAAAAAATTTAAAATCTTTTGAATTTAAAAATAATATAAAAGATGATTTCTTTATTAAAGGCGATCATGAAAAATTAATTGAAGTTTTTTCAAATATTATTGATAACAGTATAAAATATTCAGAAAAAAATAAAAAGATCGAGGTTAATTGTGGACAAGGTAACGGAAAAGTAATAGGAGACTCTTATACCGTGTCCATTAAAGATAATGGTATTGGAATTCCAACTGAACAACTTCCGAGAATTACTGAAAGATTTTTTAGAGTTGATGCAGCTAAAAGTAAAAAAGTTGGTGGCACTGGACTTGGAATGGCGATCGTGAAGCACATTGTTAATCAGCATAGAGGTGAGTTAGAAATAAAAAGTGAGGCTCAAAGTGGCACCGAAATAAAGGTTCACTTTTCTAAATTTTAGCAAATATCACAAATTTATTAAATTATGTCTTGAGATAGACAGTAAAATAGTTAAAATTCTAGTATGACTAGAATAACAAATTATATAATTCTGGTTTTATTAACTTTAACTTTTACAACTGTTAAGGCAGATGTAAACTTAATTGAGAAAACTTTACGTTCTCAACCTCTCACAGTTTTTGATCTTGGACTTTTAAGACTTAAAAACGATCTTAGGCAAGCTAAAAACGATTTAGTTCTTGAAGTAGATAATAAAAATGTATCTACAATTTATACTGAAGCTTTATTTTCTAGAAGAGACGATGGAATTCAATTAATTGTGTCAGCACCGATGAGTACTCATTTAAATGCTAACTCGTACATGGTGGACTCAATTAAATGTAGAAAAATTTTTGAAAAAGTTAAAAATAATCTTTTAAAAGGACAAAACGAGAGCAATATGATTCACTCAAAAGCTGCATCTTATTTAAGTGAAGTATTCACCGCTCCAACACAATGGAATGCTTGGAGATATGATAAAGGTTTTACTCAAAAATTAGTTAACTTTGTACAACTAGAAGTTACATTAAAGCCTACTCAATCCTACGCAGTTAAAAATAAAGTAAGACCTTTTAGTTGCGGAGGGTCTTTAGCCTCTGATTATCAACAAATCGAGATAACTAGAAAGTTCAACTAAAAAGTTATCATTTTAATAAATTTGTAACATATCTGTAATAATTAAGAGTCCTCTTAATTCTATGAGTCCAATGTTTGTTAATTAATTAATAAATGAAAGGATAAACAATGAGAAAACTATCAATCGCTTTAGCTTCATTAGTTGTAATGTTAGTTGTAACTTCTGCTCAAGCTAGAGATCAGATTAAAATCGTAGGTTCTTCAACTGTATTCCCTTATGCAACAATCGTTGCTGAAAGATTTGGTTCGTCAGGTAAATTTAAAACACCAGTAATCGAGTCAACAGGAACAGGTGGTGGAGCTAAATTATTCTGTGCTGGAGTTGGTACAGAGCACCCAGACATAACAAATGCATCTAGAGCTATGAAGGCTAAAGAGTATGCGCTATGTCAAAAAAATGGTGTTGAAGAAATCGTAGAGATTACAGTTGGTAACGACGGAATAACGTTAGCTTATTCTAAAGATGCTAAACCAGTAAACTTTACAAAAAAACAATTATGGGCAGCATTAGCAAAAGAAGTTGCTAAAGATGGTGCGTTAGTACCAAATCCATATAAAAATTGGAGTGATATCGACCCATCATTACCAAACTACCCTATCAAAGTTATGGTGCCTCCAGGAACATCAGGAACAAGAGATGCTTGGAATTCATTAGTAATGAAAAAAGGTATCGATGATGCTTCTAAAAAAGCTGGCGCTAAATATAAAGCGTTAAGAGAAGATGGTGCGGTAATTGAAGTTGGTGAGAACGACTCACTTATTATTCAAAAATTAGCTGCGGACAAAGAAATGTTCGGTTTCTTTGGTTTCAGTTATTTCTTAGCTGCAAAAGATAAATTGCAAGCTGCAAGCATTGAAGGTGGTCAACCAAGTCTATCTTCGATTCAAGATTACAGTTACGCAGTTGCAAGACCTTTATTCTTCTATGTGAAAAAAGCTCACGTGGGCGTTGTACCTGGCTTACATGAATTCGTAAAAGAGTTCACAAGTAAAAAAGCTATGGGTAATAAAGGTTATTTAACTGATATCGGGCTAGTACCTCTAGATGGCAAGTTATACAAAACATCTAGAACTAACGCTACGAAGTTAGTTAACATGCCTGCTAAGAAGTAGTAGTATCAATTAAACAAAAAGGGGGTATTTTACCCCCTTTTTATCTCTGGAAGCTCAATATGAATTTAATACTTGTAACTTTTATTATTCTCTTAGCTTTCACAAGTTATTATTTCGGTAGAAAAAAAGCTCTAGTTATTCAATCATCACAAAGACTTACGGCATTACCAAAATTTTATGGATATTATTTAGCTGCTTGGTGTGCTGCACCAGCATTAATAATTTTTGCTCTTTGGTCAGTTTTTGAACCATCAATAGTTAAAACATTTATTTTACAAGATTACACTGATCAGAACTTAACTAAAAATGAGCTTCAGCTTATTTACACAAAGGTTAAAGCATTAGCCGCAGGAACTTACACGGGAAATATTACTAATTTTCTAGATGAGTCTGCTAATAAGTACATTCAATTAAAAGGAATAGCTAACAGCGCTAAAGTAGCAATTATTTTAGCAATTTTAATTTTCTCTCTGAGTTTTGCGTATAGATCTGTTCAGAAAAATGATCGAATGAGAGAACCAGTAGAAATTTTTCTTAAATGGGTGTTATTTGTTGCATCATTAGGCGCAGTTTTAGTTACAATCGGAATAGTTTTTTCACTTTTATTCGAAGCGATTAGGTTTTTTCAAGCAGTAAAAATCTTTGACTTTATATTCGGAACTCATTGGTATCCTGCTAAAACTTTTGTAAGAGATGGCCAACCAGATCCTGAATTAATGAAGGATGCTTTCGGAGCTGTGCCTTTATTTGCTGGAACTTTTTTTATTGCTTTTATTGCAATGTGTGTTGCCATCCCCATAGGTTTGCTGAGTGGGATATATCTATCTGAGTATGCTGGAAGAGGCATAAGAAAATATGCGAAACCTATTATTGAGATTTTAGCTGGTATTCCAACAGTGGTATATGGTTTTTTTGCAGCTTTAACCGTCGGTCCTTTTGTTAAAGAAATTGGAAACGCTATGGGTTTAGAAGTTTCAGCGGAGAGCGCTTTAGCTGCAGGAGCAGTTATGGGAGTAATGATAATTCCTTTTATTTCAAGTCTAAGCGATGACGTTATGACGGCAGTACCTCAAAATTTAAGAGATGGGAGTTACGCAATGGGCGCAACAAAATCTGAAACTGTAAAAAAAGTAATTTTTCCAGCAGCCCTACCTGGTATCGTAGGTTCGATACTTTTAGCAGTATCGAGAGCGGTAGGAGAAACAATGATTGTTGTAATGGCCTCAGGACTAGCGGCTAATCTTACAATGAATCCACTTGAGTCAACTTCTACCATTACAGCGCAAATTGTAGTAATTTTAATTGGAGACCAACAATTTGGAGATCCAAAAACTCAATCAGCTTTTGCATTAGGAATATCTTTATTTATAGTAACTTTACTCTTAAATGTAATCGCTCTTTCAGTTGTTAAAAAATATAGGGAAAAATATGAATAGTTTTAAGAAAAATTTATTAAAAAAAAGATATAACGCTGAAAGAAGATTTCAATGGTATGGCAAAATAGCTATAGGATTAGCTTTAAGCTTTTTAGCAGTTTTTATGTTTCAGATATTTTCAAAAGGTTACTCAGCTTTCCAAAAAACTTGGATAGTAACAGAAGTTCATTATGATAAAGAATTACTTTTAATCGATGCAGAAAGCCCATCAAAAGATGATTTAGAAAATGCAGACTATTATGATGTTGCTTACAAAGCTATGACCTCATTAGATACTGGACTTCCTGAAGAAGAGGATCGTCAATTGATACAAATGGTTTCGTATAAATATGAGGCAGAGGTTAAAGATCTACTTTTAAAAAATCCAGACTTTCTGGGTAAAATAGTTCCCATAAAATTAACAGCTTCTGATGATGTTGATCAAGTTCATAAGGGAAATTATCCAAGAGATATCCCTGAAAAGAATAGAAGAGTAAATGATTATCAGTTGCAGATTTACGATATGCTTAATGAAAGAGGGGATATTTTATCAGAGTTTAACATTAGTTTTTTTACAAGTCCTGATTCAAGAGAGGCAGAGCTAGCAGGTATAGCTAGCTCGTTTATGGGAACAGTTTTTAGTATACTAGTATGTTTAGCGTTTTCATTTCCTGTTGCAGTGCTAGCTGCAATTTATCTCGAGGAGTTTGCACCAAAAAATAAATTTACAGATTTTATAGAAGTAAACATTAATAATTTAGCAGCTGTTCCATCGATAGTATTTGGTTTGCTAGGTCTTGGTGTTTTATTAGCAGTTTTTAATTTACCAAGATCGACACCACTTGTTGGAGGAATTACTTTGTCTCTTATGACATTACCAACAATAATTATTGCTGCAAGAGCTTCTTTAAAAGCTGTTCCTCCAAGTATAAGAGAAGCTGCTTTAGCGATGGGTGCAAGTAATATGCAAACAACCATGCATCATACTGTGCCACTATCAATGCCTGGAACTTTATCTGGAACGATAATTGGCTTGGCTCAAGCTTTAGGGGAAACAGCCCCTTTAATTTTAATAGGAATGGTTGCTTTTGTGAATACAATACCTGGTACGCCAGTTGATCCTGCTGCAAGTTTACCAGTTCAGATATATATATGGTCAGAAAGTGCTGAGAGGGGTTTCGTTGAAAAAGTATCTGCATGTATTATGGTGCTTCTAGCTTTTTTAATTTTAATGAACTTGGCAGCTCAAATCGTTAGACACAAATTTGAAAAGAAATGGAGTTAAATGAGTAAAATAAAAGCGGAAAATGTAAATGTTTATTACGGATCCAAACAGGCATTATTTGACGTCTCTATAGATATAGCAGAAAAAGAAGTTACAGCTTTAATTGGACCATCTGGGTGTGGAAAGTCTACTTTCTTAAGATGCTTGAACAGGATGAACGACGTCATAGAAATTTGTAGAGTTGAAGGCAGTATTAAAATGGACAACCTAGAACTGAATTCAAGAAAGTTAGATGTTGTGAGACTTAGGGAGAACGTTGGTATGGTTTTTCAAAAACCCAATCCATTCCCTAAAACAATTTATGAAAATGTAGCTTATGGTCCTACTATTCACGGTATTGCACAGAGCAAAGAAGAAATGGATCAAATAGTTGAAACAAGTTTGAAAAAAGCTGCCTTGTGGAACGAAGTTAAAGATAGACTTGATGAAATCGGAACTGGTTTATCAGGAGGTCAACAGCAACGACTTTGTATTGCTAGAGCTATATCTGTAAGTCCAGAAGTGATTCTTATGGACGAACCATGTTCAGCGCTTGACCCAATAGCAACAGCTCAAATTGAAGAACTTATAGATGATCTTAAAAAAGAGGTCACAATTGTGATAGTTACCCACTCAATGTCACAAGCAGCTAGGGTATCTCAAAAAACAGGTTTCTTTCATTTGGGAAAACTTATAGAATTTGGACCAACAGATAAAATATTTAAAAATCCTGATAATCAGCAAACTCAGGATTATATTACAGGAAGGTTTGGTTAATGAGTGAAAAACCGCACATTGTAAAATCTTACGAAGAGCAACTTCAGTTATTAAAAGATACAATAGTGAAAATGGGAACTGGAGTTGAGAAACAGCTTGAAAACACTATTCAATCTTTAGTTAAAAAAGACATTAGTTTAGCAGAAAAATCTATCAAAGATGACGAATTGACTGATAAGTATGAAATCAATATAGAAGAGCAAGTTGTAAATTTGATTGCTTTAAGGCAACCTATGGCAATAGATTTAAGAGAAACAGTTGTTGCCTTAAAAGTTTCTTCAGACTTAGAGAGAATTGGTGATTTAGCAAAAAACATCTCAAAACGATTAACTAAAATTGGAACTGATTTACCTAATGATATTACTAAAAATTTCGAAATAGCTGGTTTAAAAGCATCAAAACAAGTCAATGCAGTTTTAAATTCGTATTTACATAGAGCTAAAGATACAGCAGAAAATGTTTGGAATTCTGATGAAGAAATAGATCAAATGACTAATTCTAATATGGAAGCTGCAGTAAAGCATTTAGAAAAAAATAAAAACGATATACAAAAAGTAACCCAACTACTTTTCATGCTTAAAAATATTGAGAGGATTGGAGATCATGCAACCAATATTGCAGAGCAAGTTTATTTTCTGATTACAGGAGATTATTTAGAGGGAGACCGACCAAAAGGATAATGAGGGCAAATTTATTCATTGTTGAAGATGAAATGCCCATCGTAACTTTACTTAAATACAATTTAGAAAAAGAGGGTCACAAAGTTGATTATGCAGTCAATGGAGAAGACGCTATTAGAAATATAAAGGAAAAAAATCCTGACTTAATTTTATTAGATTGGATGTTGCCAGATATTTCAGGTGTTGAAGTCTGTAAAAATTTGAAAAGAAGCAATCTTCACAAAAATATCCCAATCATTATGTTAACAGCCAAAGGTGAGGAAGAAGACAAACTTAAAGGATTTGAAACAGGAGCTGATGACTACGTAACTAAGCCATTCAGCCAAAAAGAACTTATTGCAAGAGTTAACGCTTTATTAAAGAGATCTAAACCAAGTGTTGCCGCTGATGTTGTAGTATTTGAGGATCTTAAAGTAGATAGAGTTCAACGAAGAGTTTATAGAGCAGATAAACAAGTTATAGTCGGCCCAACCGAATTTAAACTAATTGATTTTTTAATAAAGAATCCAAAAAGAGTATATTCGCGTGAGCAACTTCTAAATTCTGTATGGGGAGATGATATTTATGTTGAGTCCAGAACTATAGATGTTCATATCAGAAGACTAAGAAAAGCAATAAATATTGATGGCAAGAAAGATCTTATCAGAACAGTAAGATCTGCTGGCTATTCCTTAGATGTTTGAAGATCTTTTGGCTTTATAAATGATATTAATTTTCCTTTAACTTTTGATAACTTTTCCCAATTATTGAAATTAAAACTTATTTCAGCAACGGCTGCAGTAGGAAATTTTCTTTTTAAATTTTCAAATTGTTCAGAGTTTTCTTTAAGACAGATTCGATTTATGAGTTCACTCATTGAAGGTTCATGATTGATTAAAAGTAAAGTTTTATAATTATCAACTGTTTGTTTTAAGATATGAATAATTTCATCCTCACTAGCATGATAAAGCGCTTTTTTTTTAATAATTTTCTTAAAACTGATTTTTTCTGACAATATATTTAATGTTTGTATTGTCCTTTTAGAGGATGAGCAATAAACTAAATCAAATTTTAATTTCTTTTTAATAAAAAATTCACAAATTAATTTTGCTGAATTTACCCCTCTTTTATTCAATGGCCTGTCATGATCATCTAAATTTGGAAAATCCCAACTAGATTTAGCATGTCTCATCGCATATAATTTAAACATATTTTTAATTTAACATTTAAATATGTCGAAAGCATCATTTTCAGAAAACGCTAATATTAGCAATCAACTCATAAACAGAGAATTATCTTGGCTTCAGTTTAATGATCGTGTTTTAGAAGAATCAAAAGATAAAACAAATCCTCTATTTGAAAGAGTAAAATTTTTATCAATCGCAGGTACAAATTTAGATGAATTTTTTATGGTAAGAGTCGCTGGACTTTTTAATCAAATTAAAGATGGTTTTGACGAATTAAGCGCAGATGGATTAACTGCAGAGGATCAATTGAATAGGGTCGTATTAAAAACTAAAGATCTATTAAAGAAGCAAAACGAAGCATTCCTAGAGTTGAAAAAAGAGCTATCGAAAGAAAAAATTTTCATTCGAAAAATGTCAGAACTAAATAAGAAGGATCTTATGTATCTAAGAGAATATTTTCAGGAAACAATTTATCCTATAATAACACCTACTGCCATTGACCCATCACATCCCTTTCCTTTTATACCAAATAAAGGCCAAGCAATTTTATTAAGAATGACAAGAATTAAAAAAAAAAGAGAACTAAATGCAATTATAGTTATACCAAGAGCACTTCCAAAATTTGTATCGCTAAATAATTCTGAAACAATAAATGAATTTGTCACAATTGATGACGTAATTTGTAAATTTGCTAATGAAATATTTCCAGACCATAATATCGAGGCAAGTTTGCAGTTTAAAATAATTAGAGACAGCGAAATTGAAATAGATGATGAAGCTGCTGATCTTGTGAGATATTTTGAAAAAGCAATTAAGAAAAGAAGAAGGGGAAACGTAGTTAAACTCGAAGTAATCACTAATTCAAACAAAAAACTTTTAAATTTTATTTCAAAAAAATTTAAAATGGATGAAGATCATATTTATGAGGTTGAAGGATTGGTTGGAATACAAGATATAGATGAAATTTGTAAAAAGAAAGATCCAAAGCTGAGATTTAAAAAGTTTAATCCTAGAGAAGTTGAAAGATTGAAGGAATTTGATGATAAATTTTTTTCAGCTATAAGAAGTAAAGATTTTGTTGTACACCACCCTTTTGAAACTTTTGATGTAGTAATTCAATTTTTAGAAGCTGCAGCAAAAGATCCCAAAGTTATCGGTATCAAACAAACTTTGTATCGAACCACACCTGACTCTCCTATCGTAAAAGCACTAAGTAGAGCAGCAGAAAACGGAAAAGTTGTTACAGCTGTAATAGAAATAAAAGCTCGATTTGATGAGGAAGCTAATATTGAATTATCTAGGAAACTAGAGAAAGCTGGAGTTCAAATTGTTTACGGATTCGCAAAATATAAAACGCATGCAAAGGCAAGTTTAGTTTTAAGAAAAGAAGGAGCTAAAACGCGAAGCTATGTTCACTTAGGTACAGGAAACTATCATCCAATTAACGCAAAAATTTATACTGACTTATCACTGTTTAGCTCTAATCAAGACTTGGCCAAAGATGTCGAAAAATTTTTCAATTATGTAACTGGTTATGCAAAACCAAAAAAATTGAATAAAATTTTTATGTCTCCATTAAATAGCAGGAATTTTTTTGAAGAAAAAATTGAAAATGAAATTGTAAATGCAAGTAAAGGAAAACCTGCAGAAATATGGGCAAAAATGAATTCTCTTGTAGACCCTGGAATTATTAAGAAATTTTATGAAGCTTCAAACGCAGGAGTAAAAATAAATTTATCAGTAAGAGGAGTGTGTTGCTTAAGACCTGGAATTAAAGGTCAATCTGAAAATATAAAAGTAAAAAGCCTTATTGGCAGATTTTTAGAACACTCAAGAATTTATTGTTTTGCAAATGGTAGCTCTATGCCCTCTCGAGAGAATCAGGTATATATTTCATCTGCAGATTTAATGCCTAGAAATTTAGATAGAAGAATTGAAATTATAATTCCGATAGAAAACAACACTGTGCATGAGCAAATTTTAGATCAAATTATGTTAGCTAACTTTAAAGATAAATCAGAAACATGGTATTTAGATAGTTTGGGAAACTATCATAAAGAACAAGAAAAAGGCTTTTCCGCACATTCCTATTTCATGAAGAACCCAAGTTTATCAGGTCGTGGTAAGTCAATTTTAAGAGCTAAACCTCAAAATTTAAGATTAGTAAAATGAAACCAGAATTAAAAAATCTTTTTAAATTTCAGTCTAATAAAAAGTCTAAGCAAGCCATAATAGATCTTGGATCAAATTCAGTAAGAATGCTCATATACGATAATTTTAAAATTTCTCCAATCCCAGTCTTTAATGAAAAAGCAGTTTGCAAACTTGGAAAAAATTTAGATAAATCTAAAAAACTAAATCCCGATGGAATTAAAGGTTCTTTAAAAGTTCTAAATAGATTTAAAGAAATTTTAGATATTTCAGACGTTCAAGATTTAGAAATTATTGCAACAGCAGCTTTTAGAGAGGCCACTGATGCAAGTGAATTTTTAAGAGAAATTGAAAAAATATTTAATAAAAAACCACTAGTATTATCTGGCGAGGAAGAAGCAAGAACATCAGCAAATGGTGTAATGGTAGGATTTGATGAAGTAGATGGATTAGTTGCAGATTTAGGAGGTGGAAGTTTAGAACTTGCCAGAGTTTCTAAAAATCAAATTTTTGAAACAACCTCTTTACCTCTTGGAGTATTAAGACTTGAAAATAATCCTATTATAAAAAAAAGAAATTTGGGAAAATATGTTAGAAAACTTTTAAGAGATGAAAAATGGCTTTCTAAAAAGAAATTTAAAAATATTTATTTGGTAGGAGGTACTTGGAGATCATTATTTAAATATCATCTCTTTAAAGAAAAACACCCATTACATATTTTGCACCAATATAAACTCTCAAAAGATGTAGCAGTAAAATACTTAAATAGAATTTCAAAATTTAATAAATCATCTTTGAAATCAATGGAATATATTACTAAATCTAGAACTCCCTATTTACCTTTTAGCTCTATAATACTAAACGAAATAATTGAAGCAGCAAGCCCCTCAAAAGTTATTTGCTCAATCAGTGGACTGAGAGAGGGACATATGAATACAATTATAAACCAAGGAATGAGCGAGGATGAAATTTTCAAATTAAAAACTGACGGTATATCTTTTAAAAAAGGGGACTATGGAAAGAGTTTTGAGAAATATTTTAATTTTATTTCACCATTATTTGAAGACAACGAATATTTTAATCGAAGATTACTAACCTTGGCTTGCATCTTAAGTAAAATGGATTGGGGCCTAGGAGCTTTTCAAAAAGCAGAATTAGTTTTTATGGAAGTGTTAAATACTCCATTACTAAAACTAGAACATAGAGATAGAGTAAAAGTTGCATCAGCAAGTTTTTGGAGACATTGTGGCTTAAAATATAATCCGAATTATCAGTTTTTATCCTTATTAAATAACAACGAAATTTTATCCTCAAAGCAAGTGGGATCTGCTTTAAGATTAGCAGAGTCACTCACTAGCATGTCTTCTTTGTTGTTAGATGAATTTAAAATTTATAAAAGAAATAAGACTATTTTTTTGAAAATACCTAACAATCATAGCGATATTGTCTCAAAACAAGTAACTAAAAGACTTAAAAACCTGGCAAGAGAGATGAATGTCGACTCCAATATCATTTATTCTTGAAAATTAATAAATCTTTAACTTAATTTAAATATTTTTTTAGCATTTTTATATTATTAACTGATTAACAGTCTCCCAACTGTGTTGTTAATTAATTAGCCCATCAGCCCAAGGTATCAATATTTCCTTGGGCTGGCCTCCAATTACAAAATAATTTTTCTGATTAAATAGACAGCCAATATTCCACCAAGCATCTCAGCAATGATATAGCTAGGAGTATTTAAGTAATTAATTCCAGTAAATGTGTCTGTAAAAGTTCTTGCGATTGCTACCGCTGGATTTGCAAAAGAAGTTGAAGAGGTAAACCAATACCCCGCTGTTATAAAAGTAGCTACTGATGAAGCGACCGCAAGTTTGCCGCTCTTTAAAGATCCAAATATCACAAAAATTAATCCAAAAGTTGCAATGATCTCAGCTGTAAAAATATTTATTCCAGGTCTAATCTTCTGTGAAAGCTGCAACAAAGGAAGATCAAACATAAAATTTGCTAACATTACCCCTAACATGCAACCTAAGATTTGAGCAGAGATATAAGTGATAATTAAATTTTTTTTAATCTTGTTGGTAAAATACATTGCTAAAGTAACGACAGGATTGAAATGTGCGCCGGAGATATCACCGATTGAAGTAATCAGAACAAATAATCCTGCACCTGTAGCTAAAGTATTCGCTATTAACATTACAGCGATATCATCAGTTAGATTTTGAGCCATAATACCTGAACCAACAATAATCATGACTAAAAAACAACTTCCTATAAATTCACCAATAAATATCTTTTTACTTTTCATTTTTTACCCAATGTTTAATTTTTTCATTAATTATATTATAAGTTTCTTCAGCTATTAAATTTATTTTATCTTTATTTTTAGTTTTTTTAATTTTTTCAACAGGGTCCGCGATGTCCCAGTGCGTAATGGTCTTTTTTTTGGGCCATACAGGACAAACTTCTTTATTGGCGTTATTACAAACTGTAATCACGTAATCAATATCAATATCATTTTTTAAAAATTCATCAAAATTTTTCGAATAATACGTGGCTAAATTAAATTTTTTTCCTTCTAGATACTCTTTAATGTAGGGATTGATTTTCCCTGAAGGATTACTTCCAGCGCTAAATGCGATGAATTGATTTCGGAAATTATTGTTTACAATACTTTCCGCTATTATGCTTCTCGCAGAGTTTCCAGTACAAACAAATAATATTGTTTTTATTTTCCTCATAAAAAATGTATTGAAGTGTCCCGAACTTACGGAACCAAAATTTGATAAAAACCAATAATAAATAATGGAATCTGTAACCCAAAATTGGTTAATATTGCTTTATCCTTAGAAATAAAACCTGCAATTGTCCAACCAACAACTCCCGCTCCATGAAACATTATATTTACTGGATACATATTCAAATTTGTTAATAAAATACCTGTAAGAACTAAAAAAGTACTTAACCATTTAAGGTATTTTTTAATAAACTTCATAATCAATTATATGATTGTAATGTTAAAGTTTTGTTAACCAGACGAGGCTTTAACTTTTTTCTCGATAAATTCTGGTATCTCATCACCAAGATCATCGTCTTTTTGATTTTTAGGTTGAAAGGCATACAAAACATGAAGTTTGCAATAAGGGAAATCTCCTTCAGGTTTTCTACCGCAGAAATAGAATTTTTCCTCATTAGGATGACCTATAGGCCACTTGCACGTTTCATCTGTAAGCTCTTCAAGAGATTTAGGGTTTTCTGGCTCAAAGTTTTTATCTAATAAAATTGATTGAAATTTAGCTTTTCTTGATGTGGGCGCGGGTCCTCTTCTAATCTGCTTGTTATCATTGGTTCTTGGTGAATTAGATTGCTTAGAAGGGGCTCTAGCTTCTAAATTTAACCTATGAGCTTTTCCAATTACTGCGTTTCTAGTTGTGTCACCTAATGCTTCGGCGATCTGACTTGCAGTATGTCCTTTAGACCAGAGTTCTTTTAATTTAGCGACTTTTTCTTCTGTCCAACTCATAGTATATAATTACAATATTTAGTAATTTATAAAAACTTAGGGCATAATATTGGGGTTTAAAACATTAAAACGCATCAAAGCTGTGAGTAGATTTAGTTTTGCACAGTTTTTTTAATAACAGGTTATAAGACTATCAATGGTTGAAATTTCAAAAAAATATAAAATTGGAAAAAGAAGATTTGGATTAGTTAATTGGTACGGAACATGGACTTTATATAAAAAAGAAGTTCTAAGATTCTTAATTGTGTGGATACAAACTATCTTTTCTCCACTAGTTTCATCTCTACTCTTTTTACTTGTTTTATCTTTAGCTATTGGAGCAGATAGAGGCGATGTGCTTGGTGTGCCTTTTATAACTTTTTTAGCGCCAGGGTTGATTTCTATGCAGGTAATTCAGCAATCCTTTTCTCATTCTTCATCATCTCTTATGATTAAAAAAATTGATGGAACTATAGTTGATTTATTATTTGCTCCTCTGTCAGCTGGAGAGGTTACAATCTCAGTTTCTCTTGCGGCTGTAACAAGAAGCGTAGTAATTGGAATAGTTTCGATTATTGTATTTCATTTAATTATTGATATTGAAATTAAAAATTATTTAACACTTATAGCGTTCACCTTACTTTCTTCTTTTGTTTTAGGAAACATCGGTATCATTGCTGGGCTATGGGCTGAAAAGTTTGATCACATGGCGACTGTTACTAATTTTGTAATAGTACCATTATCTTTTTTATCAGGTACTTTTTATTCAATTGAGAGACTCCCTGAATTTTTGCAAACAGTGAGTAAAGTTAATCCGTTTTTTTATATGATTGATGGTTTTAGATATAGTTTTATTGGCACTTCAGACGGTTCAATCTCTGTTGGTTTGGTATATTTAACTAGCTTAAGCTTTGTAAGCTGGCTTGTTTGTTATTTATTGTATAAAAAAGGTTATAAAATAAAATCATGAGTAAAATTTTAAATACTTATAACAGAAAGAAAATTTCTTTTTCCAAAGGAAAAGGAAGTTTTTTATATGCAACCAATGGAAAGAAATATTTAGATTTCGTTCAAGGAATTGCCGTTAATTGCCTTGGTCATGCTAATGATTATTTAATAAGATCTATTAACAAACAATCTAAAAAATTGTGGCATGTTTCAAATGTTTTTACCATCCCTGAGCAAGAGAGACTGGCAAAAAGACTGGCTCAAAAAACATTTGCTGATTACGTAACTTTTCAAAATTCTGGCGCTGAAGCAACGGAGGCAGCTATTAAATTTGCTAGAAGGTATTTTTATTCAAAAGGTCAACCAAGAAAAAATAGAGTTCTTTGCATCAATAATAGTTTTCACGGTAGAACTATTGCAGCTATTTTTGCAAGTAATAGTAAAAAAGCTATCGAAGGTTTTAAACCTAAAGTAGACGGTTTTGATCATTTCAACTTCGGTGATCACAAAGGTTTAGAAAAAGCGATAACCAGCAGAACTGCCGCTATTATGGTTGAGACAATTATGGGAGAAGGGGGCATTAAAGTTATTCCAGATTTTTGCCTCAAAGGCTTAAGAAAACTATGTAATAAGAAAAAAATTTTATTAATTCTTGATGAAGTTCAATGCGGTATTGGAAGAAGTGGCAAGTTTTTTGCTTTTGAATATGCAAAAATAAAACCTGATATTGTCCCAATAGCAAAAGGTATCGGTGGTGGCTTTCCAATAGGTGCAGTTCTAGTTAATAAAAAAGTAGCATCAGGCATGAAGCCTGGAACTCATGGTTCCACATTTGGGGGTAATCCTTTAGCAATGAGTGCTGGAAATGCGGTGATGGATATAATGTTTAAAAAAGGTTTTTTAAAGAATGTTAGTAAAAATGGAAAATATTTTATAAATCAACTTGATAAAATTAAAAATAAGTATCCCAAAGTTATTAAAGAAGTCAGAGGTAAAGGACTGCTCATTGGACTTTGTCTTCATGTAAATCAAGCTAAATTTATTCAAAAACTTTTAGATAATAATTTGTTGACAGTAAGAGCTGCTGAAAATGTTGTCAGACTTTTGCCTCCTTTGAATGTAACAAAGAACGAGATAAACTTAGGTTTAAAAATAATAGAGAAAGTTTGCAAAAAATTTTAAATGAAAAACTTTATAAATATCTCTGACTGTTCTTCAGTAGAGCTTAGAGCGATTATTGAAGAAGCAAAAAAGAGAAAACAAAATAGATCTGGATTAAATAAATCTGCGCCTGATGAAGATAAGCCCTTTGAAGGCAAGTCGATGGCTATGATTTTTGAGAAACCCTCAACAAGAACAAGAATGTCATTTGATATTGCAATTAAACAATTAGGTGGATCATCAATTATTTTAAATCCAGATGGAATACATTACGGTAAGGGAGATGAGACTTTAAAAGATACGGCAAAAGTTTTATCTGAGTATGTCGATATCGTTATGTTAAGAACTTCATCTCATAAAAACTTAGAGGAGTTCGGAAAGTATTTAGATGTCCCTATTATTAATGGCCTTTCAGATCTGAGCCATCCATGTCAAATTATGTCTGATATTCTTACTTATGAGGAAAGCAATGGTTCTATTGAGGGTAAAACTGTTTCTTGGATTGGAGATGGTAATAATAATATGTCAAATTCCTTGATAGAAGCTGCTGGAAAATTTAATTTTAAACTTAATATTGGTTGTCCAAAAAAATATTCTCCAAATAAGAGTATATTGAAGCTAGCGAAAAAGGAGAAAGTAAAATTAACAATTACCTCTAAACCTCTAGAAGCAGCCACAGGTGCTGATTGTGTAATGACAGACAAATGGATATCGATGAATGATAAAGTAAATAAAATTTCTAAAAAGAAAACTTTGAAACCTTACCAAGTTAACAAGAAATTAATGAGCAAAGCTAATTCAGATGCTGTTTTTATGCACTGCCTTCCAGTAGGAAGAGGAGAAGAGGTTACAAATGAAGTAATAGATGGAAACCAATCAGTGGTTTGGAGACAAGCACTAAATAGAGTGCATGCTCAAAAAAGTATTATTAAGTGGTGCTTGGACTAAGGTAAAGGTTTTGGATTATTACCTTTTGAATTCATATATAAAATAACTGACGCTCTATCTTTTTCTTTTCTAAGTCCGGCAAAAGCCATTTTAGTTCCTTTAATATATGCTTGCGGTTTAATTAAGTAACTATTCATTTCTTCAAAAGACCATTCTTTCGCGTAAGCAACCATTGCTTTAGAATATTTATAATCACTAACTGAACCGGCTGTTCTTCCAATCACATTCCATAAATTTGGACCTATCATGTTTTTTCCACCAGCTGCAATCATGTGACAAGCGCTACATTTTTTAAATACTTTTTCTCCGTGCGCTAAGTCTCCCATAGCCAATAAAGCTTTTATATCTACTATTTCTGGAAGCTTTTCAGCAGACTCAGTCGTGCCACTAGTTGAGGCAACCTCTAATCCTTCAACTTTATAGGCCGTTTGCTCAGGTTTCTCTACGTGAAATAATATATCTGTGAATTTTCCAATACCAATAACAATTAGGGCTGTGAGAAGGACTGCGGCTATTATTTTATTTAATTCAAAACTATCCATAATTTTGCTAAAAACTAATCAGACGTATAACACGAGTTTAAAAAAAAAAACTTAAAATTACCAAATTTTTTTGCGTCTCTAGGACGCATAACTATGAATAAAACTGCAATAATAATACCCTCAAGATTGGACGCTATACGATTGCCCAATAAACCTCTTAAAATTATAAACAATAAAGAGATGATTCTACATGTTTATGAGGCAGCCATGAAGTCGAATGCTGGGGAAGTTTATGTAGCGACACCTGATAAAAAAATAATTGATACCGTAAAAAAAATTGGAGGCAATGCAATTTTAACAGCAGAAAATCATCAAACTGGAACCGATAGGGTGTTTGAGGTTTTTAAAAAAAATTTAAATGCTAATCCAAACATAATTGTCAATTTACAAGGCGACATGCCAAATATCTCACCAGAGACTATTAATAATTTAGTCGATTATATGAATAAAGGTCACTGCGAAATAGGAACTTTAGCAAGTAAATTAAGTTCAAATGAAGAACTAGAAGACGAAAATGTTGTTAAGGTCTTAGTAAAAGAAAAGTTAAAAACGGGCATGTACGTCAAAGCCGTAGATTTTGTAAGACTCAAAAATATACAAGAACTTCAAGCCTACCATCATATTGGTATTTATGCCTTTACTAATAAAGCTTTATTGCGTTATGTAGGTCTTAAAAGATCAAAACTTGAACTCGAAAGAAAATTAGAACAATTAAGAGCGATGGAAAATGGGATGTCTATACACGTTGGTTATGTTAATTCATCACCATTGAGTGTAGACACTGAGCAAGATTTAGAGGAAATAAAAAGAATAATGGAAACAAATGAGTAAAAATAAAATTGCTATACAGGGCGAGCTTGGAGCTTACTCACACATTGCTGTAGAAAATCTTTATAAGAACTCCGAAATTAAAACTTGCACTACTTTTGAAGAAACTTTTAAGCAAGCTTATAATGATGCTAGTTACAAAATCGTGATACCAATTGAAAACTCTCTAGCCGGAAGGGTTGCCGACATTCACTATCTACTTCCAAAATATAAATTACAAATTCATGGAGAACATTTTCAAGCAGTTGAACACAACTTATTATGTAAACCAGATGCAACTATAAGTGATATAAAATTTGTTAGAAGTCATGCACAGGCGATTGGGCAATGTCAAAATTTAATAACTAAAAAAAAATTTAAACCAATAATCTCTGCAGATACTGCTGGATCTGCCAAAGATTTAGCAGAAGGGAAAGATAAAACGATAGCCGCAATAGCATCCAGACTTTCTGCCGAAATATATAATTTAAAAATTTTAGAGAAAAATATTGAGGATGAAAAAGGAAACGTTACTCGTTTTTTAATAATGGGTAAAAATATTGAACAACCCGAATTCAAGAAAGAAAAAAAATTTATTACAAGTTGTATATTTAGAGTAAAAAGTGAACCTTCAGCGCTTTACAAATGTCTTGGTGGTTTTGCGACTAACCAAGTTAATTTAACTAAATTAGAAAGTTTTTCTGTTAAGAATACTTTTGATCAAGCAAACTTTTATCTTGATCTTGAAGGTCATTTGGAACAACCTGGAGTAAAAAAGGCTCTTGAAGAACTAGGTTTTCATACTGAAACTTTAGATATTTTGGGAGTTTACGAGGCTTCTCCATTTAGGAATAAATAAATAGTCCACAAAATTAGATTCTACTCTTGTAGAATTCAAATCGATCTTGATATACTCATATTGAGGTTGGCATCAGGTGGATGTTTCATAAACCCGGTCAGGTCTGAAAAGAAGCAGCCGTAGTGAAAATTATTCAGGTTGTTGCCTGCCTCTTTAAAAAATGAAAAACAAAATTTTAGCTTTAAAATACAGACCTCAAGAGTTTAAAGATCTAATAGGACAAGAGGTAATGGCTCAAACAATTACTAATGCGATCAAGCTTGGTAAAACTCCAAACGCGTACCTTTTAACTGGAATTAGAGGAGTAGGAAAAACAACGACAGCAAGATTAATTGCTAAAGCTTTGAATTGCACCAAAAATTTTTCTTCAGGTGAAAAATGTAAAGAAAGTGAAAACTGTCATTGTAAAGAAATTGTAGGGTCTAATCATATGGATGTTTTAGAAATGGATGCGGCATCAAAAACTGGTATTGACGACGTTAGGGAATTAATTGAAAATTCAAAGTACAGCCCTACTAGTGCAAAATATAAAATTTTTATAATAGATGAGGTTCATATGCTTTCAAAACAGGCATTTAATGGACTTTTAAAAACATTAGAAGAACCACCTCCAAGTCTAAAATTTATATTAGCAACAACAGAAGTTAGAAAAATACCTGTAACAATTTTATCTAGATGTCAAAGATTTGATCTAAAAAGAGTAAGCATTGATAAACTATGTGTTCATCTTAAAAATATAGCTACTAAGGAGAAAGGAAAAATTACAGATGATGCGATTAAATTAATCGCAAGAACCTCTGAAGGTTCAGTCAGAGACTCGATTTCTTTACTTGATCGTGCATTAATTTCTCAATCATTAGATGAGGGCAAGTCAATAGAAGATCACGACGTTAGAAAAATGCTAGGCCTTGCAGACAAAAGCAAAATTATTTCTTTAATTAAAGATGCCTTAAGTGGAAATGAAAATGGAGCTCTTTCAACCCTAAAAGAACTTATAGAAAATGGTATAGATGCAAAAAATTTTTTAAATGATATTTTAGAAGTTTTGTATCTTTTTAGTAGAAAAATTAATTTAGGTTCAATTGAAAAAGATTTATCAATTTCTGAGGCAGAAGCACAAATGGTAGAGCAATACTCAAAAAACATTGATATGCAAGATCTAGCTTTATTTTGGCAATTAACTATTAAAACAATAGATGATCTTAGAATAATAGGAGATGAAAATTTAACACTTGAAATGTATGTTATGCAATTAGCTCATTTAAAGAATTTAGATAACACAAATGAGATTATAAATGAAAATAATATTCAAAGTGAAAAAAAGGAAAATTTATCTGGAAAAAAGTTAGATGAAAAAAATTTGGAAACAAATTTACCTAATCAAGCGAAAAATCAATTGAAAAATATAAACCAAGTTAAAACTAGTCCTGTTAAAAGCTTATCTGGAGATGACAATATATCAAAATTTGAAATTACAAATTTTCAAAATTTAATTTCTAAGGCAAATCAAGAGAAAGAAATAGAACTTAAATATGATTTAGAGCGAAATGTAAAATTAGTGAGCTTTAATAGAGGAAAAATTGATATCAGTTTTAATGAAAAACTAAATAAAAATTTCATTAAAAATTTGACTGAAAAATTATTACAATGGACTGGTGAAAGATGGATTATCTCTTTAAGTAAAAATACTGATGCGAAAAGTATTTATGAAAAGAACTTAGAAAATAAAAAAGATCAAATTGAAGAATTTAAAAAAAGCGAAGTTTCTGAAAGAATTCAAACAATATTTCCAGATGCAAAACTTATAAATATAATTGATGAGGATTAAATGACTAATTTTTCAGACATGCTTTCCAAGGCAAAAGCTATGCAAGAAAAAATGAAAGAAGCTCAAGATCAAATCAAAAAAATTCAAGTTGAAGGGGTTTCAGGAGGCAATTTGGTAAAAGTCACTTTAGCCGGAGACTATGAACTAAAATCAATAGAGATTACAGAGGCTGCAAAAAAAGAGAGTCAAGAAATAATTAATGATTTGATTATTGCTGCATATAATAACGCAAAAGAAAATCTAAAAAAAAAATCAGCAGAGGAATTATCAAAAGTTACCGGGGGATTGAATCTGCCCTTAGATTTTAAATTACCTTTTTAATGGATAACGATATACCTGAAATTAAAGAATTAATTAAACAATTTTCTAAGCTACCAGGTCTGGGGCCTAAATCAGCAAAAAGAATAATTTTAAAATTAATAAACAATAAAGATAATATGGTTAAACCTTTGGCTAAATCATTAGCTCAAGTTTACAAGAAAGTTGTTCGGTGTGTGGATTGTGGAAATTTGAAAATTATTGATAGAATTTGTATTTGTTCTTCAGACAACTCATATGATAAAATTTGTGTGGTAGAGAATCTTGCAGATATGTGGGTAATTGACTCAGCTAACATTTATAAAGGTCATTATCATATATTAGGAGGCACACTAAATTCTAATGAGAGCTATGAACATAAAAACTTACTAATTGAATCCTTAGTAAAGAGAATTAAAAAGAATAATCTTAAAGAGGTTATAATTGCAACTAGTGCTACAGTTGAAGGACAAACAACTGCTCACTATATCGAGGATACAATCAAAAATGGTAAAATAAAGATTACGAAGTTAGCTCAAGGTCTTCCGGTTGGAGGTGAAATAGAACAACTTGATGACGGAACTTTATTCTCGGCTTTTAAAAATAGAGTGCCAGTAACTGACAATTAGTTAGAGGCTTTTTTTTCCAATCTTTTCTGATGTAATAAAGGTTCTGTATAGCCAGAAGGTTGGACCCTACCTTTGAAAACAAGATCGCAAGCAGCTGAAAACGCTTTTGAATTATCAAAATCATCTGACATTTTTTTATAATTTTGATCATTTTGGTTTTGTTTATCAACAATTTTCGCCATTTTTTTCATAACATTCATCACTTGATTTTTTTTACAAATTCCATGATGAAGCCAATTAGCAATGTGTTGAGATGATATTCTTAGAGTAGCTCTATCTTCCATTAAACCTACATTATTAATATCAGGAACTTTAGAACACCCAACTCCTTGATCAATCCATCTTACTACATAACCCAAAATTCCTTGAGCATTATTTTCTAATTCACGATTTATATCTTCTATTGACCAATTAGGTCTATCTGCTTTAGGAATTTCTAAAATATTTTCTACTTTAGCTTTTTCTCTTGTTTGAATCTTTCTTTGTTCATCAAATACATTTACTTTATGATAGTGCAAAGAATGTAAAGTTGCAGCAGTTGGTGATGGGACCCAAGCGCAATTAGCTCCAGATTTTGGATGACTAATTTTTTGATCCATCATGTTTGCCATTTGATCTGGCATTGCCCACATTCCTTTTCCAATTTGAGCTTTTCCAGAGAAACCACAGCTTAAACCAACGTCAACGTTCCAATTTTCATAAGTATTGAGCCATGTTGATTTTTTCATGTCACCCTTAAAAATCATTGGACCAGCTTCGAAAGATGTATGCATTTCATCACCTGTTCTATCTAAAAAACCAGTGTTAATAAATACAATTCTATTTTTAACTTGTCTGATACACTCTTTTAAATTTACGGTTGTTCGTCTTTCCTCATCCATAATTCCAACTTTTATAGAGTATTTTTTAATTCCTAAGGTTTTCTCAACATTTTCAAACAAAGTGTTTGTAAATGAGACTTCTTCAGGTCCATGCATTTTTGGTTTAACAATGTAGACTGAACCAGCTCTTGAATTTTTTTTGTTTTTAAAATCGTGCATAGCACATAAAGTTGATATAAATGCATCCATTATACCTTCTGGAATTTCTGATCCGTCATTTAATTTAATAGATGGATTTGTCATTAAATGACCGACATTTCTATTAAGTAACAAAGCTCTTCCATGTAGGCTAATTTTTTTACCATCTTTAGAAGTATATGTCCTATCAGCATTAAGCTTTCTTACAATCTTTTTTCCATTTTTTTCAAAAGTTGATCTTAAGTCTCCTTTCATAAGTCCTAACCAATTTCGATAACATTTTACTTTATCCTCGGCATCAACCGCTGCAACCGAGTCCTCATTATCTACAATGGTTGATAAAGCTGACTCCACTATCACATCTGATATATTCGCTTTATCAATTTCCCCAACTGTTGTTTTTGAATCAATTAAAATATCTATGTGGAGATTATTATTTTTAATTAGTATAGAATCTGGATTGTCCTTATCGCCACTAAAACCTACAAACTGACTATTATTTTTTAGGAAATCTTTACTCGATCCAGAATACAAAACTAATTTATCTTCCTCAATTTGAATTTTTGATATTTCTTTCCAACTTGTTTTTAGCAGAGGAAATATTTCATTAAAAAAATCTTTTACAAAATTTACAACTTTTAATGCCTTTACTTTATCCCAGTTTTTTCCAACTTTGCCCGATATTACATCGGTACCATACAATGCATTATATAAACTTCCCCATCTTGCATTGGCAGCATTGAGAGCATATCTAGCGTTGTCAACAGGAACCACAAGCTGCGGTCCTGCTATAGACGAAATTTCTTCGTCCACCTCAGAAGTTTCAATGTTAAAATTATTTTTCTCTTCAACTAGATAGCCAATAGACTTTAAGAAGTTCATATATTCTTTTTTATCAAAATCTTTTTCTTTTCTGGATTTGTGCCAGTCATCTATCTTTTTTTGTATGTTTTCTCTTTTTTGAATTAACTTTTTATTTATTGGTGTAAGCTCGTGGACTACTTTTGAAAATTTATTCCAAAAATCATCAATTTTTACACCGGTATTCGGAATAGCTTCATTATTTATAAACTCAAACAGAGTTGAACTAATTTTAAGGCCGTTTTTATCTACTATTTTCATATGAACTGATCTTTACAATATTTTAGAATATAATAATACTAGTTTAATTGTACCATTTTATATGAAAAATTATTTAGATTTTGAAAAAGAAATCAAAGCATTAGAACAAGAAGTTGATGGATTAAAAAGCCCTTTTGGCTCTGAAGGTATATCTGAAGTGGATACAAATAAAATAAAAAATACCCAAAAAGAGATCAATCAAAAATTGGAGGAAATTTATTCAAATTTAAATAGTTGGCAAAAAACTCAAGTTGCTAGGCATGAGGATCGACCGAAGGCAAATTATTATATTAAAAAAATATTTTCTCAGTTTACTCTTCTTTCAGGTGATAGATATTTTGGTGATGATAAATCTGTAATTGCGGGATTTGGTTTAATAGAAAACAAATCAGTTTTAGTTATTGGTCAAGAAAAAGGAGAAGATTTAAATAGTAGAATTGAAAGAAATTTTGGAATGATGCGTCCAGAGGGGTATAGAAAGTGTATTAGACTAATGAAGCTTGCAGATAGATTTCAGATACCTGTAATTAGTTTTATAGATACACCAGGGGCATACCCTGGTTTAGGAGCAGAGCAAAGAGGTCAAGCATCTGCTATTGCAAACTCTATAGAGTGTTGTATGTCATTAACAGTTCCTAATATTTCTGTAATTATAGGAGAAGGCGGATCTGGTGGAGCAATAGCTCTTGCTTCATCTAATAAAGTGATAATGTTAGAAAATTCAATTTACTCTGTTATATCTCCCGAAGGATGTGCATCAATACTCTGGCGTGATCCAAGTAAATCTTTGGAAGCAGCAGACGCTATGAAGCTAACTGCTAAAGATTTGTTGAAGTTGAAAATTATAGACGAGGTGATACCTGAGCCTTTAGGGGGGGCACACCGAGATCCAGATACAATTGCTTCGGATATCAAACATTCAATTATAAAAAATTTAAAAAGTTTTGAAAACTTTTCCAAAGATGAAATTTATGATCACAGAAAAGCAAAATTTCTTCAAATTGGAAGAGATCAAGGTTTCAGTAAAACAACAAATCTCGCAGATCAAAGCTTAAGTTATAAAGAATCAGCCATTAGAAAATTTAGAATTCACCTAGATAAAAATAAATACATATATTTAGGAATTGGTCTTATAGCTATTACTAGCCTAATTGCACTGTTATTTTAGTATTGTTGCATAAAAACAATTGCGTCAAATAACGTTATTCTTCTATTGACTTTTATCAAGCAAATCTATTTAAGGTGAACAATACTAGCTTATAGTTAGTTTAAGTTAATAATAATAAGGAAATAAGTAAATATGAGTACACTAAAAGGTAAAGTAAAGTGGTTCAATGGTACTAAAGGATATGGTTTCATTGAAAGAGAAGACAAAGAAAAAGACGTGTTCGTCCATTCTTCTGCAGTTAGAGAAGCTGGTTTAAAGTATTTAAACGAGGGTGATGAGTTAACGTTTGAAGTGGAGAGCACAGAAAAAGGTCCTTCAGCAGTAAAACTGCAGAAAAAATCTTAATCTAAATTTCCAAAATCACTGATTATCGGGACATTAACTTTAGTCTAAACTATTTTACTGTCCCGCTAATTTAATCTTGAAAAAGACATAATTGTTTTCTAAAAAGCTATTATGATTAGATATAAAAGAATCATTTTAACAATAAGATCACATTCTCACAGAATGCACGCTAGGCTATTGCTTAGCTTATAATCAAAAATATATAAATTTAATTAAAATTAAGATAAAAATAATAGGGATGCAGCAGTAGCTCAGTTGGTTAGAGCACTAGTTTGTGGAACTAGGGGTCGGTGGTTCGAATCCACCCTGCTGTACCAAACAATGACAAAAGAAAAAAACAACAAACCTTCTAAAGAGCTTCCATTAGGTTTTGTAGATAGGCAAGAAAAAGAATTACTCGTACGAGATTTCATAATTTCAAATATTAAAGAGGTTATGATTAAATACGGCTTTCAGTATCTCGAAACTCCTAGTTTTGAGTATTCAGATAGTATTGGAAAATTTTTACCAGATAAAGAAAGACCAGATGAAGGTGTTTTTTCATTTAAAGATGAAAATAAATGGTTATCTCTGAGATACGATCTTACAGCCCCACTAGCCAGGTACGTTGCAAAAAATTATTTAGAAATTCCTAAACCATTTAAAAGATACCAACTAGGAACTGTTTGGAGAAATGAAAAGCCGGGACCTGGAAGATTTAGAGAGTTTTTACAATTTGATGCAGATTATGTCGGAACAAAAAGTTTGCAAGCAGATGCCGAATTATGTGTCATGATTTCAGAAATTCTTGAAAAATGTGGGCTTACTAAATCAGAATATATTATCAAAATCTCATCAAGAAAAATCACTGAAGAATTATTTAAAAAGATAAACATAAATGACAATCAACAAAGGCTAATTACTCTTAGAGCTCTAGATAAAATAGATAGACTTGGTTGGAGTGGAGTAAAAGAATTATTAGGCGAGGGAAGAAAAGATAAATCAGGTGATTTCACAAAAGGGGCGAACTTAAATCCTGAGGACATAAAAATAATAGAAGAAACACTTAAGAAGAATTCACCTGAAACAGAAGATTTAGTTGAGATGTTAAAAATTTTTAAGGATTACGATTTTAATAATTTTGAATTTGATCCATCAGTTATTCGGGGACTAGAATATTACACAGGCGCAATTTTTGAAGTGAGTCTAAAATTTGACGTAACAAACAATAAAGGGCAAGTCATTCAATTTGGTTCTATAGGTGGCGGTGGAAGATACGATAATTTAATAAATAATTTTGGTAATTATGATGCGCCTGCTACAGGGATATCAATTGGTTTAGATCGTTTAGTATATGCTTTGATGCAAAAAAAAGAATTTAAAGTAAAACAATCTAAACCGATCGTGATTTGTATTTTTGATAAAAATTCAATGAAAGACTATATAAATGTTCAAACAATGTTAAGAAAAGCTGGCGTTAGCACTGAAATTTATCCTGGAGAAAGTAAATTAAAAAAACAAATGGAGTATGCGAACAAAATAAAATCTCCAGCAGTAATTTTATATGGTGAGAATGAAATTAAATTAGGTAAGCCGACTTTGAGGAATTTAAGTTCAGGTGAAGAAAAATCAATTCCAATGAAAGAGTTAGTTAATGAAATCAAAAAAATTGTCTGAAGCAATAATTAAAACCTTTAAGAGCAATGGTTTTGTTTTATCAGAACCTGATGTTCTTTTAGACTCAGATTATATCATTGAAAGGTCAGGTGAAAAATTTAGAAGTTCAATGCTTACTTTTGATAGAGACGATGGAAAAACAATGTGCTTAAGACCAGACTTAACGGTCGCATCATGCATAAGTTTCTTAAAAAAAAAGTCTCCATCCAAAATTTATTACTCAGGTCAAGCTTATAGAAAGTCAGTAGGCAAAGGTACAAACTTCATTTATGATCAATTAGGTATCGAAATTCTAGGATCAAAAAATCTTATTAAAGATGATTTTAAAGTAATCAGCACAATCTTGAATTCTGCAAAAAAAATTAAAATGAAAAAAATTAAGATTAAAGTAGGCGACATAAGTTTATTTAATAGCTTAATAAATGCTCTCGAAATGCCCGAGAGATGGAAGCTAAGACTAATTAGACACTTTTGGAGACCAGGTTACTTTGAAGAACTTTTAAAAAGGTTAGAAAAAAATACAGATATTGATGCTGTAACTTTTGATGCAGATAAGAAAAGATTTTATGAAATGAAAAAACTTGATCAAAATAAAGTAATTGCTGGTAGGTCAATTTCAGAAATTTTAAAAAGATTTGATAAGAAAATTAAAGATCCAAGATCATTTACAGACGGAAAAAAAATTGTAAGAATTATTAAAGCTTTTTTAAAAATAAATTGTGAACTCTCAAAACTTAATGATGAGTTGTTAAATTTTGCAAAAAAAAATAATCTTAAAGTAAATATATTTAAAAGTTTCAAATCTATTCAAAATTTAAAAAAACTTAATCACGATATAAATTTTGTTACAAATTTTGGTAGAGACGTGGAGTATTACACTGGAATTGTGTTTGAAGTATTTTCGGGAACAAAAGAAATTGCTTCAGGTGGTCGTTATGATGATTTGCTAAAAAGTTTAGGAGCCAAAAAGAGTATTCCTGCCGTTGGTGCAGCAATTAACTTAAAAAATATATGAGAGATTTGATTACAATAGGATTGCCAAGTAAAGGGCGATTAAAAGAAAAATCAATATCATTTTTTAATGATAGAGGATTAAAAATTATACAAAGTGAAAAAGAAAGAAATTATTTTGGCACTATCGCAAATAAACCCAATGTTAAAATTATATTTCTTCACGCTAAAGAAATTATTCAAAGATTAGGTGATGGAACACTAGATATTGGTTTATCCGGTCTTGATCTTTTGAAAGATTCAGACATAAATTTACAAAGTAAAATAAATATCCAAAGAAAACTTGATTATGGAAATGCAAACTTAGTAATTGCTGTGCCAGATGACTGGATAGATGTACAGACACTAGCTGATCTTGAAGAAATATCATTTGATATCAGATCAAAAAGAAATACCAGGTTGAGAGTAGCAACTAAGTATCCGAATTTAACTAATGATTTTTTGATTTCAAAAGGGGTTACCCAATACAAATTAATACCTAGTCTTGGTGCTACAGAAACATATCCTTTTATCGGCTCTTCAGAAATAATTACTGATATTACATCTACAGGGAAAACTTTGGCTGATAATAATCTAAGAGTTCTTAAAGATGGTTTGATACTTAGCTCTAGAGCCTGTTTGTTTATTGCAAAAAAAAAGGCTGCAAGACTGCAGCCTTTTTTAAAATCTTTGGGTAGGTAAAATTACATTCCCATTCCGCCCATTCCACCCATTCCACCCATGCCGCCGCCCATTGGAGGCATTGCAGGACCAGCATCTTTTTCCTCAGGTTTGTCTGCGATCATTGCTTCAGTTGTGATCAATAAGCCAGCTATTGAAGCAGCATCTTGTAATGCTGATCTTACAACTTTAGTTGGATCAATAATTCCTTTAGCAAACATATCTACGTAATCTTCATTCTGCGCATCGTAACCTTGTGAAGCTTTCTTGCCTTCTAAAAGTTTACCTACAACTACAGAACCATCTACACCTGCGTTAGCAGTAATTTGTCTGATTGGAGCTTGAAGGGCTTTTTTTACAATCTCAACTCCAGCTTTTTGGTCATCACCTTTTACTTTAACACCGTCTAAATCTTGTGCAGCGTAAAGCAGGGCACATCCACCACCGATTACTACTCCTTCTTCAACAGCAGCTCTGGTTGCGTTAAGTGCATCTTCAACTCTATCTTTTCTTTCTTTAACCTCAACTTCAGTAGCACCGCCTACTTTAATTACTGCAACACCACCAGCAAGCTTAGCTAATCTTTCTTGGAGTTTTTCTTTATCGTAATCAGATGTTGTTTCGTTAATCTCAGATCTAATTTGGTTACATCTTGCTTCGATATCAGATTTTTTACCCTCGCCAGCTACAATTGTGCTGTTCTCTTTATCAATTTTTACCTTTTTACAAGAACCAAGATCACCAATTTTTACATTCTCAAGTTTGATACCAAGGTCTTCAGAGATTACTTGTCCACCAGTGAGAATAGCAATATCTTCTAACATTGCTTTTCTTCTGTCACCAAATCCTGGAGCTTTAACAGCTACAACTTTTAAACCACCTCTTAATTTATTTACTACTAAAGTTGCTAAAGCTTCACCTTCCACATCTTCAGAAATAATCATTAATGGTCTGTTAGCTTGAACTACTGACTCTAATAACGGAACCATTGGTTGTAAGTTTGTCAATTTTTTTTCAACTAAAAGAACCAAAGGATTTTCAAGTTCAGTTGTCATTTTTTCGGTATTTGTTACAAAGTAAGGAGAGAGGTACCCTCTATCGAACTGCATACCTTCAACTACATCAAGTTCAGTTTCAACTCCTTTTGCCTCCTCAACAGTAATAACTCCTTCATTACCAACTTTTTGCATTGCTTTAGAAATCATATCTCCTATTGATTTTTCACCATTAGCAGAAATTGTTCCTACTTGCGCCACTTCTTCGTTAGCCTTTACTTTTTTTGAAGATGTTTTTAATTTATCAATTACATGTTCCACGGCTTTATCGATACCTCTTTTTATATCCATTGGGTTCATGCCAGCTGTGACATACTTAAGACCTTCATTAACTATAGCTTGAGTTAAAATTGTAGCAGTAGTTGTTCCGTCACCAGCATTATCATTAGTTTTGCTAGCAACCTCTTTAACCATTTGTGCACCCATGTTTTCAAATTTATCCTCAAGTTCAATTTCTTTTGCAACTGAAACACCGTCTTTTGTGGTTCTTGGAGCTCCATAAGACTTATCCATTACTACATTACGTCCTTTTGGCCCTAATGTAACTTTAACAGCGTTAGCAAGAGTATTTACTCCAGTAAGCATTTTTGATCTAGCTTCTGTATCAAATTTTATTATTTTTGCCATTTTCTTCTCCTATAAAAGTTATTTTTTACCTTTTGAAATTCCCATTATGTCTGACTCTTTCATAATGCTGTATTCTTTGCCGTCAATTTTGACTTCAGTTCCAGACCACTTTCCGAAAAGAACTATATCTCCAACTTTTACGTCCATTGGAGAGACTTTTCCGTCTTCGTTTTTAGCACCTGGTCCTACAGCAACAACCTCACCTTCTTGAGGTTTTTCTTTTGCAGTATCAGGAATGATAATTCCGCCAGCAGTTTTTTCCTCACTGTCCAGCACTTTAATAAGCACACGATCGTGCAGAGGTCTAAATTTCATATGTATTTTCTCCTATAAATATTTGTGTAGTGTTGATATGGTAAGTTTTGACTATATTTCAAGAGGCAAAAATCATTAAAAAAACCAATAAATACTGTATTAATAAGCATAGAAGGAGAGAATATTAAATTGAAAGAATTAAATCATTTAGAGGATATATACGAAAAATACGACACATTTATAATAGATTTATGGGGGGTAATGCATAATGGGGTTACTCTTAATCCTAGCGCTATAGAAGCAGTAGACAAATTAAAAAAAAGATCAAAAAAAATTGTATTTTTATCTAATGCACCAAGGCCTAGTTCGAAAGTAATTAATTTTTTACTTAAAATGAAAATGAACAAAAAATATTTAGAGCATGTAATGACCTCAGGTGAAGCAGCAATGCGTGCAATAAACCAAAAAAAATTTGGAAAAACTTTTTACCACCTTGGCCCGTCTAGAGATATTTCTGTATTTGAAAAAGTAAAAGATAATAGAACTGATCTTGAGAGTTGTGAATTTATTTTATGTACAGGACTGTTTGATGATCATGAAAATGATTTAGATTATTATAAAAATTTTTTATTAAAATATGTTTCAAAAAAATTAATTTGTACCAATCCAGATTTAATAGTTCACAGGGGTAACGTTGAAGAATTATGTGCAGGTTCAGTAGCGAAAGTTTTTGAAGAACTTGGAGGCGAAGTTATTTATTTTGGTAAACCACACAAAGAGGTTTACGATTTATGTTTTGACTCAAATGAAAAAGTGTTAGCTATTGGTGACAATTTAAGAACAGATATTAAAGGAGCAAACAATTTAAAAATTGATTGTATATTTATTTCAGATGGTGTGCACATAAAAGAATTTAATAACTTTTCTGAACTTAACAAACTTTTAGAAAAATATGAGGTAAATGCAAATTTTTTTCAAAGAAAATTAAAATGGTAAAATGAAAATTTATAAAAATGCAGATTTAAATAAAAAACACTATAATGGTGTGATAGCTATAGGCAATTTTGATGGATTACATTTGGGTCATCAAAAAGTTATCAGAGAAGCAAAACAAAAAGCTAAAAAAAATAAGATTCCCTTTGGGGTTATGACTTTCGAACCTGTTCCAGTAATGTTTTTTAATAATAAAATTAGAAATCACAGAATAAATTCTTTGGAGCAGAAAAAAAATCAATTAAAAAAATTTAAATTAGATTTTTTAATTGTTATAAGATTTAATAAAAATTTTTCATCACAATCAGCTGAAGAATTTATAAAAAAAATAATTTTTAAAAAAACAAAATGTAAATATTTATATGTAAGTAAAAATTTTAAGTTTGGTTTCAAACGGCAAGGGAATATAAAAACCCTTAAAAAATTTGAGAAAAAATATAATTTTCAAAACATTGTTACCAAACCCTATAAAAAAAGTAGTAAAATAATTTCTTCCACAATTTTAAGAAAGAAAATAAGATTAGGTCAAATAGTCGAAGTGAATAAATTATTAAATCGTTATTGGAGTATTAATGGCAAAGTAATTAAAGGACAACGAAGAGGGCGTAAAATTGGTTTTCCAACATGTAATTTAAAATTGGGTGATTATGTTGTACCAAAGCTTGGAGTCTATGCTGTTAAAGTTAAAAGTAAGAATTTTTACAAAAACGGTATTGCAAATATAGGTTATAGACCAACATTTAAAGGACGAAATTTATTATTGGAAACAAATATCTTTGGAATTAATGAAAATTTATATAATAAAGTAATTACTGTGAACTTTAAAAAATTTATAAGACCAGAACAAAAATTTAGGAATTTGAATTATTTAAAAAAACAAATCAAACTTGATATAAAAAAGGCAAAAAAATAATGTCTAAAGATACCTTACAACTACCCAAAACAGCTTTTTCGATGAAAGCTAGTTTACCACTCAAAGAACCTGAGATTTTGAAGAAATGGGAAAAAAATAAAATCTTTGATAAACTAAGAAAAAAGTCAAAGGGGAAAGAAAAATTTGTTCTTCACGATGGTCCGCCTTATGCGAATGGTCATATACATATGGGTACCGCGTTAAACAAAATTTTGAAAGATATAATTACTCGTTTTCACCAGATGAATGGAAAAGATTCTGTTTATGTTCCAGGTTGGGATTGTCATGGACTTCCAATAGAATGGAAGATAGAGGAACAATATAAAAAAAAGAAAAAAAATAAAGATGAAGTGCCAATTAAAGATTTTAGACAAGAATGTAGGGAATTTGCAAAAAGTTGGATCGAAGTTCACATTAAAGAGTTTAAGCGATTAGGAGTAGTTGGAGATTTTGAAAATTATTACTCTACAATGAGTTTTGAGGCAGAGGCTCAAATTGTTAGAGAGTTAGGTAAATTTCTTTTAGATGGAAGTTTATATCAAGGATTTAAACCAGTTCTTTGGTCTACTGTTGAAAAAACAGCTTTAGCTGATGCGGAAGTAGAATATTTAGATCACACTTCAAATACAATTTATGTTTCATTTAAAGTTAAGGATACTGACAAAGACTTTTTAAAAGACTCAAGCATTATAATCTGGACTACTACACCCTGGACTATACCTGCTAACAAAGCATTAGCTTTTAATAGCAATATCGAATACGCAGTTTTGGAAATTGACCAACTTGAACACTTTAAAGACAATAGAATTGTAGTTGCAAAAAATTTAATCGAAACAATAATTAAAGATTGTGAGATTAAAAACTATAAAGAGTTAAAGATTTTTAAGGGATCTGAATTTAAAGGAACGCTATGTAGTCATCCATTTGTCAAAATGGATTTTGACTATGATGTTCCAATGTTGGATGCTCAATTTGTTAATTTAGAGCAAGGAACGGGTATTGTTCATTGTGCTCCAAGTCACGGTCCAGACGACTTTAATTTGTGTTTGAAGAATAATATACCATCACTTTATACGGTTGATAACTCAGGTGTTTATACTAAAGAGGTACCTTATTTTACGAATACACACGTATTTAAGGCTGACCCGATTGTTATAGACAAATTAAAAGAACAAAAACAATTACTTAAAAATGACAAACTTAACCATAGTTATCCTCATTCGTGGAGATCTAAGGCTCCACTGATTTACAGAGCAACACCTCAATGGTTTATCTCAATGCAAAAAAATAAACTGAGAGATAAAGCTGTCAAAGCAATAAATGAAACTTCATTCTATCCAACCAAGGGTAAGGATAGGCTTTTGTCGATGATTGAAGGAAGACCAGATTGGTGCGTTTCAAGACAACGAGTTTGGGGAGTGCCATTGCCAATTTTTATTAATAAAAAAACAAAAGAACCATTAAGAGATAAAAAGATAATAGATAGAATTGCCTCTATTTACGAAAAGCAAGGCTCCGATTGCTGGTTTACAGATGATTCAAAAATGTTTTTAGGAGATGACTATGATGCCAAAGATTATGAAAAACTTAACGACATTGTTGAAGTATGGTTCGATAGTGGATCAACACATAGTTTTGTTTTAGAGAAAAGAAAAGATTTGAAATGGCCTGCAGATATGTATTTAGAGGGATCAGACCAACATAGGGGATGGTTTCATTCCTCTTTACTAGAGTCTTGCGGAACTAGAGGCAAAGCACCATTTAAAAGTATTCTTTCACACGGTTTCGTTGTAGACGGCAAAGGAATGAAAATGTCCAAGTCAATGGGTAATGTTATTTCTCCAGAGGATATATTAAAGAATTATGGCGCAGACATCCTTAGAGTTTGGGCCTCAGCTTCTGATTATGCTGAAGATTTAAGAATAGATAAGAATATCTTAATACAACATGCAGAGTCTTATAGAAAAATTAGAAATACTTTTAGATTTATGCTTGGAAACTTAAAAGATAATTTTGAAAAACAACAATTTGAAAAAATCAATATAGATGAATTCGATGAATTAGAAAAATTTATTTTGCATAAATTATTTAAAATAAATAAATCTGTTGATGAAAATTTAAAAAATTACAATTTTCATAAACTATATAAGGAATTATTAAATTTTTGCACTCTTGATCTTTCTTCTTTTTATTTTGATATCAGAAAAGATGTTCTTTACTGCGATAGCATTAATTCAAAAAAAAGAAAGAATTGTGTAATAGTTTTAAATGTAATTTTAGAAAGCTTACTAAAGTGGTTTGCTCCAATTTTAGTTTTTACCACAGAAGAAATTTATAGTTTAGTAAATAAAGATAATAATGAAAGTATACATGAAAATTATTTTGTTAAGATTCCAGCTAGTTGGGAAAATACCAAACTCGATGAAAAATGGACAAATTTATTCAAAATTAAACAAGAAGCAAATATTGCAATAGAGGAAAAGAGAGCCAGTAAAGAAATTGGATCGAGCCTTGAGGCTGAAATCAAATTAATCTTAAAAAAAGAAAAATTTGAGCTTCTAAAGAAATTAGATTTAGCAGATTACTTTATTGTTTCGAAAGCAGATAAAGAATTATCAAATACTGATGAAATAAAGATAGAGGTAAAAAAAGCTAAAGGAAAAAAATGTGAAAGATGTTGGAAAATTTTAGAAAAAAAATGTGAAAGAGAAAGTTGTCCAATAAGATAGAAAGTAAGTATTTTGATTAACCTAAGAGAAATAAATAACAAAATTATTACAAAAGAAAATTTTTATTTTTTAATAATTGTACTTTTTATTTTTAGTTTAGACAGATATACAAAAATTGAAATTATAAATAATTTCAGTGAAAATTCTTTTTATATAAATGAATTTATTAATTTTGATTTAGTTTGGAATACTGGAATTGGATTTGGACTATTTCAATCTAGTTCAAGCTTATTATATAACTCAATCTCCTTATTAATAGCTTTTGTTATTTTGTTTTTAATTTATTTCTCAATCATTTCAGACAAATTCGATAAAATTTCTTTTTCATTAATTATAGGTGGAGCAACAGGAAATTTCTACGATAGAATGATATTTAAGGCTGTACCAGATTTTATTGATTTACATTATAAAAACTTTCACTGGTTTACCTTTAATGTAGCAGATATATTGATTACATTAGGTATTATAATTTTTTTAATTAAAGGTTTTTTAGTGAGCAAAATTAAATGAAAAAATTAAGCTTTTTCTTTTTATTAATAATTTTATTGAATTCTTGCGGTTTTAAGGAAGTGGGACAAGTTTTAAGAAACGAAAAAATTAAAACAACTGATGAGTTTCTAGTAAAAAAAAGAGAACCTTTAGTATTACCACCTGATTATGAAAATGTCCCAAAGCCAGGAACTGCTTCACAAGCTAAAGAAAATGAGGAGGAGAAGATAAAAAAAATTTTAAAAGTTCCCGAAAAAGAAACATCAAATAAGAAAAATCAAGATTCAATTGAAAAATCAATTCTAGATAAAATTAAAAAGTGAAAAGTAATTTAATCAAAAAAAACTTTATTCAAAGTTCATATTTTAATCAAAGATATTTAAAAAAATTGTCAATAAATTTTAGTAAAATCATAAGTGGAATTAATCAAAATATTCTAGAACTTAACACAACACTAAATGTTTTAAGTGAAAACTATAATTTTAATTTTAAAGAGAAAGATATTAAAAAATTTAGAAATTTTCAAAATTTAGCTATTATTGGTATGGGCGGCTCCATTCTAGGTACAGAGGCAATTTTTAATTTTCTTAATAAGAAAATTAAAAAAAAGGTTTTCTTTTTTAACAATTTAAATTCAGATGCTATTATAAATTTTAAAGACAAAGTAAATTTCAATAAAACTTTATTCATTGTTATTTCAAAATCAGGTGAAACTATTGAGACGTTATCTAATCTCTTATCATTAAATATTATTAAAAAAAGTAGAAAAAATATAATAATAATAACTGAGAACAAGAAAAATTCATTAAACCTACTTTCAAAAAAATATAATTTATACTTCATTGAACATAAAGAAAACGTTGGTGGAAGATACTCTGTGCTATCTGAGGCAGGAATTATTCCAGCTATTATCATGGGATTGAATGTTTCAAAATTAAGATATGATCTTAAAAAATATTTGAACGATGAACATAAAAGATATTTGAGAGAAAGTTCTATTAAAATTTCAAGCGTATTACTAAATAAAAAATGCAATAATTTTATTCTCATTAATTATGCACCCGAGCTTGAAAAATTTCTCTACTGGTATCAACAATTGCTAGCTGAAAGTTTAGGAAAAAAAGGAAAAGGTTTTCTTCCGGTCGTATCTAATTGTCCAAAGGACCATCATAGTTTATTACAACTTTATCTGGATGGGCCAAAAGATAAATTCTATCATATATTTAGTTATCAACATGATGATAAAATTATTTTAAATTCTAGAAAAATTATAAAACTCTCTCATTTGCACGGTAAAAATATAAAAAAAATAAAACATGCTCAAAAAGATGCATTAATCAAAGCTTTTCAGAAAAACAAAATTCCTTTTAGAGAGTTTAAAATCAAAAAAGTTACAGAGGAAACTTTGGGAGAGTTGTTTGCTTATTTTATTTTAGAAACTATCATAATCGGTAAATTGTCCGGACTTAATCCTTTTGACCAGCCAGCAGTGGAACAAGTTAAGATTTTCACTAAAAAATTACTTAAATAAATTTGGCGAAAATTATTCTTGATCTACCGTATTTCCTTTCATCTATAATTTGAATTAAGTCGTTAAAATTTTCTTCCGATCTCACTTCTCTGTGAATAATTAAAATATGATTTCTATTAAATTTTTTTTCTTTTTTAAATTTTGCTAGAGTTTTGACAAAGTTTGTATTTTTGTAAGGAGGATCAAAAAATATTATATTGTATTTTTCATCAGGGATGACCTTGTCATTTTCAACATTATTATTGATAATTTTAGTTTGTTTAAAAATTGAAAGATTTTTTAAATTTTCCACTAACAATTTGTAAAATATAATGTTCCTTTCAACAAAAATAGCTATTTTTGCCCCTCTAGAAATACATTCTATTCCAAATGATCCAGTTCCTGCATAAAGATCTAAGACTTTTGAGTTTTTAATTTCTACTTCAATTTTGTTGGAGTGATTTAAAACATTAAATATACTCTCTTTAACGGAGTCCTTCAAAGGCCTAGTAGTTTGAGATTTAAAAAAATTTATTTTTTTACCTTTTAGATTTCCACCTATGATTCTCATTAATGACCAATTATTCTCCAACCTATATCTTTTCTGAAAAAACCTGCCTTCCAGTTTAACTTATTAATTGAAGATACAATCTTTTTTCTAATAGTTAAAAAGTTCCATCCAAGTGATGAGATATTCAAAACTCTTCCTCCATTAGAAAAAAATTTAAAATTTTTAAATTTTGTACCCGCATGAAATATAAAAATATTTTTATCAAATTTAATTTTATTTAAATTCTTAATTTCTATCCCTTTTTTATATCTTCCAGGGTATCCTTTAGAGCATAAAACAATTGTCATACACTTCTCTTTTTTCCATTTAATCCGAATATTTTTTAAATTGTTTTTAATACTGCTTAAAATTATCTTTATTATGTCTGTTTTAAGTCTTGGAAGAATAACTTGACATTCTGGATCACCCATTCTCACATTATATTCAATTAAATATGGCTCATTATTTTTAATCATAAGACCCACATATAAAAATCCTGTGTAAGGATTATTTCTTTTTTTTAATGCAAAAAGAGTTGGTTTAACAATTTTATTTATAATTTTATTTTCAATTATTTTATTTATTATAGGAGCAGGCGAGTAAGCTCCCATACCTCCAGTGTTAGGGCCTCTATCATTTTGACCTACACGTTTGTGATCTTGAGCTGTCCCGAAAAATTTAAAATTATTTTTATCTACTATTAAAAAATAGCTAGCTTCTTCACCCTCTAGGAACTCTTCGAGAACTAACTTTTTCGATGAAATAAATTTTCCTTTAAATATTTGATTTGAAATTTCTATTACCTTTTTTTTTGTTTTACAAATAGTAACACCCTTACCAGCCGCTAAACCATCTGCTTTAACAACTATAGGCATTTTACTTTTTTGCAAGAATTTATTTACATCTTTTTGGTTGGAGCAAATTTTAAATTTTGCAGTAGGAATATTATTTTCTTGGCATAATTTTTTCATAAATGCTTTCGATCCTTCCAATCTTGCAGCAAATTTGTTAGGTCCAAAAACTTTGATATTATTTCTTTTTAAAAAGTTGACCAAACCTTTTACTAATGGTTCTTCTGGACCAACAATTACTAATTTTATTTTGTAAAATTTGATTAACTTTAAGAGTTTTTTAAAATTTAAAATATCTATTTCGATGTTCTTTGCGATTTTTGAAGTCCCAGCGTTACCTGGAAAGCAGTATATATTACTGCTCAGTTTTGATTCATAAATTTTTCGGCATAATGTATGCTCTCTTCCACCGCTACCAATTAATCCAATATTCATAGTGAGTTATATATTGTATAATTTATTGATGAGAAAAAAAAAAGCTAAACTTGTTTTTAAACACAACTCATTTGATATTATTGAAGATGGAGACTACGTCTTATGCGCTGTTTCAGGAAAAGAAATAATACTTGAGAATTTGAATTATTGGAATGTTGAGTTACAAGAAGCTTATTATTCTCCAATAGAGGTTAATTCTAAATTTAAAAATAACAAAAAATGATTTATTTCCATCTATTGTGAGTCCAAATCCACTGATTGGGATTTTTAGCAATCATGCTTTCGAGAACATTATTTAACTTTTCAGTCAATTTTATTTTGTTGTCATATTCAGAAGATTTAATCTCGTTATAAAACTCAATTTTAAAGTTATTATTATCATCCCGTTTTATAAAAACTGGTATGATTGATAGATTATACTTCAGTGCAAGTTGTGCTGGTAAAGTAGTTGTAGATGCCATTTTATTAAAAAATTTGATTTTTTCTCCCTCACTAACTCTTTGATCAATCATTAAAGCAATGCTGTAATTTTTTTTAATAAATTCAATAGCTTCCCTGACTCCATTAATACCTTTTTTAATTTGATTTTCACAAACGTATTTTCTTCTTACAAATTCCATAAAAGGGTTTAAAAAAAAGTTGTTAAGAGGTCTATAAATAGTAGCTAATGGAATTTTATTTTTTGTTATTTCCATGGACATTAATTCAAAGTTAGCAAAATGACCTGATATAAAAATTACTGGTTTATTATCTTTAATTATCTTTTGTAAATTTTTTTCACCAGAAATAGTTATTTGTGATTTATTTTCTCTAAATTTATTTAAATAAACATATTCTATAAAAGTTTTTCCGTAATTCTCCCACATATCTTTAATAATTTGATCTCTTTTAATTATAGAAAGATTCTGATCAAAAATTTTAAGATTTTGTTCGATTATTTTTTTTGATTTAAAAAATGGTGCAGCTTTTGAAAAAACAAGAGAAAATAATTTTCTACTTTTTTTGATACCTAACAGGCGACCAATTATAAAGAAAAAATATATGACTATAGATTGTAGAAGATAACTAAAAATTTTAATCATAAATATTTAATATTTTTTCCTTAATTTCCTCCATACGAGGAACTATTAGCTCCACTCGTAAAAACTTTAATTGATTTAGATTATATTTTTTAATTCTAAAATAATCTTTCTCAGTAAAAACTACTTCATAATTATTTTTCTTCCCAATCTCAATAAACTCTAATAATTCGTTTTTACTGAATTCATAATGATCTGGATAAATTAATTTTTTTGCTACAACTAAACCTTTTTCTTCAAGTAGATCAAAAAAATTTGATGGATTTCCTATACCTGCTATAGCTAGCAACTTTTTATTTTTGAATTGTTCATAATTTCTTAATTTATACTCTGAGTAAAAAAAACTTAAATTTGGATTAATCTTTAAAATTTTTTTTTGAAAATTTTTATTTTCTTTTCCATTGATTACTATTAAATCTACATTTTTTAATGCGTTTAAACCCTCTCTTAATGGGCCCGCAGGAAAAATAAAGCCATTACCTATTAATTGGTTTTCATTGAAACAAACAATACTAAAATTTTTTTTGATTTTATATTCTTGTAATCCATCATCCAAAATAACAGTATCAAAACCTTGCTCAATAGCTTTATTTATCCCTATTGATCTATTTGTTTCTAAAATCAAATTATTAAAATTCTTTTCAATAAGATTATGTTCATCTTGATGAGATTTGTAAAATTTTTTTATAATTGCTGGGTTTTTTCCCATTAATTTTATTTCCTTAGCTAGAGCTAAAGCTAAAGGAGTTTTTCCAGTGCCACCCAAATAAATATTTCCGACACAAATAACTGGTATTTTAAAATCTAACTTTGTAGTTATTTTTTTTTTTATCAAAATTAATAACCATATAATTAGACTTAAGGGAAATAGTGTAATTGCGAGTAAACTAATTTTTTTATCCCAAAATTTAGGTTTTAATACTTTCATCTTTCAAAAATCTGTTTATATTTTTAATTGTCATTTCAAGAGTTTGACTCCCTAAATCATTTAAAAGATTTGATGATTTTTCAAAATTTTTCTCAAAATTATTAAAATCATTGAATAAATCTTTAGAAAAATTTTCAGGGTTTATTATTTCTTGTGAAATATTATTATTTTTTAAAATTTCGTATATTTCTTCAAAATTATAAACAAAAGGCCCATGGTATATCTTACAACCTAGTTTCGCTGCTTCGATTGGATTTTGACCACCTTTGTTTTTAAACCTTTTCAATAAAGACTTTCCAATAAAAACGCTTTTTGAATATTTATAAAACTCTAGCAAGGAATTAAAAGAGTTTATTAAAATTATTTCTTTGTCAGGCAAAATATTATCAGCTTTATCTAATATTTGAGTATCTAAATTTAGTTTGCCGCATAATTTTTTTATTTCTTCTACTCTATCAATATGTCTTGGAGCTATAACTGTAATAACATTAGAAATTTTTTTTTTAAGAAGAATATGAGTTTTCAAACAAAAACTCTCCTCACCATCGTGAGTGCTTGCAGCAAGCCAAAATTTTGAATTTTTTAACAATTTCTCATTTAAACCCGTGATTTTCCCAATATTTATATTATCTATAAGTTTTATATTTCCACAGTAATGAACGTTTTTAACATTTAGCTTATTCAGAAAGGTTTTAGTTTCTTGATTAGAAGTTAGACATAATTGAAATGAGTTAAATATTTGCTTTGCAGTTTTAGGAAAAAACATCCACCTATTAAATGACTTAGCAGTTATTCTTGCGTTGATTAAAGCAACAGGGATTTTTTTTTGTTTACACAGTAAAATTAAATTAGGCCAAATTTCAGAGTCTACTAAAAACAGAACTTTTGGTTGCCATTTTACCAAAAAAGCTTTTATTAAAAAACTTACATCCAAAGGAAAAAATCTATGATGTATATTTTTAAAATCTTTTATTTGATTTTCTGCAATTTTACTAGAACTAAGAGTTGTAGTTGTAATTAAATACTCAAAATTATTTTTATCTTTTTCAAGCTGATTAATAATAGGCAAGATACTTTTAAGCTCTCCTACACTTGCAGCATGAAACCAAATTAATTCTGTATTTAATTTCCTATTAACATTAAATGATGAGATGAAAATTTTTTCTTTATATCTTTTGATATGTTCCTTATCTAAATACTTTCTTAGAAAAATTAGCACGACCAACAATGGATATAAAAAACTTGAAATGATCCTATAAAGAAAAATCATAAAAATTATTTAAGTTGTTTTTCGTATAAAGATTTATATTCTTCGCAATTCTGTAATAAAAAATTATGCTTTCCAGAGTCAATAATATTACCATTTTTTAGAACGAATATCATATCGGCATTGTGGATCGTCGAAAGTCTATGCGCAATTACCAATGTTGTTTTATTTTTTGTCAAATTGAGTATTGCGTTCTGAACAATTTCCTCTGACTCTGCATCTAAAGAGGACGTAGCTTCATCTAACAAAATTATAGGAGATTCTTTAAGTATTGCTCTTGCTATTGATAATCTTTGCTTTTGGCCTCCCGAGAGTCTAATTCCATTTTCTCCAATAACGGTATTATAACTATCTTTTAGCTTTATAATGAATTCGTCAGCGGCTGCAAACCTGCAAGCCTGTTCGATTTCTTCTTGAGTTGCGTTTTCTTTCGCGTAGGCAATATTATTTTTTATGGTGTCATCAAATAAAATAATATCTTGGCTGACCATAGAGATATTTTTTCTTAATGAATTTAAAGAAACTTTCTTTATATCTTGTTTATCAATTTTGATATTTCCTTTCTGAGGATCATAAAATCTTGGTAATAAATTTAAGATTGTACTTTTTCCTGCCCCGCTATGCCCAACAAAAGCTGTCATGGTATTTCCTTGTATCTTTAAATTTATATTTTTAATTGCTTGATTGTGCGTAGTGTCATATTTAAAGTTTACGTTTTCAAAATCTATATTTGAATTTTTGATAATTAATTCAGGGCTTACCTCATTTTCTGTCACTTCATTTTTTTTATCAATAATTTTTATTATTCTTTTAAAAGCTGCACCTCCTTGATATGCAATTAAATTGATTGTTGCTAAAGATCTTATTGGTTGGTAGGCTAACATCATTGCTGCTAAAAATGAGAAAAAATTGTTTACTTCAAGCTCTCCGTTAGCAATTAATTTTCCAGAGAAAACAATAAAACCTGCAATCATGAAACCAGTGAGCGACTCCATTATTGGCGTTGCTCTTATCATTATAGTTCCAATTTTAATATTCTTTTCAACAAGATCATCGATAACTGACTGAGCCTTCTTATTTTCCCGATCTTCTCTCTGGTAAATCCTTATCATTTTAGAGCCCTTAAATATTTCAGATAAAAAAGAGGCTAAAATACCTGATGACTCCCCAGCCTTTGACGTTGCTTTACCTATCCTTTTTCCTAAAGATTTTGCCAATATTGCAGCTAGAGGCATCATTAAAATGGCGAATAAAGCTAATTTCCAATTTTGATAAAACATTAATGAAACTAGTGCTATCAATGAAAATGAATCTTTCATTAAATTTAAGACACCAGAACTAACAAGATTTTTTACGTGGTTAGTATCATACATGACATTAGAGATATATTTTCCTGAATGCCTATTATCAAGTGTCTGAATATCAGAATGTAAAATATTTTTAGCAACTTTTTTTTGGAGTTCACCAGCAACCTCTTCACCAACTTTTATAATATTAGTTCTAGCTAAATATAAAGATAAGCCTTTACTTGAAAATGCTATAACAATTAGCAATGGTATTGACCAAGCAAATACTTTGTCTTGTTCTATAAATATTTTTTTAACAGCTGGATCAAGTAACCAGGCTATTCCCGAAGTGCTACCTGCGACTATAATTGAAAGCAATAAAGCTAGAATAATTCTTTTAAGGTGCTTTTGCACATACTCTTTATATAATCGTCTTAAAATTATTTTAAGTTCATCAAAATTCATTTAAAAATTTACTGTTAAAATAGATAAAAATAAAAACAATCCTGAAAAATTATTTAATTTAAAAACTGACAAACAACTATGTTCATTGTTCTGTTTTAACATTAATATTTGATAAATAAGACTTAATAAAAAAATTATCAAAAAAATTGAGGATATATTAAGACCAATAAAACTTTTCATAAGATATAAGATAATCAAAGAAGTTGATAAATAACAAAAACCTAAAAACAATTTAATATTCTTTTTAAATTTTATAGAGGTTGATTTTAAACCTATAATTTCATCTTCAAACATATCTTGAGCTCCGTAAATGGTGTCATAGCCCAATGTCCAAAATATGGCTGAAAGATAAAGAAGTAAAATATCAATATTAATTGTATTATTCATTGCCGACCAAGCCATAATTATTCCCCAATTGAAAGTCAGACCTAAAAATAATTGAGGCCAGTAAGTTATTCTTTTCATGAAAGGATAAGAAAAAGCCAATATCATTGATCCTAAACCAAGGTATATAGTTAAAAAATTAAATTGGATTAAAATTAAAAATGCTAAGGAGCAAAGTAAGCAGACATAAGATAACGACCTGTAAACAGAAATCTTATTAGATGCCAGGGGTCTATTTTTAGTTCTCTCTACCTTTTTGTCAAAATCCTTATCAACAATATCATTAATAATACAACCAGCACTTCTCATTAAGACTGATCCTAAAAAAAATAAAGTCAAATAGTATATAAATAGTTTTGTATCTTGGTTAAAATTATATGCATATGATAAACCCCATGAGCATGGCCAAAATAAAAGCATAAAACCAATTGGTTTATTTAATCTTGTTAAATCTATAAATATTTTTACTTGTTGCATGAAATACTTCTTGTAAATATCAAACACTATCTACATAATCAATTTGATTCGGTATGGACATAGATTATACAGTAGCGGCTTTAATGTTTCCTGCCATCCCATTAATGATGACGATGTATAGTAATCGTTTTCACACTTTAAGTGCCTTAATTCGACAACTACATGACAAATATACTTTTGAAAAAAAAGTTCCACCAGAGTTAGAAAAACAACTTCATGTTTTAAATAAAAGAACTAATTTTCTTAAATATGTTATGGGGTTTTCATCTTTTGGATTTCTTTTTAATATGCTTACGGTATTACTTTTATATTTGGACTTTATAATTTATGCTAGGCTTAGTTTTGCGTCTTGTTGTGTATGCATGATAATTTCAATTTTTTTATTTTTACAGGAAGTAAGAATGTCCAATGAAGCATTGAAATATCACCTCAGTGATATGGACTCTATGAAAAAAGATTTATAAATTAATCTTCTAAAAGTTTTTTTTTGAAAAGTGAAATTCCTTGGTCAATTTTATGTTTATAAGACTCTTCAAAAGTATTTAATTGCCATCCTTGCATCCTTGATTTTATTTTTTTCAAGTTTTCTAATTTCCACTCTTCAGTAGTTACTTCGTTTTTCCATTGTTTTTTTTCTTCATTGGTTCTTGCGCACCCGTAGCAATAACCAGTTAAAGGGTCAGTTTTACAAATACTTATACACGGAGAAATTATTTTTTTTGCCATTAAGGAATTAAAATTGCTGGGCCAATTAATTTCCTTGCTTCAAGATCTGTATGAGCATTTTTGGCTTCCGAAAGTTTATATTTTTTTGAAATTCTAATTTTTATTTTTCCAAATTTTACCTTTTCAAAAATTTGATCAGCCCCAGCTTGAAGTTCTTTTCTACTTGTAAAATATTGACCTATAGATGGTCTTGTTAAGTAAAGCCCTTTAGGTTGGATTTCTTTTGGAACATTTATAGGATCCAGGGGCCCAGACGCATTTCCAAAACTTATCATCATTCCTCTTATTGAAAGACATTCAAGAGATCCGTGGAATGTTTTTTTTCCGACCCCGTCAAAAACTGCGGGCACTCCTTTATTATTGGTAATATTCATGACCTCTTTTACAAAATTATTTTTTGTATAGTTAATTACATGAGAGTAACCATTTTCTCTAGCTATTTTGATTTTACTATCTGAGCCAACTGTTCCAATAACTTTTGCTCCAATACTATTTGCCCATTGAGCGAAAATTTGACCTACTCCTCCAGCTGCTGCATGAAAAAGAACTGTTTCACCAGCTTTAAGTTTATAAGTTTTGGTAAGTAAATAATTTGTAGTTAAACCTTTAGTCATTAAAGTTGCAGCCAACTCATGTGAAATTCCATCAGGAATTTTTACAGCAATTTTAGCTGGGATTATTCTTTGTTGCGCATAAGCTCCCAAAGGTACGGAGGCATAAGCAATATTATCACCTTTATTAAATTCAGAAATATTTGAACCTACTTCATCAATTTTTCCAGCAGCTTCTAAACCAATTCCACTAGGCAACTTAACAGGGTACAAACCAGATCTATGGTAAGTATCAATATAATTTAGACCAATCGCGTAATTAGTAACTTTAATTTCATCTGGGCCTGGAGAACCAACATTCACATCTTGAAGTTCTAATACCTCAGGACCTCCACTTTTTTTAATTACAATAGATTTTGGCATTTTTACGGAAACGTACTTTAACTTTTAATATTTAGCAAATGTTCCGTTATTATAATCTTGAATAGCCTCAAGAATTTCATCTTTTGTATTCATTACAAATGGTCCACCTCTTGCAATTGGTTCCCCAATTGGCTTGCCAGCTATAAATAAAAACTCAGATTTTTTGCTTGCTTTAATTTTTAATTTAGTACCTCTCTGTAATAATATTAAGTTTGAATCAGCTGTTTTAATGTGGCTTTTTTCTCCTATGTTTAATTCTCCTTTTAGTAAATATATAAAAGAATTGTGTCCTGAAGGAACATCACAATTAAATTCTTTTCCTTGATTTAAAATCACATGAAAATAAATAGGGTCAACGTTGTGATTTTTTTCTGGTCCTTCAGCTTTTTTGTATTTACCTGCAATTACTTTTACAATTTTATCATTATCTTTGTGTTCTCCAAGTTCATTTCCTTTAATATAAAGATATTCTGGCTTATTCTTTTTCATTTTAGCTGGCATATTTATCCAAAGTTGAAAACCTAACAACTTACCTTCTTTCATAGCAGGCATTTCGGAATGAATAATTCCTCTTCCAGTTTTCATCCATTGAACATCTCCAGATGCCATAATACCTTTAGCTCCAGTGCTATCTTGATGTTCAAACTCTCCGTTTAACATATAAGTTACTGTTTCTATTCCTCTATGTGGATGTGGTGGAAAGCCAGCGACGTAATCATCTTTATTTTCAGAACCAAATTCGTCGAGCATTAAGAATGGATCAATATAATCTGCTTCTGGGGTTCCAATGCTTCTTTTTAATTTTACTCCTGCACCATCTGATGCGTTTAAGGCTTTAATGATTTTTTTTACTTCAATTTGAGACATATAAATATTTATAATGAAACTTTAAACTTTATCAAGTAGCTGCGTTAAATTTTTGATTTCATTTTTGGGTTCAAAATCGAGGATATCAAATACTGAGTTATGCCTATTAACCCAGATGGAATTATATCCAAAGTTCCCCCCTCCTGAAACATCCCATGTATTCGCGCTTAAAAAAGTAATTTCACTAGATTTTATTCTATATTTTTTAATGGGTAGTTCATAAACGGTTGGGTCAGGTTTATAAATTTTCACATCTTCAACAGAAAAAAGATCATCAAATAGATTATTAAATTTATTATTTTCAACTAATTCATTTAAAAGATCAGGGGTCCCGTTAGAAAGTATAGCAAGTTTGAACTTTTTCTTTTTTAAATCTTCTAAGACTCCTCTTACCTCGGGATAAGGAGATAAAATTTTGTAAAGACTAAGTAACTCATTTTTCATATTTTTGTTAATATTGAATACTTTCATAGATTTATCCAAACTGTCCTCAGTAATATCCCAAAAATTTTTATGCCTTTTCATTAAACTTCTAAGCCAAGTATATTCAAGCTGAGTAGTTCTCCAAAAATTGGCAAATGTTTCCCACTTTGCTCCGATTTTATCTTTACATTTTTCAGCAGCTGAATTTACATCGAACAATGTACCGTAAGCGTCAAACACTACTGCTTTTGTTTTCATCATTTATTAAATATTATGCGAACCATCACATAATGGTTGATCGTTTGTTTGTTTACATGAGCAGAAAAAAACTTTTTTAGTTTGATCAGCTAAATATTTTAAAGGTGCAAATTCAGTTCCTTTGTGTGAACCGTCGCAAAAAGGTTGCTTAGAACTAATTCCACAAGTACACCAAAAATAAGATTTTCCCTCTATCACATTAATGCCTATTGGGGATTCTCCAGCTCTTTTACCTTTTTTCATTAATGCTCCTTTATATCTTCAACATTTGTTTATATTATAGACACTAATGAATATTAGATTATATCATCCAGACAGTATACTAGAAAATAATACAAGTTTGTTAAGCAAAGAGCACACTCATTACATTGTTAATGTTATGCGACTTAAAAGGGGCTCAAAATTAAATTTTTTTAATAAAAATGGAGAATGGAAAAGCGAAATAATTTTTTTAAATAAAGATAGAGTTGAAGTTAGGTTTTTAGAAAAAATTAAAGAAGTTAATAATTTATCTAAAACTGAGCTAGCTATTTGCTTAGTAAAAAAAAATCCAATGGATACTATTTTACAAAAAGCCACAGAGCTCGGAATAAGTAAAATTATTCCAATTATTTCAGAAAGAACAGAAGTTAAAGAATTAAATCTTGATAGAGCAAAAAAAATAGTTATTGAAGCGACTGAACAATCTAATCAACTTGTGCCCCCAGAAATTATAAATGTAATTAAATTAAAGGATTTTTTAAAAAATTTTGATGAAAACTCAAAAATTTTATTTGCGGATGTTAATTCAAAAGAAAACTTAAAAGCTGAAGATCTTAAAAACATTAATACCTGTTGTATACTAATTGGTCCCGAGGGCGATTTTTCTTCAGCTGAGCGTGAGTTAATACTTCAAAATAGAGCGGTAAAACCTTTTACGTTATCTAGAAACATTCTAAGGTCTGATACGGCTGTAATAAGCGCGATTTCATTAGTAAATTTTATCAATAACTCTCATTAATTGTCGCATTAATTGAAATTGTGAAATTGTCTAAAAGCTGTATAAAAACTCATGATTAAAAAAATTGCTTATATACTTTTCTTAGCTTGGCCAACAGCGCTTTTTGCCAATGAGCCTAAGGATTGGCAACTAGGTTTCCAAAAATCAGCTTCAAAAAGTATGGATGACATTGTTTGGTTTCACGACTACATGCTTGTACCAATAATTACCGCTATCACTGCTTTTGTTTTATTTTTACTTTTATATGTCTGTGTAAGATACAGGGCCTCCAAGAATCAAGTTCCATCAACAACAAGTCATAACACCTTAATCGAGGTTATTTGGACATTGGTTCCTTGTTTAATTTTGATCGTAATGGCAGTACCTTCATTTAAAGTTTTATACTCACAAGATGAAATTCCTAAAGCAGATGTAACTATTAAAGCTATAGGGTATCAGTGGTATTGGGGATATGAATACCCAGATGAAAATATCATTTTCGATTCTTATATGATTGATGAAAAAGATTTAAAAGAAAATCAACCAAGATTATTAGCGGTTGACAATGCGGTTTACGTACCAGTGAATAAAGTTGTAAAAGTTATGATAACTGCAAATGATGTGTTGCATGCATGGGCGCTCCCATCTTTTGGAGTTAAAAGAGATGCAATTCCAGGAAGAATCAACGAGACATGGTTTAAAGCTGACCGAACTGGAACTTTCTACGGCCAGTGTTCTGAGCTTTGTGGAATAAAACATGCTTTCATGCCTATCACAGTAAACGTTGTGTCCGAAGAAGAGTATAATAAATGGTTAGAAGAGGCTAAAGTTAAATTCGCCAAAGAAGAAATCAATAACAATATTAAAGTAGCAAAAAAAATTAAGGAGATAAAGTAATGTCAGCAACAACTGCAGATCACGAGCATCATCAAAATCCAACAGGTTGGAAAAGATGGGCTTACTCAACAAATCATAAAGATATAGGAACAATGTACCTTATCTTTGCAATTATCGCTGGGATAATTGGATCTGCTTTTTCAGTTTTAATGAGAATGGAATTAATGCATCCAGGTGACGGAATTCTTGGAGGTGATTACCATTTATATAACGTGTTAGTAACTGGTCATGGCTTAATCATGATTTTCTTTATGGTAATGCCAGCAATGATTGGTGGATTTGGAAACTGGTTTGTTCCAATTATGATAGGCGCACCAGATATGGCGTTTCCAAGGATGAATAATATTTCTTTTTGGCTATTACCAGTCGCCCTAATTTTATTGTTAGTATCAATTTTTGTTGATGGCCCTCCAGGCGCAAAAGGAGTAGGAGGGGGTTGGACGATTTACCCACCTCTGTCATCAAAAACTGGACAACCAGGCCCAGCAATGGACCTAGCAATTCTAAGTTTACACGTTGCAGGAGCTTCATCAATCCTAGGAGCAATTAACTTTATCACGACAATTTTAAATATGAGAACTCCTGGTATGACTTTACACAAAATGCCATTATTCTCTTGGTCAATCTTGGTGACCGCATTTTTACTTTTATTATCATTGCCAGTTTTAGCAGGAGCTATAACAATGCTTCTAACAGATAGAAATTTTGGAACTGCTTTTTTTGAAGCACAAACAGGTGGAGATCCAGTTTTATTCCAACACTTATTTTGGTTTTTTGGACATCCAGAAGTATATATTTTAATTTTACCAGGATTCGGAATGATTAGTCATATTGTTTCAACTTTTTCAAGAAAGCCTGTATTTGGTTATCTAGGAATGGCTTATGCGATGGTGGCTATTGGAGTAGTTGGCTTTGTTGTTTGGGCTCACCACATGTACACTGTTGGACTTGACACAGATACAAAGGCCTATTTCTTAGCGGCGACAATGATTATTGCAGTCCCAACCGGAATTAAGATTTTTTCTTGGATAGCAACAATGTGGGGTGGCTCGATAAGCTTTCAGACTCCTATGCTTTGGGCTATTGGCTTTATTTTCTTATTCACTTTAGGAGGCGTAACTGGAGTAGTTCTGGCAAATGCAGGTGTTGATACAGCACTTCACGATACTTACTATGTTGTTGCGCATTTCCACTACGTTTTATCAATGGGTGCTGTGTATGCAATCTTTGCGGGATTTTATTATTGGTTTAGTAAAATGACGGGTTATGAATACTCAGAATTTTTGGGAAAACTACATTTTTGGCTGACGTTCATAGGGGTAAACTTAATATTCTTCCCACAACATTTCTTAGGATTAGCAGGAATGCCAAGAAGATACGCCGATTATCCAGACGCATTTGCTGGTTGGAACTACATATCTTCAATTGGTTCATATATATCTATTATAGGTTTAGCAGTATTTTTATTAAATCTATTGTATGCCTTTATGAAAAAGAAAAAAGCAGAACCAAATCCATGGGGAGAAGGAGCAACGACTCTAGAATGGACAGTGTCATCACCGCCACCATTCCATACTTTTGAAGAGCTACCTAAAGTAAAGTAAATTGAGCCAGATAAGTATAAAATCTAGAAACTCTAAACTTGGTTTAGCATTGGACCTAAGTTCATTTTTTAACTTAATGAAACCTAGGGTAATGTCTCTTGTACTATTTACATGTGTGGTAGGTTTATTAATAGCACCGATTAATGTAGACTTCACATCTGCTTGCATTTCTCTCTTAGCTGTAGCTATCGGGTCTGGAGCTGCTGGAGCTCTTAATATGTGGTATGAGTCAGACCTAGATGCCTTGATGAGCAGAACTTGCTTAAGACCAATCCCAACAGGAAAAGTAAAAAAAAATCAAGCTTTATATTTTGGTATAGTTTTATCAGCTTTGTCAGTAAGCGTAATTTATTTTTCAGCCAACTTCCTTTCTGCAATTTTATTAGCCTCAACAATTGCTTTTTATTTTTTTATATATACGATTTGGTTAAAAAGGAAAACTCCACAAAATATTGTTATAGGTGGTGCAGCTGGGGCATTACCACCTGTTATTGGATGGACAATAGCAACCGGAAGTATCTCTGTTGAGCCAATAATTTTATTTTTAATTATTTTTCTATGGACACCATCACATTTTTGGGCGTTAAGTTTATATAAATCAAGTGATTATAAAAAAGCAAAAATTCCAATGCTCCCTATAATTTCTGGAACAAAAACAACAAAAGTGAATATACTTTTTTATGCTTTAATGATGCTACCTGCAATAATTGCACCTTACTTTTTAAATTTTGCTAGTTTATTTTATCTAGCCATATCTTCCATGATGTCTGCATACTATGTTTATTTATGCTTAAGATTATATAGGTCTAAAATAGCGAGTATTTCAAATAAAATAGCGAGAAAAATTTTCATATACTCAATTTTTTATTTGTTTTTTATTTTCTTAATTTTATTAATTGATAATTTTTTAAAAATAATATGATGAACAAAAAGAAAAAAAACCTTATAACAGCTTTAATATTAATCTTATTTATGATTTTTTTATTTGTATTAACTTTCTATAATATTGGAATTTATAATCGAGAAATATAATGAATATAAGCAAAAAAAACTTAACACCTATCGCTTTAGTATCGATATTTTTACTAATGCTTGGATTGTCTTTTGCAGCAGTTCCTTTATATGATTTGTTTTGCAGAGTAACAGGATTCGGCGGAACTACTCAAAACGCTACCGACAAAGAAATTCCAAAAATTATAGTAAATCAAGACTTTAAAATGAGATTTGATACAAACATTAATAGCACTTTAGATTGGAAATTTTATCCTGAGATGAATACTTTAAACTTAAAACCAGGCGAAGTTCATACAGTTAAATTTAATGTTGAAAATCCTAGCAATGAAATTTCCTCAGGGTCAGCAACATTTAATGTATCTCCATCACCATTTGGTATTTATCTGAATAAGATAGGTTGTTTTTGTTTTGAAAAACAAACTTTACAACCAGGTGAAAAAAAAGAGTTTGTATTAACATTTTTCTTGGATCCTAAAGTTGTTGATGATAATAAAACTAAAAATATGTCTGATGTAACTTTATCTTTTACTTTTTTTTCATCAGGCTATTATGAAAAGAGTAACACATAATGTCAGCAGAAAAACCAAAACACGATTACCATTTAGTTGACCCAAGTCCTTGGCCGATCTATGTTTCATTTGCAACTTTAGTCTTAGCTTTTGGAGCAGTTTATTACTTTCACTCTAGAGCACTTTGGTTACTTTTGATTGGTTTTGCGTTAGTAGTTTATGGTGCATTTATGTGGTGGAGAGATGTTATAGAAGAAGCAGAGCATCAAGGTCATCATACTCCAGTAGTTCAAATTGGACACAGGTACGGTATGACATTATTTATCGCCTCTGAAGTAATGTTTTTTGTTGCTTGGTTCTGGGCTTTTTTTAACGCTAGTTTATTTCCACCTGACTCTATAGGTGGTATATGGCCGCCAGCAGATATAAAAACTTTTGATCCTTGGGATATCCCATTAATCAACACCCTAATTTTATTGTTATCAGGAACTACTGTAACTTGGGCGCATCATGCAATGTTAGAAAATGACAGAAAAGGATTAGTAAATGGTTTGATCGCTACAGTATTTTTAGGATTTATATTTTCTTGTTTTCAAGCTTACGAATATCATCATGCAACATTTACTTTAGATGGTGGAATTTATGGTTCCACATTTTATATGTCGACTGGTTTTCATGGTTTTCATGTAATTGTCGGAACGGTCTTTCTTGCGGTTTGTTTGTTTCGATCAATGAGAGGCCACTCGACGCCACAACACCATTTTGGATTTGAAGCAGCAGCCTGGTACTGGCATTTTGTTGACGTAGTTTGGTTATTCTTATTTGCTGCGATCTATATTTGGGGAAGTTAATCTCAAATTGAAAAGAGCATTTTTATTTCAACTATTCGTAATTTTTTTTGTAACGGTATTTTGTGCTTTAGGAACTTGGCAACTTTATAGATTGCAATGGAAGCTAGAACTAATAAGCGAAATTACTTTTGGATTAGACTCTAAACCAATAGAGTACTCTAATTCAATTAAGAAAAATTACCAGAGAGTAAGCGCTAAAGGAAAATTTAATTTTAATAAACAAATTTACCTTTATAGCTTGAATGATAGTGGAAAGCCTGGATATGATGTAGTCACTCCTTTCAGGACTGACAAAAATCAAAATGTTTTAATCAATAGAGGATGGATTAGAAAAGAACTAAAAGATAGAGCAAGCATAAACTTCAAAGCAGAGAGTGATAGTGAAATAATTGGTCTTTTAAGAGAAATTTATAAACCAAGTATATTTAAACCAGATAATGATATTTCAAATAATATTTGGTTTTCATTAAATTTAGAAGATTTAAAAGAAGCTACAGGAGAGCAATTTAATGAGTTTGTAATTTTTTTGGAGGATAATAAAGCCAAGACACCACTTCCTAAAAAGATAAGTATAGATGTGCCAAATAATCACCTTAAATATGCTATAACATGGTATGCAATATCAATCTCGATAATTTTTTATTATTTATATTTTAGAAGAAAAAAATGAATTATTTTAGCACTAGAGATAAATCTTTAGAATTTAGCTTTAAAGATATTTTCTTAAGAGGACTTGCACCAGGCGGAGGGTTATTTTTGCCTGCTGAAATCAAGAAGTATAGTCAAGAGGAACTTAATAATTTAAGTCAACTAAATTATAACGAACTTGCTACAGAAATTATCTTTAATTTCTGTTCAGGTGAAATTAAAAAAGAAGAACTTAGCTCACTGATACAAAAATCTTATAGTAGTTTTAAAGATAAAGAAGTCGTAAATATAAAAAAAATTGGAAATATAAATCTTCTCGAACTTTATCATGGACCCACTTTAGCTTTTAAAGATATTGCAATGCAGGTAATTGGCAATATGTATGATCATTTAGAAGTCGCTAAAGATAAAACTGTAAATGTCATAGTTGCTACATCAGGAGATACTGGTTCAGCGGCTATAGCTGCTTTAAGCAATAGAAAAAATATAAATCTTTTTGTACTACATCCACATAATAAGATTTCAAATATCCAAAGAAAAATAATGACAACAATTGGTGGAGCAAATATTTATAATATAGCTATTGAGGGTTCATTTGATGATTGTCAAAAAATTGTAAAAGAGCTTTTTAATGAAAATAGTTTTAGATCAAAAATAAATATGTCAGGGGTAAATTCTATCAACTGGGCGAGAATTGTTTGTCAAATTGTTTATTATTTTTATTCCTTCTTTAGATTAAAAAAAAATAATATAAGCTTTTCGGTACCAACTGGTAATTTTGGAGATATCTATGCTGGATACGTTGCAAAAAAAATGGGTTTACCAATTAATAGACTTATAGTCGCCACAAATAAAAATGATATTTTACAAAGAGTTATTAATACAGGTGAATATAAACCTGATAAAGTGAAAGCAACCATTACACCAAGTATGGATATACAAGTTGCCAGTAATTTTGAGAGGTTGCTTTATTATATATTAGATGAAAACGACAGTAAGGTAGGGTCATTAATGAATGATCTATCATCAAAAAGTTTATTCAATTTAGACAAAAAAGAAATCGATAAAATTAAAAAGGATTTTGAAGCAGTAAAAGTTACAGATGAAGAGACAGTATCTATAATTAATGAAATTTATAAAGAGCATCAATTTATAATTGATCCTCATACTGCTACTGGAGTAGGAGCAGCAAAAAGTTTTAAAAATTTAAGAGATATAGTTGTTCTTGGTACAGCTCATCCTTACAAGTTTAACGATACTATTAAAAAAGCTATAGGAAAAAATTTAGACTCACCTGAGCATTTAAAATTGAATATAGATAAAAAGGAAACATTTGATATTATCAGGAATTCAAATTCAGAAGTAAAAAATTATATTTTGGGCAAAATTAAATGAGAATAAAAATAGGAGACAAACTACCTAATTCGGAGTTATTTTATCTTGACCTAAGTAATGATGTAAAAAAAATTGATATTTTAGATCTTTGTAAAGGCAAGACTATTATTTTAGGTATGCCTGGAGCTTTTACTAAAACTTGTTCGGCTCTTCATCTTCCTGGGTATATAAAAAATTACGACTTAGCTATTCAAAAAGGAATTACAAAAATTATATGCATCGCTGTAAATGATCCTAATGTAATGAAGGCTTGGGGTGAAAACCAAAATGCTGGTAGTAAAATTTTTATGGCTGGTGATCCTTTTCTTAAATTTACAAAAGCTATCGGAGCAGAGGTAGATAAATCCGAAAAAGGATTAGGAATTAGATCTAATCGCTACACTATGTTGGTGGAGAATGGTGAAATTAAAAAAGTAGAGGAAGAAAAAGAAACAGCTACTTGTGAATTGTCTTCAGCTGAAAGTTTTTTAAAATCTATTTAGTTTTCGAAACTGCCAACTCATCAACAAGATTATTATATTTGTTGCCAGCGTGTGCCTTAACCCATTTCCAACTAACTTTATGTTTTAGACAAGCATTATCCAATTTAATCCAAAGATCTTTATTTTTAACTGTTTTCTTATTTGAACTCTTCCAATTGTTAACTTTCCACTTTTTAATCCAATCGGTTATTCCGTCTTTCACATATTTTGAGTCAGTAAAAATTGTAATCTCTGATTTCTTTTTTATTTTTTTTAATGCCATAATTGGAGCCATTAATTCCATCCTATTATTAGTTGTATTACTTGCACTTCCAGAAATACTTGATTGATTAGAATCATCCAATATGATTGCGGCCCAACCTCCTTTCCCAGGATTTCCAGAGCAAGCACCGTCAGTATAAATTTTTAATTTCATTAAAAGAAATAATCCTCATGATTTTTAGCATTCTTGTGAAATTCTAATCTTTTTAAATACTCCATTGGATCTTTAATTTTAACTATTGCTCCTTCTACTTTATTTAATGCATCGAATACTCGAGTGAGCAAGAATCTCAAAGCAGCGCCTTGAGATAGAACCTTAATATTTTTCAATTCTTCATCAGTTAATTTTCTTATAGAAGTATATCCGTCTATAAAGTTTTTTGCTTTAGTAACGTTAAAACTTAAATTACTTTTTAGACCGTCAAAACACAGAGCGTTAAAACAAATAGCGATTTCAAAAGCAAAAAAATCTTCACATGAAAAATAAAAGTCTATCACACCACTAAATTTATCTTGAATAAAAAAAATATTATCATGAAATAAATCTGCGTGAATTATTCCTTTTGGCAGATTTTTTGGCCAATTTTTTTCAACATCATTAAGATTTTCCTCAATTAATCTTGGCAGATCTTTATGTATATTTTTACATCTATCTTTGACTGAATTAAATAATTTTCTCCATGAATTTACGGATAGGTCATTTTGTCGTTTTAGTTTTAAATTCTTTGTGAGATCATGCATTTTAGCTATTTCAGATCCGATTGATTTACAATTGGCTGGAGATAAATTTTGTTTTGCCTTGCCCTCAAGAAATGAAACAATCATTAATTTTTTTCCCCCAAAATTTGTTATAGTTTCATTATTATTATTAGAAATAGGAGCAGGGCATTTAAAGCTAGCTTTATTTAAAGATGACATTAGATCAGAAAAAAAAGGAAGATCAGCAGATTTAACTCTTTTTTCGTAAATAGTTAATATAAATTTTTTTTTACTAATCGATAAAAAATAGTTTGTATTTTCAATACCTTCTTCAATTCCTTTGAATGAGTCTAACTTACCTAAACTATAATTAGATAAAATTTCCTCAATTTTATTTTGATTTAACTTTGTATAGACAGCCATTAATTGAGTTCTTTCGGCAATTTAAATATTACTTTTTCCTCTGCAACTATTACTTCTTCAATAGAAACCTTTCTATCTTTTCTTATATTATCTAATAAATTTTGAACAAGCTTTTCAGGTGCTGACGCTCCAGAAGATATACCAATGGTTTCAGAATTTTCTATTTCGTTAAAAGGGATTTCTTTTTCGGAATGCATTAAATGAGAATTATTACAACCAGCTTTTTTTGCAACTTCAACTAATCTCACAGAATTAGATGAATTACGGCTTCCTACTACAAAAAACATATCGCACTTAGAAGCTATCTCTTTAACAGCAGCCTGTCTGTTGGTAGTAGCGTAACATATATCTTCTTTAATAGGGCCTTTAATTTTTGGAAACTTGTTTTTAAGAGTTTCAATTATTTCAGCTGTATCATCTACGGATAGGGTTGTTTGAGTAATATATGCAAGAGGTTTTTTAAAATCATTTTCTCTAAGCAGTTCAGCATCGTTTTTTGTTTCGATTAGTTTAATCGATCCTTTTGGAAGCTGACCCATTGTGCCAATAACTTCAGGGTGATTTTTATGTCCGATTAGCAATATATCGAAACCGTTTTTATTTAATTGCTCCGACTCTCTGTGCACTTTTGAAACTAATGGACAAGTTGCATCTACAAAGGATAAATTTTTTAATTTAGCCTCTTCTGGAACTGACTTTGGTACTCCATGAGCTGAGAAAATTACAGGTCTACTTGCGTCATCTACGTCAGATAATTCATCAACGAAAATTGCACCTTTTTCTTTTAACTCCTCAACAACTTGCTTATTGTGCACTATTTCATGGCGAACATATACCGGAGCTCCAAACTTGCTGATAGATTTTTCAACTATTTCAATTGCTCTCTTAACACCGGCACAAAATCCTCTTGGTGAAGCTAAATAAATTTTAAGTTCTTTTTTCATTTTTTTCTAAAAGATATTCTAACAATATATGCGGAAAAGTAAGTGACGCCAAACCAATAAATATTACTTTATAAATAGCCTCATCAAGCTTAAAAAAATTATTTAAAAAATATATTGCAAATAAAAATATTACTGCAGTTACAAAAGTTAAAGGGATAGCTTTAATTATAAATTTTTTAAGTCCCGGTTTGAAAAATCTATCCAACTCAAAAATAAGAGTAATCGAATGCCTAATTGAATGAAGAAAACAAAAATACAGAGTGAAAGCTATAATAGGCGATAAAAAAAGATTTAGTATTATTAAAGAAAAAAAGTCCATGATCATGAGACCTTTTAGATTTGTGCTTTCTTTTTTTGAAATGTATATAGATGATAAAAAACCAAGACATAACATTCCAATTAAAAATTCATTACTAAATAATCCTGCCTCAAAAACTTTAAAATTTAGAATCCTAAATATTTCATTAGTTTCCTCTCTATTTAATAATAACGGGGCCATAATTACTGTTGATCCTTTTAAGAAGAATAAACACTCAGATATGAAAAATTTTTTTCTAAAAAAAAATACTGTATCTTCTTTTCCAAAATGATAGGCGGCCACAATCAAAAATAGTAATAAAATTACATTAGGAAATATCAGCCAGAATATTATTATCAATAATGAAATTAATACATAGGCAAGATAAAAGGATATAGTTTGTTTATATCCAAACATTTTTAAAAGTTTTTTCCCTTTGGTATTATCTAATGCACCGTGAGAAATTCCCAAAATTAAAATTAAAAACAAACAAAATATAACTGGTTCAAAATTGAGCATTGAATAAAAGGGACTTATCAAAATACAAAAATTAAAAAATATAATTGAGTGTTTAAAGTTAATATTTTCCATTAATTAAATAACGCTTTTAAAAAAATTAATTTTGGCATTTTGCTAATAATATTTATGTCTTCAATAATATTACTTTTATTTGATAAAAATTTTATAATTGTATTAGAAGAAGTTTTAAACATATTATAAAAAATTTTAGGCATCCTATCGGGATGTTTTTTTAATACTCTTAGAAATACTTTATCTAAAAATTGATATTTTTTTCCTAAGGAGAATATTTTTGCTTTATTAATATTGTCAATGTTTTTCACAATATAACGACTATGTTCTTGAATGTTCAAAAAAGTGTAACCTGTACTTAAACGAGTCATCCCTCCAGCTGATCCAATATTAATTATTTTATTATTTTTTTTAAATGATGGAGAAAAGAGTGGTATAGCTCCTTTTTCTGTAAAATTTATTTTATAGTTTTTTATACCCAAATTATTCTCAATATAATTTTCTAACTGAAGATCATAATCTCTGAGGCTCTGATCCTCTAAATCTGATAGCCAAGTAGTTTCAATCAAAGCTTTATTTTTGCTGAATGGCAAGGTGTAGAAAAAATGTACATCTTTTCTCTGATCACAATTAAAATCCATTAAGTTTATAATTTCTTCATCGAAAATGTTCTTAGGTGTCTCTATCTCGATACCTTGAAAGTGTTGCCATAACTCAGTCTTATCAAATTCTTTTTCAAAAATACTATTAAAAATTATTGAATTTTCTGAATTGACTTCGTTTAGATTTTTGAAAAAACTAATATTTGAATTTGTGGAGAGTTTAGAATTTATCTTTTTATAAAACTTTCCACTATCGATACTTTGGTAAGGAAATTTTTTATTAGTTAGTTCATTAGAGTTTTCAGCAGTATTAATTGTAAAATTATTCCAACTTTTAATTACACAATCTTCAAAATTATGATCAAATACTTTCCAGAATGACCAAGTTTTGTCTCTCTTATATTCTTCACGGGTTTCAATTATTGCTAAAGTTTTCTCCTTTAACTTATCATTTATCTCAAGCTCATATGCCAAAGATAAACCCGCGCACCCACCTCCTATAATAATATAATTAAATTCTTTCATTTAAATTAATCTCTTGCTCTAAAATATTATGATTTAATTGATTGTCGTAATTTAAATTTTTTATGAATAATAATTTAACAAAGTCAACAACAGATAAAAAAGTCTGAATGACCTTTTCAATTACAGGAACATAGATTTTGCCTGCTTTATTATAATTATCTATGTTATTTTGTTTTAGAATATAGTCACCTATTTTTCTATAAACTCTTCTTGCGACAATAACTGAAAATCTAGATTTAACTGGTATACTGCTAATAGATGTAAATGATCTTTCATAAAATACTTGAGACTCATTTATAATAGCTCGAATTGATGAAAAATCATGTTCAATATACTGCCTATTACGCGCTTTATCTTCACAAACATCTCTAGCAATATTAGTAAGCTGCATAGCTATACCAAGATCTATTGCACCTTTAAGAGCCTCTTTATCTTTCACTTTTAAGATTTTTGACATCATTAATCCAACTGTTCCGGCAACCCTATAAGAATAAACCAAAAGATCTTTTTTTGAATTAATCACTACTTTTTTCTCTAAGTCTGTCTTAACTCCGTCAAATAAATCTATTATTATTTGTTTAGAAATACTTTCACTATCAATAATTGACCACATGTCTTTTATAATTTGATTGTTAAAATTTTTATTCTCAAAATCCTTTTTAAATTTTAAGAAAATTTCTCTCTTCGAACTAAGATCATTATTATCATCAACTATATCATCTAAGGTTCTACAGAAATTATATAAAGATGAGCATTTATTTAAAATATTCCTCGATAGAAAAAAACTCGCCCAATAAAACGATTTAGCATGTTTTTTTAATAAATTGTTTTTCATTAAAATAATTTGTCTAAAACTTTTGCCGATGAAAGAACACCAGGCATTCCAGCGCCTGGGTGTGTTCCTGCGCCAACAAAGTATAAGTTTTTATATATTTCAGATTGATTATGAAATCTAAAATAAGCTGACTGAGAAAATTTTGGTTGAATTGAAAACCCAGATCCATAAAGAGTAGCCAGATCTATTTCAAAGTAGTCAGGTGTTAAATAAAAATCACTTACCACATTGTCTTTGATACCAGGTAGAACAGTTTTATCCATTTTATCTAAAACTAAATCTTTAAATTTATCCCCCTCTTCAATCCAATTAACGTTAGACAAATTGTTTGGGACTGGAACTAATACATAAAAAGCATCTTGGCCTTCCGGAGCCATATTAGGATCTGTTGCAGATGGTCGATGTAAATAATAACTTATATCATCAGAAAGTATTTTCTTTTCAAAGATTTTATCAAGATGTTTTTCATAACTCTCCCCAAAATAAATTGTATGATGTGCAACATTCTTATACTTTTTTTTAGATCCAAAATAATAAACAAATAAACCCATTGAGTAATCCATTCTTTTCATTTTTTGTTTAAATAAAAAATCATAATCCTCTTTTGATTTTATCAAGTTGTTGTATACATTTGGAGGATCAGAGTTGCAAATTACATAGTCGCTATTAATTATTTTTGAATTATTAATTTTAATACCTTTAACTTTTTTGTTTTCTGTAATTATATCTGTAACTTCAGCGTTTTTTATAATTTTGATTTTTTCCTCTATCATTAGTTTTTCTAAAGCTTTAACAACACTTCCTGTTCCTCCCATTGAATAGTGAATACCCCATTTTTTTTCTAAAAATAAAATTAATGTATAAATTGAAGTAGTACTAAAAGGATTTCCACCTACTAAAAGGGGGTGCATACTAAATACTCTTCTTAATTTTTCATTAGATATATATTTCGAAACTAAACTGTAAACAGACTTATAACTTTTTAATTTTAATAAAGATGGAATTTGTTTCATCATAAAGATCAAATTATTAAAGGGTTTGTCAGACAAATCTGTAAAACCTTTATTAAAAATTTTTTCAGTAAAATTTACTAAATTTTTATATCCCTCATAATCAGTGGGGTTAAATTTTTTAACTTGTTGCTCCATAGATTTATCATCACCATTGTAGTCAAATGTATCACCATTGCTAAATACAAATCTGTACCACAAATCTAAAGGTACTATTTCTACGTAATCTGAAATATTTTTATTAAATAGTGAAAATAATTCTTCAAATAAGTACGGAGCAGTTATTACTGTTGGACCACCATCATAAATGAACTGATCTTTTTTAAAAACTCTTGCTCGACCACCTAGATCTGGATGTTTTTCTACCAAAGTAACTTTATGGCCTTTAGCTCTTAATCTTAGTGCAGCAGCCAGACCTCCAAAACCTGAACCAATTACAGTTGTTTTTTTTGCCATAATTTTATGGCCTATTCTAACTAGATTTCTTCTTAAGTGCTAATTTTGTTTCTTCGATGCTAGAGCTGTAAATTTTATCTAATTTGCTTTTATCTAAAGAGTTTTTAATCAATTTTTCAACCGACTCTATAGCTATTTTTACTGAGGCATTTTTAATATCTTTCATTGCTTGATTTTTTAACTGTTTTATCCTTTCTTCAGCATTCTTTTTTCTATTATCCATCAAGTTATGAAACTCATTATTTGTTCTAATAACATTTTTTTCTGCCTCTTCATTGGCTTTATCTATCATTTCTTTAACTTCATTTTTTGAATTACTAATTTTTCTTTCTTGTTCAATTAAAATATTTTTTGCATCCTCTTTTAGTTTCTCTGCCTCACTAATTTGATTAGAAATATTTGAAATATTTAATTCAAGAGTTTCTATGACTTTTTGAGGCACTTTGAAATAAAATAATATTCCAATAAAAATTAAAAATGAAATGGTAACCCAAAAAGTTGCATCTAATGTCATAAATATTTACTAAGATTTTTCTTGGAAATTTCTTTTACAGCTGATTTGACACTACTTTCATTAAGTTTATCACCTGATATATTTTCTATAATATTCGCTGTAATATTTTCAGAAATATTTTGAATAGAGGAAATTGAATTTTTCTTAAGCTCTGAGATTTCTTTTTGAGCTTTTAAAATTTCTTTTTCGATCTCTTTTTCTATTACTTCTTTTTTTGATTGAATATTTTTATCTAAAGCATTTTTGGAGTCAAAATGTATTTTATTAACTTCTTTCTTGGCCTTATCTAAAATTAAACCATATTCTTTAAGCTTTGCCTCTGACTGTTCTTTAAATTTGTTAGCATTTTCTAAATCTTCTTTAATTTTATTTTCACGATTATCCAAGTTACTTTTTATTTTAGGTAAGTAAAATTTTGATAACGAAATATAAAGTATTACGAAAACAAGAATCAACCAAAACGCTTGGGACGCCCAATATTTTGGATCCAGCTGAGGCATTCCAGCCTCAGCCGAATTCAAATTTGTATTTAACGCTGTAAGCGCTATCGATAAACTAAAGAAGCTTTTCATATTTAATTTACTAAAAAGCAAATAATATTATTAAAGCTACTACAAGTCCAAACAATCCCGTTGCTTCTGCCAAAGCAAAACCTAATAACAAATTAGGGAATTGTTTTTGAGCTGCAGACGGATTTCTCATTGCTCCTGACAGGTAGTTACCGAAAATTATTCCGATACCAACACCGGCCCCAGCTAATGCGATTGCAGCCAGACCTGCTCCAATCATTTTTGCTGCTTCTAACTCCATTTTTCCTCCTTTTTTAATTAATGGTGTAAATTTAATGCATCGTTTAAGTAGATGCAGGTTAATATTGCAAAAACATATGCTTGTAAAAATGCTACTAAAATTTCTAAGCCTGTTAATGCTACTGAAAAACTAAGTGGTAACCAACCACCTAATATTCCTAAACTCACAACAAATCCCCCAAAAACTTTCAACATTGTATGGCCTGCCATCATATTGGCAAATAAACGAACTGATAAACTTACTGGTCTGCTCAAGTAAGAAATAATTTCAATAATGGTAATTAAAGGCAATAACACAGCTGGCACACCACTTGGTACAAAAATACTCAAATATTTAAAACCATGTTTAATAAAGCCAATTACAGTTACAGCAATGAATATAAATAAAGCCATTATTAGAGTTACTATAATGTGACTTGTGACAGTAAACGAGTATGGCAACATACCTACCATATTGCAAAATAAAACAAACATAAACAAACTGAATATGAATGGGAAATAAGGTTTAGCTTTTGAACCAGCCGTATCGCTAATCATCTTTGCTACAAAGGTGTAAAACATCTCAGCAATTAATTGTATTTTGCTCGGTATAATTTTTTTTTCTTTTGAACCAACGAATAAAAGTAAAATAATTAGTGATGCACTTATAATCATGAACAAACTTGCATTAGTAAAAGATAAATCAACACCGGCAATATTAATTTCAGGGCCAATTTTATGGACCGTAAACTGTTGCATAGGGTTGTTTGCCATATAAGCTTTCTAATCCTTTTGCATTTTGTTAGCTGCCCTAATCACATTTAACATGCCTGCTGCTGCTCCCAAAAAAAAGAAAATTATTATTAACCAAGGTTTAGTATCAAACCAGCTATCTAAAATAAACCCAATTATTGTCCCAACAGCGACTGCAGCGACTAATTCAGTACCTAATTTAAAAGCATTGCCCAAAAAGGTCCCTTGTTTTTCATTATCATTATCTAACTCTTTTTTAAGCTTAGATTTTGCAATTTTTAGGCGAGTTTTAAATTCGTCAGGAATAGTCATTATATTTTTAAGCTACTAATTCTTCTGCTCTTTGTAAATCTACAGAAACAAGTTGGCTAACACCTTGCTCTGCCATTGTTACTCCGTAAAGTCTATCCATTCTAGACATTGTTAAAGCGTGATGGGTAATTATTACAAATTTCGTATTAGTAATTTTAGTCAGATCATCAAGCAACCCACAAAACCTTGTTACATTTGCATCATCTAATGGAGCATCAACTTCATCTAAAACACAAATTGGAGATGGGTTGACTAAAAATACTGCGAAAACTAATGACAAAGCGGTTAGGGCCTGTTCGCCACCAGAAAGCAGTGTTATTGATTGAAGCCTTTTACCAGGTGGAGAAACAAACATTTCTAAACCTGCTTCTAATGGATCATCAGAGTCTACCAATTCAATTTTTGCAGTCCCTCCATTGAAAAGTTTTGTATAAACCTCATTAAATTTTCTATTAACTTTTGTATAGGCTTCAAGTAAGCGCTCTCTACCTTTTTGATTTAATTCATCTATACTTGTTTTCAATTTTACTATGGCTGAGTAGAGATCAGCTCTATCGTCTTCCATTTTTTTAATTTCTGTCTCATATTTTTTTGTTTCTTCATCAGCTCTTAAATTAACAGAGCCAAGTGACTCTCTTTGCTTTTTTGTTTGTTCAATTTTTTCGGTCTGCTCCTCAATACTTGGAAAATTCTCTAATTCCAACTCATTTAGATCTGATTGAGGCAATAATGATGTCTCGCTATCAATGTTTAATTCATTTTTGACTGAATATAACAAATCTTTTTTTCTGTTTTCAATTCCCTCAACCGTCGCTTCATTTCTAGCCTTATTCTCTTTTAATTCAATTAATTTTAACTGAATTTCTCTAAGGTTCTCGTTTATAGCACTATATTTTTTTTCAGCTTGAGATAGTTCGATTGCAATTTCCTCATTTCTTCTTTTAATATTTTCAAGATTTTGCAGGTTTTGACCTTTTGAAGTAGCAATTCTCTCTGGATTTTTTTGATTTTCACTTATTTCGAATTTAATCTTATTCTTTCTGTCATTTAACTCTGAAATCATTTTTTCAGAATTTGTTTTTAAATTACGCCAATTTTCTAATTCTACATCAATATTTTTAATTCTTTCTTTTCTTTTTATTGAGTCGCTTTCTATAGACTTATTTTTCCCATATTTTTCTGCGTATTTCTCTTGTGAAGAAGTAATTTTTTTTACAAGTTCTTTTAATTCTCTAAAAGACTCCTTTGATAGTTTCTTGTTGTTGTCTATATCTCTCTCAATTTGGTCTAAGATATTATTTAATTGATTTTGCAAATTATCTAATTCAGATTTCGATATTTGAAGTTCCTTTGAAGATTTGTTCTCAACTTCTAATAATTTATTTTCAGTATTTAGAAGATCATTTTTTTCCTTGAAAACTCTTTTCTCGTTAAGATCGGCATCAAGTGATATGCTTTTCTCTCTTTCAAGATCGGAGTCAACAGTTTTGATGGACTTTTCTAATTTTTCTTGCAGTGATTTAACTCTTGCTTCTTCCTCAACTAAATTTGTCATATCTAAATTCAATTTCTGCAAAGTAGCTGCGCTCTCCATTTTTTTATCTCTTAGGGGTGAAAGTTTTTTATTCTCTTCCTCAAGCAATGTATTATTATGATTATAATCAATATTGACTGCGCTTATTTCATCGTCTAATTCACTTAGTTTTTCTTGAATTTGTTTTTTTTCCTTTTCAATTTCGTTTATTTTTAAAAAATATAACCCTGCTTCAATTTTTTTAATTTGATTGGAAATTTCTTTATATCTAGTTGCTTCCTCTGCTTGTTTTTTAAGATTATCAAGCTGCTTTTGTTGTTGTCTTTTTAATTCATCCGCTCTTTTCAGGTTATTTTCCGCAGCATTTAATCTTGTCTCCGCTTCTTGTCGTCTAGCATGTATACCAGAAATACCAGCTGCCTCCTCCAATATGGATTTTCTTTCTATAGGTTTTGCTGTAACCAACTGGCCAATTCTTCCTTGACTAATAAGAGAAGGAGAGTGTGCCCCAGTTGACAGATCGGCAAAAAAAGTTTGAACATCTCTTGCTCTTACCTCTTTATCATTGATGAAGTATTTTGAGCCTTTATCTTTTTCAATCTTTCTTTTTACTGATATTTCTTCAAACTCTTTATACTGAACTGGACCAGTTTTTTCATTGTTGTCAAGAAGCAAAGAAACTTCAGAAATATTTTTTGAAGGTCTATTAGATGTTCCAGAAAAAATTACATCTTCCATTCCTGAACCTCTTATACTTTTTGCTGAATTTTCTCCCATACACCATCTAAGTGCCTCTACAATATTTGATTTTCCACATCCATTAGGCCCGACTATTCCAGTTAGACCTTTTTCGATAAGTACAGTCGTCTTTTCCGAAAAAGATTTAAAACCTGTCATTTCTAAATTTTTAAATTTCATTTAAAGATTTTTTTCTATAGCTTTTTTAAATTTTTTGTAATTAATTTCACCAGAGTATTTCTTTTCATTTATAAATATTGTAGGGGTTGCTTGTATCTTATATTTTTTTTGGGCTTCAATTCTCTGATTAAGTATTTCATCTTGTGATTTATCATTTTTTAAACAACTATTCATTTTCTCTTCTTTCATATTAAATTCTGTCCCAATTTTTTTGATCGATTCATTTATTCTATTTATATCAGAACCAACTGCCCATGAATTTTGTTTTTTATATATTGTTCCTAATAGTTCAAATTTTTTTTCTCCTATGGTACTACATCTTAAAATAATTTCTGCATTCAGGGCCGCCAAGTCTAATGGGAATGGATGATGTTCAAATTTGACTAATCCAACGTCTATGAAATCTTTTTTTAAATCATAATAGATTTCTGAGTGAAAATTAGCACAAGCTGGACAAGTTAATGAAGAAAAAACTTTAACTGTTACTCTAGCATTTTCATCTCCACTACTTAAAATTTTTCCATGAACATTAACAGAAAAAATTACCAAAATTAAAAACAATGATTTATAAAATATCTTAACTACTTCTTTCATTATAAGCCTTTAAAAAATTACTAAGAGAATTCTTAAGTTGATTATTTTCTACTTTTTTTATTTTTTCATCTATTTGTTTAAAATCTTTGATTTTAGATAAAACTTTATTTCGTTTAATAATTTTGTTTGAGATCACTTTAAGATTAACTTGCTTTATACAGTTGTATCCAAAAAAGCTATTAATTTTGTCAGTAATTTCATTTTTCTTATATTCAACATCGAGCTCTTTTCCATGAATTACATTTAGAACTAATGTTCCATCTTTCATCCCTTTTCCCATTTTCACTGTCAAGGGATAGCAAGCGTCAGATATTTCCTTGCTTACCATCTTAGTCCAATTATCAACTATATTAAAATAGTTATAACCACCTTTTCTTAGATGTTTTTTAAGCGTCTTAGGAATTGAACTTGAAAAAGGTCTTAAGCCTTGTATGTAAGTATGCGTTTTATTATTATTTTTGTTATGCATTTAAATTCAACTTTACCAAAAAAAATTTTAGCTTGGTATGATAATAGCAAAAGAAATCTACCATGGCGTGTTGGCAAAAAGTCACCTAAAAAGCTGTATTATAGACTGTTGAGCGAGTTTATGTTGCAGCAAACTCAGGTAAAAACAGTTGTTCCATATTTTTTCAAATTTACAAAAAAATTCAAAACAATGGATGCTTTATCTAAAAGTAACGAAAAAGAAATCTTAAAAATGTGGGAAGGTCTTGGTTACTATAGAAGAGCAAGAAACCTTTTAGCATGCTGTAAGACTCTCGTAAAAAATCACAAATCAAGACTGCCGAATTCTATAGTTGAAATTAAAAAACTTCCTGGAATAGGAGACTATACAGCAAATGCTTTATTAGGCCTGGTTTATAATGAACCGAGAATTGCAGTAGATGGAAATGTGAAAAGAGTGTTTTCACGAAATTTGAATATCAATGAAAAAAATATAAAATTTGATAAATTAATTGAGAAAAATAAAAAAAAACTTTTTAGCACAAATCGAAATGCCGATTTCGTCGAAGCTTTAATGGAATTTGGTGCGTTGATTTGTAAACCAAAAGACCCAAAATGTTTTGCTTGTTGTTTGAATAAAACGTGCAAGTATTTTAAATCTGATAAAAAAATTAAAAACATTAGAAATAAAATGATAAAAAATAAAAATTACGATATTTTTTGTTATATTAATAAAAAAAAACAAATCGCTTTGACAAAAAATAATCAAATCAGTTTTTTGAAAAATTTCAATTTACCCGAAATCAAAGAAGCAAATAGTTTTACAAAGTACCAAAATTGGAAATTTTTAAAAAACTATAAAAATTCAATTTCAAATTTAAAATTAAATATTAATCTCTATTATAAATTTTCCAATAAGCTTCCATCAAATTATAATTGGTATTCTTTAGAAGATAATAAAGAATTTGTTCCAAGTTTTACAAAAAAAATATTAAGACAAGTATCAACTTTATTTTAATGAAAAAAAAGATAGCAATAATAGGCGCTGGTATAGCAGGTTTAACTTTCGCGAATCTAATTAAAAAAAATTCTGATTATGAATTTATGTTATATGAAAAACAAGAAAGTTTATCTCTCGACGAAGGATTTGGAATTCAACTTTCGACAAATAGCGTAAAAATTTTAAACACTATTGGGTTTAATAAAATAGACAAAAGTAAAATTTTTCATCCAATGGGAGTCGATTTTTATAATATTCAAAATAAAAAAATCTGTGAATTAGATCTCACACAATTTAATACAGAAGAAAAAAAGTATACTACTTTAAAGAGATCTACATTGATTGAATTTTTAAAGGATGACGTATACACCCAACATTTAAGATTTGGGAAAAAGATTAAAGAAGTTACTGAGCTAAAGGGGAAAGTTTTTATAAAGTTTGATGATAATACAAATGATCTTGTCGACTTAGTTATTGGCGCTGATGGCATATTTTCTAATACTAAAACTTTTTTTGAAAAGAAAAAGAATGAGCCAAAATTTAAAAAAGCTATAGCCGTAAGAACAATACTAAAAACAAAATCTGAATTAAAGATTGATGAGCAAAGAATAAGTCTCATGATGGGAAAAAATTGCCATATTGTGATTTACCCATTAAATCAAAATAAAGAACTTAATCTTGTTTGTATTATAAGAGATAAAAGATATGACCCGGATAATATAAAAACATTGGTTAATAAAGTTGTCACTCAAAATTCTAATTTAGAAAAAGTATTTGAAGGAGATTTAAAATCTTGGCCTTTGTATTTTACCCCTAAAATACTTCCGTCTACAAATAGCAAAGTTTTTTATATTGGAGATGCTTTTAATGGATTTCTACCAACTTTAGCTCAAGGCGCAGGTCAATCGATAGAGAGTGCCCACGAATTATTTAATTTAATCAAAGATGATAAAGCAGAAATTCAGAATACTTATTTCAAAGAGAGATCAAGAAGAGCAAAGATAGTAAAGAGAAGATCGAATATTAATTTTTTTAGTTTCCATTTTTCTAGCTCAATTATGCAAACATTAAGAAACTTTTTCATGAAGTTTCTTGTTAAAAGAAAAAGCTTTGTTAATTCTTATTTAGGAATAGTCTATAAAAATTAAATTTGTTTGCCTGCAATAAATTTTTGCCTTAAATTATCAATCAGTACGGTCGATCCGTTTAAATTATAATGCCAATAAGTCCAACCATTATAACTTTCTGCTCCCATTATTTTTGCTGCGATTTTATGTATTGATCCCTCTGTATCCTTATATTTTATACTTCCATCAGCCATTATTTTTGCATTAATCTTCTTCTTTTGATCAAACAAAGATGTTCCAGGCTTAATTATTCCCAATTCCACTAGTGAACCAAAAGGTATTCTAGGTTTTGATTTATTATTTTCAATGGTATCTAGGTAGTCATCAGCTATTGTATCGGTCTTGTTAATTCTTTCTTTAGCTGCAACAAAATATTTTTTATCTTTTTCAATCCCATAATAATTTCTACCTAATTTTTTAGATACGACAGCAGTGGTTCCTGTACCTAAAAAAGGATCAAACACAGTGTCACCTTTATTAGTAGTGGCCAATATAATTCTATGAAGTAGGGCTTCTGGCTTTTGTGTGGAATGTATTTTTTTTCCATTTTTCTTAAGTCTCTCTTTTCCATTACAAATTGGCAATGTCCAGTCCGACCTCATTTGCAAATCATCGTTTAAACATTTGAGAGATTGATAATTAAAAGTATATTTTGATTTTTTAGTCTTTGAAGCCCAAATAAGTGTCTCGTGTGCATTAGTAAATCTTGTTCCCCTGAAATTAGGCATTGGATTATTTTTTCTCCAAATAACATCGTTAAGCAACCAATAATCTAAATTTTGTAAATGATAGCCTAATCGAAAAATATTATGATAAGAACCTATTACCCAAATAGATCCATTATCCTTTAAAACTCTTTTGCATTCTGCTAACCAAGATTTACAAAATTCATCGTAATGTTTGAAACTATTAAATTGATCCCATTTATCATTAACACCATTTACTTTGCTAGAGTCCGGACGTGTTAATTTTTCACCAATTTGCATGTTGTAAGGTGGATCAGCAAAAACTAAATCAAAAGTTTTGTCTGGAATTTTTTTAAGTTCCTTTAAACAATCACCATTAATAATTTTGTTAGAAAATTTTAACATTTTCTAGATTCAACTTTAAATTGAATCAAGGGTCAAACGATTTTAGAAAAAAAATGAGTATTTTTGTGTTTGAGATTCTTAACTCGACAATATCTTGTGTATAGGTTTAAAACCTTTTCTATGTTGTGAGGTTACACCAAACTTTTTTAAACCTTCAAAATGAGCTTTAGTGCCATATCCAAAATTTCTATCCCAGGCATAATTAGAAAATTTTTTAGATAATCTTATCATAAACTTATCTCGGTAAACTTTTGCAATAATTGAAGCTGCACTTATGACTTTAATTTTTTCATCTCCATTTATAATTGTTTTATAATTTTTTAAACCCTTTGGAGCAAAATTTCCGTCTATTAAGGTTAAACCTGGTTTTATTTCAAGCTTTTCAATTGCTCTCCTCATAGATAGTAAAGATGCTTGTAAAATATTTAAATTTAAGATTTCTTCAACAGAGGCAATTCCCAGTGCGTAATAAGAATTTTTCTTAATATGTTCTGAAACTTCTTCTCTTTTATTAAATGATATTTTTTTTGAGTCCTTTAAAAGATTTAGGTTTATACTTTTTTTAAGCACAACAGCAGCAGAAACTACTGGACCCGCAAGGCAACCTCTACCTACTTCGTCTACACCAGCTGTTATCAATTCTTTCAATTATATATTGAGTTTATTTTTCTTTTCTCTAATCATTTTTAAATCAATCCAAGACATCTTTTTTTGGGCCGGCTGTCTCATTAAAAAAGCAGGGTGAAAAGTAATGATAACGGAAGTTTTACAATTTCCAAATTCTTTTTCGATCCATTTTCCTCTCATTTTTGAAATAACTACATCATTACCAATAAGTGCATTCATTGCAGTGCTTCCAAGAAGAACGAGTATTTTTGGATTTATTATTTCAATATGTTTTGTGATAAAGGGCAAATATCTTTTAATTTCTTCATCCGTAGGTCTTCGGTTTTCAGGTGGTCGATAATTAATAATATTAGAGATGTAAACTTTTTTTCTATCTAAATTTATGGCAGTTAGCATTTTATCCAACAACATTCCTGCTCTTCCGACAAAAGGTAAACCTTCATCATCCTCATTGGCACCTGGCGCTTCTCCAATAAGCATTATTTTTGATTTAGGATTACCATCGCTGAAAACTATGTTTTTAGCATTTTTCTTAAGATCACATTTTTTCAAATTCATAATAGACTTTTTCAAAAACTCTAAACTTTTAGATCTATCTTCAGGTATTTCATAAATATCTTTTTTATACCTATTGATTGCTTTATTGTTGTAAATTAGATTGTGATTTATAAGATTATAATATTTTATTAATTTAATTTTATTATTTTTTAACATTTTATGCTCAAAAGTGAAAAACTAATCAAGATTACAGGACATATTACATTTGTCATTATTTTTATTTTTTTTTCCACACTTGAGGCAAAAAATTTGGATAAATACAACAAGGCAGATAACATAGCTGATTATTTTTCAGGTATTCTGTTTTTAAATCAAAGTAAATATACCGATTCTTATCAGTACTTTAAAAGGCTTGATGGACTTGAAGATAGCCACCCGAATTACTCCAGAAAGTATATTTACTCTTTAATTAATTCTGGAAATTTTAGTCAAGCTTTCAGTTTTGCGAAAAAACTCAATAGAGAAAAAAAAAATAATTATGAAAGTGATTTAGTTCTTGGAATAAATTACCTCAAAAATTCTAAATATGATCTTGCTAAAAAATATTTTATTAAAGCAAAAAGAAACAATTCAATTTCTGTTTTAAACAATTATATTTTAAATACATTATATATTTGGTCTGATTTGGAGGATAGCACTTTAGAAGAGGCTAAGCTCAAACTCAGTCAGCTCGATAATAGATTTAATAACTTAAAAAAGATTCAAAATGTTTTTTTACATTGTTATTTCAATAGCAAAGATACAGACCTTCTTTTCAACAAACTTATTTCTAACGAAAAAACTGATTTTTCTAGATATAACTATTTTTATGCAAGACATTTAGATAATAAAGGACAAAAAATTGAAGCTAGAAAAATTATAAAGAAAGCTTTGAAGAAATATCCTAGAAATTTAATTCTCAATCAATACGAGGTCAATTTAGAACTTCAAAAAAACTTCTCCGATTTTAACTGCAGTAATAAGGTAGAAATCGTAGCAGAATTACTTTACATAGCCGCAAATGCCCTGTCTTCACAATCATATTTTCAAACCTCAAACTTTTATCTAAACTTTTCAAAGTATTTAAACAAAAATTTTTACTCATTTGATACGCTCTTAGCAGAAAACTTTTATCAAATTGAGGATTTAGAAAGTGCAAAAAAAACTTATCAAAAGTTAAGAAAGCATGGAAATGCTTTTGAGTGGTATTCAAACAAACAAATTTCTATAATTTTAATAAAAGAGAAAAGAAAAGATGATGCAATTAAATTATATACAAATTCTTTCAATAATCTTCCATCCAAAGGAATTTATGAAATTTATGATTATGCTGAATTTTTAAAAAATAATGAACAATATGCAGAGTCAATAAAATATTATACAAAAGTTTTAGAAAAAATAGATACAACACATCCACTTTATCCCGAAGTCACTGACAGTAGAGGTGTTGCATATGAAAGAAATGGGCAGTGGGATAAAGCTGAAAAAGATCTCCTCGCGTCTTTGGAAGTGAGTCCCAATCAAGCTTATGTTATTAACTATCTAGCGTACACTTGGGTAGAACAAGGTATAAAAGTTGAAAAATCTCTAAAAATGTTAGAAAAAGCAAACAAAATAAAATCTAATGACCCGTATATAATAGACTCTCTTGGATGGGCTTTATACAAACTAAAAAGATATAAAGAGTCAAAAGATTATCTTCAACTTGCTGTAAAATTAATGCCTGCAGATCCAATAGTTAATGATCATTATGGTGATGTTCTCTGGCAAAATGGCAATGAAATTCAGGCTAGATATTATTGGAACTATGTTTTGAATCTTGAAAAGACTGAAAAAGATTTAAAAGAAAAAATTGAACAAAAATTAATTAAAGGCCTTTAAAAAATATGGTCTTAAAGTCTTACGCAAAAATAAATTTAACATTATCAATCAATAATAAACTTAAAAGTGGACTTCATAATATTCAGTCAATTTATTGTCTCATTAACCTACATGACAAAATATTTTTAAAAAAAAATAAAAATAAATATTTTGACCAAGTTTCTTTTACTGGTCCTTTTTCTAGAGACATTAACAAATCCAATAATTCAATTAAAAAAGTGCTAAAAGTAATGAGAAAAAATAAAATTATCCATGATTATTATTCTATAAAAGTAAAAAAAAAAATCCCAGTTTTGGCTGGCTTAGGTGGAGGTACAAGTAACGCTGCAACGCTATTGAAGCACTTAACAAAAAAAAGGTTAAATAAAAAGATATTGAGTAAAATTATAAAAGAAGTTGGTTCCGATTTAGGACTTTTTTTTCATAATCAAGGATATCAAAAAAATTTGAGATCTGTAATCAATTTAAATAAAAAACATAATTTTCATTTGTTGTTGGTCTTTCCCTATATAAAAAGCTCCACCAAAAGTGTATATGCCAAAGTCAAAAATTACTCTAAAATGAAAAAACTTTTTAATAAAAGCCTTACTTTCAGAAAAAATTTTATTGAGCTTCTAATAAATTCTAAAAATGACTTGCAATCCATTGTTGAAAGAAAGCATAAAATTTTAAGAAAATTACTACTTAGTATTAACGAATTTAAAGGATGCTATTTTTCAAGAATGACAGGCTCAGGATCTACTTGTTATGGTTTGTTTGTTGATAAAAATAGTTCATTGGTCGCACTTAAAAAATTGAGAAAGAAATACCCTAAATTTTGGTTCTCGATTGCAAAAACTATTTAAATTTATTTAATTATGATATATCTGTCATTTGTAATTGGGGCATAGCCAAGCGGTAAGGCAGCGGTTTTTGATACCGCCATCCTAGGTTCGAATCCTAGTGCCCCAGCCATAGATTTATGCTTAATCTAAGTTTTAATTTATTAAAAAATATCAAGAGTTTTATTTTTCCATTTTACAGAAATAAAGACTTAAAATTTATTTTCAAAAAATTACAAGAGAGTAGTCCTGGAGATAAAGTAGCTGCTAGATTTGTAGGTGGATGTGTAAGGAAGCATCTCTCAAATGAAAAAATTGATGATATTGATATTGCAACAATTTTAACTACAGATCAGATCAAAGAAAAATTTAAAGATACAAATCTAAAAGTTATTGATACAGGAATTAAACATGGAACTGTCACCATCGTGTCCAAAAACCACAAAGTTGAATTAACAACATTAAGAAAAGACATCAAAACAGATGGAAGACATGCAGAGGTAGAATATACTGATAGTTGGCAACAAGATTCTGAGAGAAGAGATTTTACAATTAATGCAATTTACATGGATATTAATGGAAAACTTTATGATCCACAATTGGGTACAGTTGATCTTAAAAATAAAAATATCAAGTTTATTGGAGATCCACAAAAAAGAATAGAGGAGGATTATTTAAGAATTGTCAGATTTATAAGATTTAAAGTTATGTATGATATTGTTGTTGAACCAACAACTAGTGATACGATTAAACAAAATCTAGATGGTATACAAAAAATCTCCAAAGAGAGAATTTTGATTGAATTACTCAAAATTTTAAGTCTAAAAAACTTTTTAACAATTAATCAAAGTAGCAATTTGAGGGAAATATTTTCAATGATATTTCCTGAATTCTTATATTTAAACAGATTAGAAAGACTTAAAAAGGTATATCAATACTCAAAAGTAAACGTAGATATTTTGTTGGCTGTAATGCTAATTGATGACAAAGAAAATCATGAATATTTTATTCATAAGTATAACGCATCTAATAAGACCAAAGAGACCCTAGATCAATTTTATAAAAATTTAATAAAACTCAAAAATGATAAAGAATTTTTTGAAAAAAATTTAATTAAAAATGTTTACTTAAATGGAAAAAATCATTTAACAGCTCTAAATTTAATAAATTTTTCAATAAATTCAAAAGTAAAAATAAATGATTTTACTAAAACTTTTTATAAAATTTTAAAAATTAAAGTACCTATATTTCCAATTGATGGAGAGATCCTTAAGCAAAAAGGGATGCAGGAGGGACAGAGTTTAGGAAATGTTTTAAAAACTTTAGAGAAAGAGTGGATAAACAATAATTTTAAAATTTCAAATGAAAGGGTCGAAGAGATAATAAAAGTAAATTCAAATTAAATGTATTCAACATCAAGAATTTCAAAGTTTCTCTCTCCAGATGGTGTGGTTACGCTTATCATTTCACCCTTATTTTTACCTATAAGAGCTTTCCCTATTGGACTTTTAAAAAAAATTAAATTCTTTTTTATATCCGCTTCATCCTGGCCTACTAATCTATAAGAAATTTTTTTATTTGTTTCTAAATCTTGAACTTTTACGGTAGATCCAAAAATTACTTTTCCATTATTTTCTATTTTAGTTACATCAATGACATTAGCTCTCGCAATAATATCATTAATTGCAATTACACGACTTTCGATTAAGGCTTGTTGCTCTTTTGCTGCATGATATTCAGCGTTTTCTTTTAGATCTCCGTGAGATCTTGCTTCAGCTATTGCCTCAACAATTTTTGGTCTTTGAATATTTTTTAGATTCTCTAATTCTGCTTTTAAATTTCTAAGACCGCTTACTGTAATTGGTTCTTTTTCCATAATTACTTCCACTTTGCTTCAGGAGGGAGTGACATTAATATCGAGTCAATATTTCCTCCCGAGTTTAATCCAAATTTTGTGCCTCTATCATATAATAGATTGAATTCTACATACCTTCCTCTTTTAAGGAACTGTCTTTCTTTATCTTTTTTTGTCCATTTATATTTTTCTTTTCTATTTATAATTTTTTTTGAAATATCTATAAAAGAAAGACCAAGTTCTCTAACAAATTTAAAGTTTTTAATCCAATCATTAGTTTCATAGTCAAAAAAAATACCACCAATACCTCTAGGTTCTTTTCTGTGTGGTAAATAAAAATATTCATCGCACCATTTTTTATATTTTTTATAATTTTTTTTATTTTGGACACATACTTTTTTCAACTCATCATGTATCATTTTTTTTTCTCTTGGATCTTCATAACTTGGTGTCGCGTCTATTCCTCCCCCAAACCACTCTTTAGAAGTAACTATAAACCTAGTGTTGAAATGTATCGCAGGTATTTTGGGGTTTCTCATATGAGCCACCACAGAAACCCCTGAAGCCCAATATTTACCTTTTTTTTCAGCTCCTAATATTTTTGATCTAAATTGTTTAGGAAAAGTTCCTGAAACCGTAGATTTATTGACTCCAACTTTATCAAATATTTTTCCATTTGATAACAGAAATGAAGTTCCTCCACCTTCATTTTTTTTGTTTTTATTCCAATCCCTTTTTGAGAATTTTACCTTATTTTTTTCAAGATATTCAAATTCTTTACAAATTTGAAATTGTAAATATGAAAACCAGCTATCAGCCATTTTCTTTCTAAATTCAAGTGTAATCATTTAAGTAAATTATTTTGCCTTAAAGCTTCACCAACAACTATCGCAACACTCATTGCAACATTTAGAGATCTAGTTTTTTTGTTCATAGGAATTTTTATTTTATTTTTAAGTATTCTATGTATCTCTTCTGGAACCCCAGCACTTTCTTTTCCAAATAAAAGTATATCATTTTTTTTAAACTTAAACTTATGATATAATTTTTTTGCCTTAGTTGTCATTAAAACTATTCTGGATTTCTTATATTTTTTTTTAAATGTCTCGAAGTCATTGTGTCGAACAATCTTACATAAACCAGCATAATCCATAACTACTCTTTTAAATCTGCTGTCGTTTAAATTAAAACCACACGGTTCTATCAAGTGAATATTCAGATTCAGGCATGCTCCTAGTCTGATTATTGCTGCAGTATTTTGAGGGATATCAGGTTTGTAAAGTGCTATGTGCATCATTTAAGCTTAATTTATGTGTCATTCTGACCCTAGAAATCTTTAAAATATGGTTTTATTTAATAATTATATTATAAGCACTTACATAAATGAGCAAAGAAGAAAAAAAAGTTAACAGAAGAGATTTTTTATTTACAGCCAGTTATACAGTAGGAGCAGTAGGAGTTGGAGCAGTTATTTGGCCAATGATTGACCAAATGAATCCTGATAAAGCCCAACAAGCTTTAGCTACTACAGAGGTAGACATAAGTAATATTGAGCCTGGTAAATCAATAACTGTATTATGGAGAGGTAAGCCTGTTTTTTTAAAAAGAAGAACTCCTGAGGAAATAGCAGAGGCTAGAGCCGTAAATATGGACGATTTGCCTGATCCTCAAAAAGATGAAGAAAGGGTAAAAGAGGGTAAAGACGAATGGTTAGTCATGTTAGGGGTCTGTACGCACCTTGGATGCGTGCCTTTAAAAGATAAAGGAGACTTTAACGGTTGGTTCTGTCCTTGTCATGGTTCACATTATGATGTATCAGGCAGAATTAGGAAAGGACCTGCGCCTACAAATATGGAAATACCAAAGTTTGAATTTGTAGATAGTAATACGATTAAGATAGGTTAAAAAAAAATATGAGCGAGCACGAATATACACCGAAATCTAAAGCAGGAAAATGGTTTAACGATCGTTTACCGTTGCTCACTCTTGGAGCACACCTCACAGATTACCCGACACCTAAAAATCTAAATTACTGGTGGACTTTTGGTGGAATTTTAACTTTTTGTTTAATCACTCAAATAGTCACAGGAATTGTTTTAGCAATGCATTATGTTGCTCATGCAGATTTAGCTTTTGCAAGTGTAGAACATATAATGAGAGATGTAAATTACGGTTGGCTAATAAGATATATTCATAGCAATGGTGCATCTATGTTTTTCCTTGCAGTCTATATTCATATTTTTAGGTCTTTATTTTATGGATCATATAAATCACCAAGAGAAGTAATTTGGATCATAGGTCTGATGATTTATTTATTAATGATGGCAGCAGCTTTCATGGGCTATGTTTTGCCTTGGGGTCAAATGAGCTTCTGGGGCGCTACAGTAATAACAAACTTATTTAGTGCGATTCCGTTAGTTGGAGATAGCATAACAACTTGGTTATGGGGAGCATATTCTGTAGATAATCCAACACTAAACAGATTTTTTAGTTTACATTATTTAATCCCGTTTTTAATTTTAGGATTAGTAGTTTTGCACATTTGGGCTTTGCATGTTCCAGGAAATAATAACCCTGTAGGAATTGATATAAAGAAACCATCTAAAGATACAGTGCCATTCCATCCTTATATAACAATTAAAGACGCTTTCGCACTTTTAGTTTTTATGATTATATTTGCTGGATTTGTATTCTTTACTCCTAATGTTTTGGGACACTCAGATAATTATATTCCCGCAAATCCGTTAGTTACACCTGCTCATATAGTACCTGAATGGTATTTGTTACCATTTTACGCAATTTTAAGATCTGTACCTGATAAATTAGGTGGAGTAATTTTAATGTTTAGTGCAATTTTTATTTTATTTGTCTTACCATGGTTAGATACATCAAAAGTTAGATCGGCTGTTTTTAGACCGATTTATAGACAGTTCTTTTGGATACTAGTAATAGACGTTCTAATGCTTGGTTATGTTGGTGCGATGCCAGCTGAAGGAATTTACTTAGTATTAGCTAGAGTGGGAACTATTTATTACTTTTTACATTTTATAGTAGTTATGCCTGTTGTTGGTTATTTAGAAAAAACAGACCCGATTCCTATGAGTATCTCCGAGCCAGTATTAACTGGAGGAGCAGAACCATCTTTAGCTAGGAAGGTTAATGATAAAGTCTAATATAAAACTACTCGTTTTATCTTTTTTGCTACTTATCTCACTTAGACCACTACAAAGCGCTGAAATGGTGGATCCAATTAAAGTGGATTGGAGTTTTAAAGGTTTAACGGGAACCTTTGATAGAGCATCACTACAAAGAGGCTTTCAAGTTTATAAAGAAGTTTGTGCTTCTTGCCATTCAATGCAATATCTTAGCTATAGAAATCTAGGAGAACCTGGCGGACCTGAATTTTCAGAACAAGAAGTAAAAGCAATTGCTGCTAGTTTTGAAATAGAGGATGGTCCAGACTCTCAAGGAGAAATGTTTACTCGACCAGGAAAACCTTCAGACAAATTTAAAAGTCCATACCCTAATGTTCAGGCAGCAACAGCTGCTAATGGTGGGGCATACCCGCCTGATATGTCAGTTTTAGTCAAGGCAAGAAAAGGAGGAGCTAATTATATTTATTCAGTTCTTGTAGGTTACGAAGATCCTCCTCCAGGTGTAACTCTTGATGACGGTGTTTATTACAATAAATATATGGCTGGCAATAAAATTAAAATGCCAAATAATTTAATGAATGGTCTAGTTGAATATGCAGATGGCACCGAGTCTACTGTTGATCAAATGGCTAAAGATGTAACAACTTTTTTGGCATGGGCTGCTGAACCTGAACTCGAGGAGAGACATAAAACTGGAGTAAAAGTAATCATTTACTTAATTTTATTAACGGTATTAGTTTATTTGAGTATGAAAAAAATTTGGTCAAGGATTGACACGGAAATATAATACGTCTCCATCTTTAACTATATAATCTTTTCCTTCAATCCTAAGTTTTCCATTTTCTTTGCATTTTTCAACACTTCCATATTTGAGAAAATCATCACATGATACTGTTTCTGCTCTAATGAAATTTTTTTCAAAATCTGTGTGTATTACACTTGCTGCTTTAGATGCTGGAGTATTTTTTTTCACTGTCCATGCTCGACTTTCCTCAGGACCGGATGTAAAAAAAGTATTCAATTGTAGTAGATCGTAACCTTCTTTAATCAATTTATTTATTCCAGTTTTGTATAAACCTATATCTTTCATAAAAGACTCTTTTTCACTTTTATCAAGTCCTGTTATTTGGTCTTCTATATCAGCACAAATGTTAATTGTTTTTTCGTTAGGATATTTTTTTTTTATTTGTTGAGTATATTGATTACCATCAGATAGATTTTCTTCATCAACATTACAAACAATTATTTTTGGTTTTACACTAAGTAAACCAATACTAGTTAGAATTTTTTTTTCCTCTTTATTATCAAAAGTTATTTCCTCACCTTTTTCTAATTGCTTAAATTTTTGCTCTAAAATTTCAATGTCTTTTTCGCCGAGAAGTTTTTTTTTACTTTTTTCTAATTTTTTGTGGATAATATCTAGGTCTGATAGAAGAATCTCAGTTTTAATTATTTCTAAATCATCAGCTGGGTTTATCTTTGAGTTTACATGAGTAATTTTATCAGAGTCAAAACATCTAACTAAATGTATAATTGCATCAACTTCTCTAATGTGAGCAAGAAATTTGTTGCCTAAACCTTCACCTTTGGATGCTCCTTTTACTAAACCAGCTATGTCAACAAATGTAATATTTGTATAAATTTTTTTCTTGGATTTTGATAATATAGATAGTTGATCCAGTCTTTCATCAATTACATCAACTATACCTATATTAGGGTCAATCGTGCAAAAAGGAAAATTCGCAGCCTCTGCATTTTTTGAAGCTGTTAAAGCGTTAAATAAAGTTGATTTACCAACATTTGGTAAGCCAACTATTCCACATTTAAATCCCATTAAGGTTCTGATTAACTTTACTTGAAAATAAATCTATTTTTTTATCAATTAATGTAGGAATTTGTTTTACAATATTTTCTGTAATTTCTTTTATTTTTTCTTCTTCATCCTCTTTGAAATCCTCTAGAACATGGTTGTTGACTTTCTTTTTATGTTTCGGATGACCAATTCCTATTCTCACTCTAGAGTAATCTTTTCCGATAAACTTATCTATTGATTCAATGCCATTATGTCCAGCGCTTGTACCTCCAAATTTAGCTTTGACTTTTCCAAAATCAATATCCATGTCATCATGAAAAACAATTACATCTTTAGCATCAATCTTAAAATAATCTATAAGCTCCTTAATTGCGGTACCTGAATTGTTCATAAAAGTTAATGGCTTAATTGCATAGATTTTTTTTTCTTCAATACTTCCAGTTGTTAATAAGCCTTTAAATTTTGGTTTTTGTTTGGAAAGTTTAAAATGAGCATTTATAGCGTCTATTATTTTAAATCCGATGTTGTGTCTTGTATTTGTATAATTAGATCCTGGATTTCCTAATCCAACGAGTAAAAGCATTTTAGTTATTTCTTTTCAGCAGGTTTTTTTTCGGCTGGTTTTTTATCATCAGGTTTTTTTTCAGCAGCACCATCTTTAGGTTTATCATCTTTTTTAGCTCCTTCACCTTCTTTCGTTGCTGCTTCCGCTCCATCTGCTGCAACCTCACCCTCTGCACCTTCTGCTGCTGCCTCCTCGGCTGGCTTTTCCGGCTCTTTTATTACTGTTGGAGCTGCTACGGTCGCGACAACAAAATCACGATCTGTAATTGTGGGTAAAACGTTTTCTGGAAGCTTTACAGAGGAAATCTTAATACTAGTTCCTATGTCCGTTCCATTTAAATCTACAACGATCTCATCAGGAATATTTTCTGCCGGACATTTTAATTCAACCTTCCTTCTAACGATATTCAATACTCCTCCCCGTTTTAAACCTGGAGAGTCTGGATGATTAATAAACTTAACAGGTATTTCTATAATAATTTTTTTACCTGAAACAATTCTCATAAAGTCGATATGAATCGGTTCCTCTGATACAACATGATAAGATACATCTCTTGGTATAACTTTTTCTTTTTTTCCATCCACTTCAATTTCTAAAACTTTTGATAAAAATGTGTCTGAATTAATTATGTTGGAAATTTCTTTTTTACTTACTGAAATATTTTGATTTGGATCTTTACCTCCATATAAAATTGCAGGTATAAAACCCTCAGCCCGTAATTTGTTATTTGAGCCAGATGATAAACTTTTTCTTTTAATTGCTTTAAGATTATTCATAAAAAATATAAAATTGGGTATATAACTCAAGATCTTAATTAAAACAAGTGTTAATTAAACAAATCCGATACAGAATTTGAATTAGCTATTCTTTTAATAGCCTCCGACATCAGTGAGGCAATAGATAACACCTCAATTTTATTATTATCTTTAATTTTATTAGAATTATCAATGGTATCGGTGATTATTAGTTTTTTTATTTTTGAATTTTTAATTTTTTTAACTGCATCTCCACTCAATACGGCATGAGTAATAAAGACGTAAACTTCATTAGCGCCATTTTTTTTTAGAGCTTCGACTGCATTTACGATCGTTCCTCCACTATCAATTATATCATCGACGATAATACATGTTTTATTTTTAACATCTCCTATAATATTCATCACTTCAGATTTTCCAGGCGCTGGCCTTCTTTTGTCAATAATTGCTAAATCAGCTTTTATTCTAGTAGCTAAAGCTCTGGTTCTTGCAACACCCCCAACATCTGGAGAAACACAAATTAATTTTTTTGAGCTAAATTTTTTTTTAATATATTTTGCAAACAAAGGTGCTGTATATAAATTATCAACCGGCATATCAAAAAATCCTTGAATCTGTCCTGCATGTAAATCTACAGTAACTACTCTTGTAGCTCCGGCATTTGAAATAAGGTTTGCCACAACTTTTGCGGAAATTGATGTTCTCGGCGCAACTTTTCTATCTTGTCTTGCATAACCAAAATATGGAATTACCGCAGTAATAGTTTTTGCTGAAGATCTTTTAAGGGCATCAACCACAAGTAAAAGTTCCATTATGTTATCATTTGCAGGATTAGAAGTAGACTGAATAACAAAAACACTATTTCCTCTTATGTTTTCATTTATTTCAATATAAATTTCTCCATCTGCAAATCTCTTAATATTAGTGTTAATTAATTTTAATTTTAGGTTTTTGGAAATATCTTTGCTAAGCTTGAGATTGCTTGTTCCAGATAAAATTTTCATGAAAAGTGCTTATTTATACAATTATTTTAAAAGGTTTTCAAATTTAATCTATCCTAAACTTATTACAGATATACACCTTCCATAGTCTTTTTGTTTTAAAATTGATGATCTTCTGTAGCTAAAAAAGTTATTCTTATCTTTAAAAGTGTCTCTATTTATATGGTCAACGATTACTTTTTGTCTTAAAAGCTTGTCGGCAACAAATTTCCTCAGATTGAACAATTTTTTGTATTCATTTTTTCTGGTAAAATATTTACGATAATTTTTTGATTTATTAATAAATTTTTTAAAAAATTTGTTATCGACCTCGTAAGTTTTTTTTCCAATACATGGACCAACGCTTGCATATATTTCATTTTTAACATTTAATTTTTTTATCTTATAAATGGTTTTTTCTACAATTCCAGAATATGCTCCTTTCCACCCAGCATGAATGCATCCTACGACTCCATTAGCACGATCATAAAGTAAAATAGGAACGCAATCTGCAGTTACCACACCTAAAGCAATTCTTTTAATCTCAGTAATCATAGCATCTGAATTAATTTTATAATTTCTGTTGTTTGCCTTTATGTGGGTCACTCTATTGCTATGAGTTTGATGCATTAGAATTAATTCATTATTTTTGCGATTCATTTTTTTTGATACATATCTTAAATTTCTATTAATATTTTTTTTGTTATCTCTAGAACCTCTGCCACAATTCAAACTTTGATATATTCCTTTCGAGAAGCCACTTTTTCTTGAAAAAAAACAGTGATTAATTTCTTTAAAACTCTTAAGTTTTTTTGAAAAAAACATTAATCAAATCCTAAGTAATTATTTTTTTTAAATTTATAAGCTAAAATTACTTTAAATAAATCTCCCATAGATTTTGGGCTTAATAAACGTTTTAATCTTAGGTATAAGTTAGTTTGATCACTAAATTTCATTTTTTTTCCTAATATTTCAGCTCTCTCAATGATTCCTAGTTTTCTTAAGAATTCGTTTTGAGTTATTGTTTTTTTTACTTTCATTTTATTTTTTAAAAAGTATTCATCTAATAAAGAAAAATTGACATGGGACGTCACATCTGCCTCCCCTAAATTTTTTAATATATCATTTTTTTTATGCCGTTTAACCGATTGTAAAGTATTCTTATTGGCTTGTTTTACATACCCATAATCTATTAATAGAAGACATCCCTCAAATTTTTGAATTTTTTTGATAATTTTATCTAAAATTTTAAATCCTAATTTAGGAAATTCAATAAATTTAAGTTTTTTTAAAGTTTTAAAAGATTTAATAATTTGAACATCTTTTTTGGATGCTTTTTTAAAAATTTCTTCAATATTATCAACTTGATTTATCTGAAAATACTTTTCTAGCACAATGTTCTTTTTTTTAATAAATTGCTTTATTGGTATAGCATCTAAAAATTCATTACCAAAAAATATTACTGGGCCTTTTCTTACTTTGTCAAAATTATCGATCCATGATACTTGTTTTTTGTTAAAATATTTTTTTTGATTACTTATTAAAAGTTTACTCTTTTCGTAAAAATAAATCTTTTTTGCGTTGTTAAAATTTGGAAATTTTTTAAAAACATCAATAAGGACTTTCATTAAACTACCATCACCCGGACCAAGCTCTACAATGTTGAATACTTTCGGTTTATTAAAATTCTCCCATGTAGAAATTATCCAAATAGCAATCATTTCAGAAAATAAATTTGAAATTTTAGGGGCTGTTAGATAGTCACCATCTTTTCCAAAAGGATGATTAGTATTATAATATCCAATTTTCTTTTCATATAAAATTTTTTGAAAAAATTCATCTATAGGTAATAATTTTGTTTTTTTAAAAAATTTTTTATGATTTTTCATTTTTTTTTAAGAAATTTAAAATAATTAAACCTGCTAAGATCATAATAATACTTAAAATAGTCCCCATACTTAAATATTCAAAGAAATAGCCAAGTTGCTCATCAGGTTCTCTAAAAAACTCTGAGAAAACTCTAAAAATTCCATAATATATTAAAAAAAGATAAGAGCAGGTACCTACTTTGTAAGATTGTTTAAAGATAGTATTTTTCATAATTAAAAATAAAACCATTCCCTCAAAAAAAGCTTCATATAATTGCGATGGATGTCTTGGCATCATATCTATTGAAGGAAATATAACACTCCATGAAATATTACTTACTTTACCGACTAACTCCCCGTTGATGAAATTTGCTATTCGACCAAAAAATATTCCTATTGGAGATACGCATGCGATAATATCTAATAAAAAAAATGTTTTAATATTCTTTTTAATCGCAAAATAATATGTACCCAAAATAATACCAAGCAATGCCCCATGAAAAGACATGCCGCCAAGCCAAATCTTTAAAATTTCTGAAGGATTATTAAAATAGTAAATCGGATTATAAAAAATTACATATCCAACTCTGCCCCCAATAATCATTGAAATAATTAGATAGGAAATAAGATCATCAAAATCATTTGCGACTAAACTTCCTTTAGATTTTTCAGGTATATTAGATATTATTTTTTTTCCATACCACCAACCAATCAAAATACCTAAGATATATGCTAAAGAGTACCATCTCACAGCGAAAAAACCAAAATCAAATATAACAGGATCTAAATTATGTATAAACATTGTTTAGCTTATAACATATTTGAAATTAAGATACCTTTCAAATAAGATAAGATATGAGTAATTCAGAAAAAATTTTAAAAACACTTTCCCACCTGATTGAAAACGGTATTTTAACATCAAAAGATATAAGAGAAGAGATGATTACAGATTTAAAATTTAAAAAAGATAAAATAATTAATAAACTTAACCTTGTTTCTAGAGAGGAATTTGAGGTATTAAAAAAAATTATCGAAAAACAAGATCAAGAAATTAAAAAACTTAAGAAAATAAAAAAAGCTAGAAAGGTAAAGTAACTTTTACTTGCAGACCATTGTATCTACTTTTTCCTAACTGTATGTTTCCACCATGGGAATTGATAATATCTTCCACAAGAGCTAGTCCTAAACCAACCCCGGATTTATTTAAGCTTCTACTTTTATCTAATCTGAAAAAAGGCTTTAAAACATTTTTGAATTGATCTTCAGGTATTCCCGGGCCATCATCCTCAAAAATTATTATAGCTCGATTGTTCCCTTTAATTAATTCAACAAATACTTTTTTTCCATAAGTAAGACCATTTTGAATAATATTTTCGAAGCTCCTTTTTAAAGAGGTAGGCCTGCCCATTAAATTTATACTACTATTACAAACAATTTTTAAATTGTCATTATTAATTTGACTTTTAATCTCATCAAATAAATCTTTTAAATTGACACTAGCGGTATTCTCTTGAGATTGAGTTTTAGCAAATTGAAGGTAATCATTTAGCATTTTTTCCATTTCGTCGATATCTTTTGACATTTTCTCAGATAATTCCTTCTCTTTAATCATGGCTAACTGTAGTTTCAATCTAGTTAAAGGTGTTCGTAAATCATGACTTATGCCAGAAAGCATTTCAGATCTTTGATTTAAATGACGATTAATTCTTTTGGCCATTCTGTCAAATTCATATGCAGCTTTTCTAATTTCTTGTGCACCTGATGGTCGAAAATCATTTACATAATCCCCTTTTCCAAATCTTTCAGCTGCTTTAGCAAGTTTCACTAGAGGCCTTGTTTGATTTTTTAAAAATATCAAAGCAATAATTATTAATAATAAAGAAGGTAAAGTTGTCCACAAAACAAATAACCTTATAGATGATGTAGAAACCATCTCTTTTGGTACTAAAAATTCGATGGTTTCATTTTCTGATCGTATTTTTATCTCAACTGCATTTTTAAACTTAGAAGTATTAAACCAATAATTGTTATTACCAAATGTAGATTTTAATTCTCTTCTTAGCGATCTGTCCATTGGGCTAAATTTTCGTTCACCTGTATAACTTGGAAAGATATCTTTACTTATTCCAATTTCAAAATTAAAGTTATTTTTATAACTGTCAGTAAAAAAATCTAAATTTTTTTTATCATTTTGGTAAACTTCTTGAATAGCCTTAAGTTGAGATACTAATGACCTAGTAATATTTTTATTAGCCTTGATCCAAATGCTGTCATAAAAAACAATTGTTATAATTAATTGTAAAATAATTGTCGGAGCAGCAACTATTATTAAAGCTCTATAAAATAATCTTTTTGGTAAAATAATTTTTAATAATCTATTCAATCCATAGAACATATCCAGAACCCCTTATAGTTTGTAAATATTTTGGATTTTTTGGGTTTATTTCAAGTTTTTGTCTTAATCTTGTAATCATAACATCAATAGATCTTTCTTGCGATATCCCAGAAATTTTACCTATCTCTTCTCTAGAAAATGTTTTTCCTGGGTTAGATAACATTTCAACTAAAACTTTTTTTTCAGAGTTATTAATCTTGTTATTTTTTTCTTCTAATTTAATAATCATTTTATTGAGATTTATCTCAGCTTTACCTACTAAATGACCTATATTTAAATCCAATTTTTTAGTATTAGCGATTATATTTTTAATTCTTAATAATAATTCTTTTGGCTCAAAAGGTTTCCCTAAATAATCATTGGCACCAAACTCTAAACCTTTAATTCTATTTTCAACTTCTCCTTTTGCTGTAAGTAATATAACAGGAACATTTATATTTTTTTTTATTTCTTTCGTAAGTTCATATCCATCTTTACCAGGCATCATCACATCTAAAATAATTATATCAAATTTAAAATATTCCAACTTTTTTTTTGCTTGATCCCCATTCTCTGCAGTTGAAACTATATAATTGTTATTAAATAAATAATCTTTTAAAAGATTTCTAATCCCATCGTCGTCATCTACTACCAAAATATGAATTTTATTATTTTCCATCTATAATTTTTTTTAACACATCTTTAAATTTTATCACTGAGTCAGAGCTAGAGCTTTTTAAAGCGTTAAATATTCTTCTTTTTTGAGAATTATAAACTACATCAAAAAAAACCTTTCCCTCTTTATCTAAAAATAAATTTTTTTTTCTTGTATCGTTTTCGTCTTGAATTTGTTTAATCATCTTTGAATTTATTAAGTCACGCAATACTCTATTTAAACTTTGCTTTGTAACTTTTAGTTTATAAATCAATTCTCCTAAATGAATACCTGGGTTTCTCTCTATTAGATGCAAAGCCCTTAAATGTGCTGGCCCAAAAAATTTTTTTGATAAAATTTCTCTTGGATCTGCAAAAGTTTCCCTATAAGCGTAATAAAGCAATTGAATAAACTCCTTAATTTGATCATCTTTGAGATAAAGTAAATCTTTCATAATGGTAAGTCATATTGACTTATTCTAAATTGAAATATACTTTTTTATATTAAAAAAATCTATATATTTACATCAAATGGAAAGTGTACCTTACGATAAGAGATCAGGAAAAATTTGGTTCAATGGTAAAACCGTTGATTGGAAGGATGCTAATATTCATATTTTAAACCATGGTTTACATTACGCCAGCTGTGTTTTTGAAGGTGAAAGAGTCTATGATGGAGAAATTTTCAAGTTAGAGGAGCATACAGAAAGATTATTTTACTCAGCAAAAAGAATGGGTATTAAAGTTCCTTATTCCCAAAAAGAAATAAATGATGCTTGTAGGAATATTGTTCATATTCAAAAAGTAAAGAGTGGTTATGTAAGACCTTTAATTTGGAGAGGAAGCGAAATGATGGCCATCTCTGCACAAAAAAATAAAATCCATGTTGCGATTGCAACTTGGGAGTGGGGATCTTATTTCGATCCAAAATTAAAACAGAATGGAATAAAACTTAATATTTCAAGCTGGAGAAGACCTGCACCAAATACTATACCTTGGGATACTAAAGCAGCCGGTTTATATATGATTTGCACTTTATCAAAACATGAAGCAGAGGCAAAAGGTTTTACAGATTCATTAATGTTAGATCATGAAGGAAATATTGCAGAGGCAACAGGAGCAAATGTTTTCTTTAAAAGTCATAATGAAGAACTTCATACTCCAATACCGGACTCATTTCTTGATGGCATTACTAGACGTGAAGTTATAAAAATTGCAAAATCTAAAGGGATTAAAATAATTGAAAGAAAAATTAAACCTGAAGAAATGAAAGAGTTTGTGGGATGTTTTTTGACAGGGACCGCTGCAGAAGTAACACCTGTTTCTCAAATTGAAGAATACAAATTTAAAGTATGTAACTTAATTCATGATTTAAACGATGCTTATCAAAAATTAGTTAGAAAAGATACTGCTGCTTAGTCTTTACTGTCCTCGTTTATTGCATGATCAATACCTTTTCTAAGATAATCATAGCCCGTATATAATGTTAAAAAAGCTGATAACCACAGCAAAATAATTCCTACTGTTTGAGCATTATAATCTTGAAAATTTATAATTTTATTTCCAATATCTCCAGTAAGTAAAATTGCAATTGAAGTCATTTGAATAAAAGTTTTCATTTTGGCTAAGCTTGTTACTTGCATTATAATTTTTCCCTTTGCTAAAAACTCTCTTAGACCAGACACTAAGATTTCTCTTGTTAAAATAATTACTGCAGCAATTACCTCATAATTTTTTATTGTTCCATTCATTACAAGCAATATTAAAGCAGCAGCAACAAGTATTTTGTCTGCAATAGGATCTAAAAGTTCTCCCAACTTAGACTCTTCTTTAAAAAATCTTGCTAATAAACCATCTAAATAATCTGTGAAGCTTGCTAAAACAAATAAGAAGAATGGAATCAAATCTCCAAAGAAACCTGGAATAAAAAAAGTTATAACAAAAATCGGTACAATAATTATTCGGCCAATTGTCAGTATGTTTGGTATTTTTAATTTCATTTATTCGTGAAAATAATCATATATTTTCTTTGCTATACTGTCCTCTATTCCCTCTACTGATTTTAAATCATCAAAGCTTGCAGATTCAACAGCACGCGCAGACCCAAAATGATTTAATAAAGCTCTTTTCCTTTGTTTACCAATTCCTTGTATTTGATCTAATAAAGATTTGCTTAAGTTTTTCTTTCTTTTGGCTCTATGGGTACTTATAGCGAATCTATGAGCTTCATCTCGAAGTCTTTGTATAAAAAATAATAATGGATCATTTCTATCTAAAATATACTCTTTACTTTTGTAATAGATTTTTTCCTCTCCAGCATTTCTTCTTTTACCCTTCGCTACAGCTAAAATTGGTAAGTCGTGTAATCCTAATTCATTAAGAACTTCTCTAGATACAGAGTACTGTCCTTTTCCGCCATCTATCATTATTAAATCTGGCAATGACAGTGAGCCAGATTTTTCTTTAATAGCTTTTGAAAACCTTCTAAATAAAACTTCTTTCATCATCCCATAGTCATCATTTTTTACCTTTTCATTTTTAATATTGAATTTCCTGTATCTTTTTTTCACAAAACCTTCATTACTAAAACAGATCAATGATCCAACAGAGTCAGTTCCCTGAATGTGGCTATTATCGTAAACTTCTATCAATTCTATATTATTATTAATATTAAATTTAGATGCTAATTCATCGATAAGATTATTGTTAGTATCAGATTGAACGAGTTTTTGTTTTAAAGATTGTTTTGCATTTTTCTCTGCAAGACTAGAAATACTTATCTCGTTTTTACTTTTTGCTAGCTTAATGATAATATTTTTTTTATCCTTGTTGGAGAATGTTTTTTCAATTAGTTCTTTATCTTTGACTTTACAGTTAGTTAATATAAGTCTGGGAATAGTTTTGTTTTCATAAAATTGGGATATAAAAGAGCTTATTATATCTTCTACACTGTCATCTGGATCATGTTTTGGATAAAAAGCCTGATTACCCCAGTTTTGTTTTGACCTAAAAAAAAACACTTGTACACATGTTTTTCCTGTCTCTTTATAAATGCTGATAACATCGGCTTCAGTTAAATTTGTTTGATTTATTTTCTGAGAGGTTTGTATTTGAGTTAATGCTTTTATTCTATCTCTAGCTATAGCTGCTTTCTCGTAATCCAATTCCTTACTAGCTTTTTCCATCTCTTTGGATAAGTTTTTCTGAATTCTTCTAGATTTTCCCGAAATAAAGTCAATTGCATCTGCGACTGTAGATTCATAATCTTTTTCATTTATGTGTCCAACGCACGGAGCAGAGCATCTCTTAATTTGGTATAAGATACACGGTCTCTCTCTATTTTTGAAAACAGTGTCGTCACAGACTCTCAAAAGAAAAATTTTTTGTAAAATTTTTATTGTCCAATTAGCAGAACCAATTGATGCAAATGGACCAAAATAATATCCTGTTTTTGATTTTTTCCCTCTTAACTTTGTAAGTTGAGGCCACTTATCTTTATTACCAATGTAAATATAAGGAAAAGATTTGTCATCACGCAAAAGTATGTTGTAACGGGGTTTATGTTTTTTTATTAAATTTGCCTCTAATAGTAGAGCCTCACTTTCATTATTTGTAGTAGTAGTTTCGAGATTATGCGTAAGTGAAAGCATTCTCTCAGTTCTAATAGGAAGATTAGACTCAGTAACATAATTTTTAAGTCTATTTGGGATATTTTTAGCTTTACCAATATATAGAATTTCACCAGTGGAACTAATCATTTTATAAACACCGGGATTTTTCGGTATCAACGGTATTTTTTCTTTTATTACTTTTTTTCCTAGCTCTAAACTACTAATCATACTTTTGATTTTGATACCTCGATGCCAACAGACTTAGTTTTCTTTAAGATATCTAACTTTTCTATCTTAAGATAAATCTTTTTTACAAGATTATTTCTAAATATCATGTTAAAAATATTTTCCGCTAAGTCTTCTAGTAACTCGTGATGTTTTAGATAAGCAATTTTTTCAATTTTGCTAACAATTTCCTCATAATTAAGTATAGAATTCAAATTTTTGTTATTTGGAGACACATGTGGATTTGTCAAAATTTCAATATTAAATTTTACTCTTTGTCTCTTTTTTTTCTCAAAGTTGTGTATTCCTATAGAAATATTTAAGATTAAATCTTTTATAATTACTTTTCTTTTATATTTAAATTTTTCTTTTTTCTTAAATTTAATTATTTTCATTCTTTTGTATTAATAATATCTGGTGTTTGCCATGCAAGTCTTTGCCCGCTATCAATATTAATTATCTCTCCTGTTATATTTTTATTTTCGATAAGAAACTTTACTCCATTACATATGTTTTCTAAATCTACTTTTTTTTTTAAGAGTGTGGATTTCCATTGCTTTTTGAAGTGTCTTTCAGATTGTCTTTTGTTTTTTAATGTTGGTCCGGGTGAAATACCATTCACTCTTATACTAGGCGCTAATTTCATGGCTGATGTTTTTGTAAAAGTCGCCAATGAAGATTTACTAAGAGTGTAAGAGAAAAAAAAAGGAGTTAATTTTTCAACTCTTTGATCAATTATATTTATGATACATCCCTCTCTGTTTTTAATTAATTTTTTAAATTTTTGAGTTAAGATCGCTGGTGATTTTAAGTTGATATTCATATGTTTTGTAAAGGATTTTTCAGAAAAATTTTCAAGGTTATCGTTTTCAAAGATAGATGCATTATTAATTAAACAATCTAAACCTTTAAGAGTTTTATAAGCTTTTTTTATTAAAGTTTCGGTTTGTTTTAAATTATTTAAATCGGCTTTAAATAAGTATGCTTCAGCCCCAAGTTCCTCTAATTCTTTTTTTAATTTTAAAGCGCTACTTTTAGATTTGTTAAAGTGGATAGCTATTTTTGTTTCAAAGCTAACTAAACTTTTAGCGATTGCAGATCCTATTCTAGTAGCTCCGCCAGTGATAATTATTTTTTTGGCTTCCATTTTTTTATCGCTTTTCTTGGTTTTGTGCCAGGCATACCCATAGTTGATCTTCCTTTTGGATACACCTTACTTTTCAAATTATATTGAGATATTTTAGGATTTAAAGTTATTTCAAGTTCACTAGCCTCGAGTTTTCTCATTTCATCTCTTAGTTTAGCAGCCTCTTCAAATTCTAAATTAGATGCAGCTTCCTTCATTTTTCTGTTTAAAGCTTTAAGATGTTTTTTTAAGTTACCACCTACGTTTGAACCTTCACTAATTTTAACGTAATCTTTTTCATAAACAGACTCTAAAATATCACTTATCTCTTTTTTTACTGACTCAGCAGTTATTCCATTTTTCTTATTATATTCTAATTGTTTATTTCTCCTTCTGTCTGTTTCCTTAATTGCCTTTTCAATGCTATTCGTCACTTTGTCAGCATATAAAATTACTTTACCATCAACATTTCGCGCAGCTCTTCCAATTGTTTGAATTAAAGAAGTTTCAGATCTTAAAAATCCCTCTTTATCAGCATCTAAAATTGCTACCAAAGCACATTCTGGAATATCTAATCCCTCTCTTAACAAATTAATTCCTACAAGAATATCAAACACTCCCATTCTCAAATCTCTTATGATCTCAATTCTTTCAAGAGTATCAATATCAGAGTGCATGTATCTTACTTTAAGACCATTTTCGTGGAGGTACTCAGTAAGATCTTCAGCCATTTTTTTTGTCAGTGTTGTAGCGAGAACTCTATATCCTTTTTTTACAATCTCTTTCGCTTCATGCATAAGATCATCAACTTGAGTTTTGGCTGGTCTTATTTCAACTGGTGGGTCTATTAAACCTGTTGGCCTAATGATTTGGTCAATATATTTATTACTTGTTTGTTTTAGCTCCCAAGGTCCTGGAGTAGCAGAGACAAAAACAGTTTGTGTTCTCATTAAATCCCACTCTTCAAATTTTAAAGGTCTATTATCCATACATGACGGGAGTCTAAACCCATATTCGGCTAAAGTACTTTTTCTTGTACGATCACCTTTATACATACCATTTAATTGAGGGACTGTTACGTGACTTTCATCTACAAATATAATTGCATTATCTGGAAAATACTCAAACAGAGTAGGAGGTGGTTCACCAGCTTTTCTTCCTGATAAAAATCTTGAATAATTTTCTATCCCTGCACAAGTTCCGGTGGCTTCAATCATTTCTAAATCAAACTTAGTTCGTTCTCTTAATCTCTGCTCCTCTAAAAGTTTATTATTTTCTCTGTGTTTTTTTAAAGTCTCAGCTAACTCGGATTTTATTTGTTTGATTGCTTGCTCGATAGTAGGTTTAGGAGTTATATAATGACTATTAGCGTAAATTTTTATAATTGAGTAATCATTTGTCTTATCTCCAGTAAGTGGGTCAAATTCTTCAATTTTTTCCAATTTATTTAAATTAAAACTTATTCTCCAAGCTCTATCTTCTAAGTGTGATGGAAAGATCTCTAAATTTTCTCCTCTTACCCTAAACGTCCCTCTAAAAAAATTTTGATCATTTCTTTTGTACTGTAAGTTTATAAATGCTCTTATTAAATCGTCTCGCTCGTACTCATAATTTTTCTTTAAGGTAATAGTCATTTTCGAGTATGCCTCTACAGAACCTAAACCATAAATACATGATACGCTTGCAACAATAATTACATCATCTCTTTCCAATAAAGATCTTGTTGCTGAGTGTCTCATTCGATCAATTTGCTCATTTATTGAGGCCTCTTTTTCAATGTAAGTATCAGATCTAGGAACGTATGCTTCTGGAGTGTAGTAATCGTAATATGATACAAAATATTCTACAGCATTATCTGGAAAAAAACTTTTAAATTCTCCGTACAATTGAGCAGCTAAAGTTTTGTTTGGTGCTAGAATTAGAGCTGGTCTATTAGCCTTTTCGATAACCTTTGCCATTGTAAATGTTTTACCTGATCCCGTGACCCCTAAAAGCACTTGTTCCTGTTTATTATCTTTTAAGTTTTTTAATATTTGCTTTATGGCATCTGGTTGGTCACCGCTAGGTTGAAAATCACTTTTGATTTTAAAGTTAATACCTCCCTCTAACTTCTTAATTTTTTTTGAGTTATTAACTTCTAGATCAGCTAATTTTTCTTGATAAGTATTTTGCATTTTGTGTTAATAATAAATTAATTATATTATAAATTTCAATGAGCATAGTTTCCAATAGTTTAAAACGTATAAAACCGTCGCCTACAATAGCAGTTACCTCAAAAGCAAGGGAAATGAGAGCTGCTGGAAAGGATGTTATCGGTTTAGGAGCTGGGGAGCCCGATTTTGATACTCCAGACAATATTAAAGAAGCGGCAATAGAGGCGATTAGAAAAGGGGATACAAAATATACAGCAGTGGATGGAACTCCAGCTTTAAAAAAAGCTATCCAAGCAAAATTTTCTAGAGAAAATCATTTATCATATGAGCTTGATCAAATTTCCGTTGGAACTGGTGGAAAGCAAGTTTTATATAATGCTTTTATGGCAACCATTAATAAAGGTGATGAGGTCATTATTCCAGCACCTTATTGGGTTTCTTACCCTGACATTGTTTTGTTAGCTGGGGGAAAACCTAAAATAATAAAGTGTGATGAAAAAAATAATTTTAAATTAACACCAGAAAAATTAAAAAAAGTAGTTTCAAAGAAAACAAAGTGGATAATTATAAACTCTCCGTCTAACCCTACAGGCTCTGGTTATACCAAAGATGAGATAATAGCTTTATCGAAGATTTTAATGAAATATAAAAATTTATATATTTTAAGCGATGATATTTACGAACATATTACTTATGACGGTTTTAAATTTTTTACAATTGCGCAAATCGAAAAATTAAAAAGCAGAACTTTAACTATGAATGGAGTGAGCAAATCTTACTCAATGACTGGCTGGAGAATAGGTTATGCTGCAGGTCCAAAAGAAATAATTAAAGCGATGGCTAAAATTCAATCTCAATCAACTAGTAATCCTACATCTATAAGCCAAGCAGCTGCAGTCGAAGCTTTAAACGGAACACAAGATTTTATTTCAGAAAGATCAAATTCTTTTAAAGAACGAAGAAATTTCGTTGTTGATAGTTTAAATAATATAAAAGGTATAAGCTGCTTAAGTCCTGAAGGAGCTTTTTATGTTTTTCCAAACTGTAAAAAGCTACTAAACAAGAAAACAAAACTGAAAACCGATAAAGATTTTGTAGAGAAACTGTTAGAAAAAGCTGAGGTAGCTGTAGTTCAAGGTTCTGCCTTTGGTTTAGACGGTTACTTTAGGATATCTTACGCTACTTCAATGGAAAATTTGAAAAAAGCAATGCAAAGAATTAAAACTTTTTGTGATAGCCTTAATTAGACTCAGATAGATATTTTTCAGCTTCAAGTGCTGACATACAACCCATTCCAGCAGCGGTAACAGCTTGTCTAAAAATTTTATCCTTTACATCTCCTGCAGCAAAAACTCCTGGGATATTTGTTTCAGTAGAGTCAGGTTTTGTAATTAAATACCCTTCTTTGTCCATATTTAGTTGATCTTTAAACAAAGATGTTGCTGGATCATGACCTATGGCAATAAATAAACCATCAACTTTAAGCTCTTTAACTTTATTATCTTTCACATTTTTAATTTTTAATGCATTAACAGTTTTCGGCTCTGTAGTGCCAATAACATCCTCAACTACAGTATCCCAAATAATTTCTATTTTCTTATTAGATTTTAATTTTGCTTGAAGCATTTTTTCTGCCCTAAGTTCGTTTCTCCTATGTATTAAATAAACCTTTGAAGCAAATTTAGTTAAAAACATTGCTTCTTCAACGGCCGCATTTCCCCCACCAACTACAGCCACTTCTTTTTCTTTAAAGAAAAACCCGTCACAAGTAGCACATGCTGAAACTCCAAATCCTCTAAATTCTTGTTCAGATTTTAAATTTAACCATCTTGCTTGTGCTCCTGTTGAAATTATAAAACTATCTGCAGTGTAAACCTGACCACTATCACCTGTTGCTGTAAAAGGTTTTTTTGTTAAGTCAACTTTACTTATATGATCTTGTATCATCTCTGTGCCCACTGCTTCAGCCTGACCTTTCATTTCATCCATTAGCCATGGCCCCTGAATCACTTTTGAGTATCCAGGGTAATTTTCAACATCTGTAGTGGTAGTTAATTGTCCTCCGGGTTGAGAACCATGAACAAGTATTGGTTTAAGCATAGCTCTAGCCGCATAAATAGCTGCTGTATAGCCGGCAGGACCTGATCCAAGAATTAACACTTTTGTATGTTTTGTTGATTTATTATTCATTATGTAAAGGTATATAGTAACTAATGTTAGAATTAAAAGCACTTCTTTTAACGCAAGGTATGCACGGCATGGTTAGTCAAGTAGAGGGATTAGCTAAAGCTTTAGGATTAAGTTATAAACACCAAAAAATTGAATTAAAATCTTTTTGGAATTTAATTCCTCCTAAAATAAGCCCAATATCAGAAAATTTGGTAAAAAATAAATTCGTATGTGATTGTAAAATCATTATATCTTGTGGAAGAAAAAGTGTAATACCATCAATAGCTTTAAAAAAAAGATTAGGTAATGAAATTTTCAATATTCACATACAAGATCCTAAAGTTTCTTTTGAACACTTTGACCTAATAGTGAGTCCTGAGCATGATCGTTTAAAAGGTGAAAATATAATTAATACAACGGGCGCTATTCACTATCTAACAAAAAAAGAGATTAATGATAATTCAAAGTATCTTGGAATTGAAAAAGATAAGAGAAAAGAATTAGTAGCATTTATTATCGGAGGACCAAACAAATATTATAATTATTCAGAAAAACAAATTCATGAACTTTTTAACAAAGTTAAGACATTATTTACTCCAGATAAATTTAAAATTATTGTAATTCCTTCTTACAGAACACCTGAAAATATTTTAAAAATAGCATTTAATACTTTTAGCATTAATCATCATGTTGTAAAAAATATTGATAAAAAAGCTTATCTTTCTGCACTAGCAATTTCAAATTATATTGTTGTAACGTGCGACTCCACGTCAATGATTTCAGAGGCTGCGATGACTGGAAAACCTGTTTATATTGCCATGATGAAGTCTTTTAAGCCAACTGGAAGATTTAAAAAATTTTATTCACAATTGAAAGATTTAGGTATAACAAGAGAATTAGAAGACAGGGTTGAAAGTTGGAGTTACAATAGTTTAAATGAAGTAAACAGAATTGCTCCAATTGTAAAAGCAAAAATGAAAAAACATGGAATTATTTAAATCATTAGAAAAAAGAACTAAACTATTTAGCGATCCTTTTAAACATTTTGAAATCAACCAGCCGCTGACTCAAAATGCTATTGATGAGATATGTAGTGCGGAGATAGCTGATCCTAGAAAACAAAATTTAAATTACGATGGCACAAGAGCTCTTGATGGAGGAGAGGGAGCCTTTCGAGCTGGAATTAAAGATGGTGGTAAAGCAAAAAAACTTCGATGTTATGTTACTAAAGAAAACTCTAATCAATTTCCAAATTTAACAAAATTTATAGAAGAATTAAGATCACCTGATGTTTATAAAAAGATTGGATCATTAATTGGAAAAGATTTGAGTAATTCTTATGTAAGGCTAGAGGTAATTTGTGATAGAGAAGGTTTTTGGTTAAAGCCTCACTGCGATATTGAGGAAAAATTAATGTCATCAATAGTTTTTGTAAATTTACACAATGAGTCAGAGAATTTAGGTACTGATTTTTATGATGCAAAATTGAACAAAGTTAAAACAGTTCCTTATAAACATAATTATGGATACTTCTTTACCAGCGGACCAAACACTTGGCATGGAATGGAAAAAAAAGAGATCAAAAAAGAGAGAAGATGTATTCAAATAAATTATGTTACCTTTGAAACTGATTGGAAAGTTAAAAGCTAAAGATCTTGTAAAGAAGTAACACTGATGTCTTTCAATTTAAGAGATTTAATACCTTCCAAACAAACCTTGGCAGTTGACATATTCGTGCAATATGGAACTTTGTTAGCTAACGTTGCTCTTCTTAAAGCTACCGCATCGCTTAATTGAGCTTCACTATTTCCGCCACCTGTATTAATAACTAATGCTATTTTTTTAGTATTTAGAATGTCAACAATATGAGGAGATCCCTGATTTACTTTATTAATTTTTCTGCACTTAATACCATGTTTGCTGATATAATCAGCAGTACCTCCAGTCCCACAAAGTTTAAAATCTAACTTAACTAATTGTTTTGCTAGTTGAACACCTTCCTCTTTATGACTATTTTTCAAAGAAATAAAAGCTAAGCCTTTTTTAGGGAGAGAGTTTGAGGCTGCAATCTGACTTTTAGCAAAAGCCATCCCGAAATTTTTATCAAAACCCATAACTTCACCTGTTGATTTCATTTCTGGCCCAAGTAAAAGATCGCTGTTTGGAAATTTGTTAAATGGAAAAACCGCCTCTTTTACTGCAAACATATCTTTTGTTTTACTTTTTAAACTGAAATTTGATAATTTTTCTCCTGCCATCACTCTAGAGGCTATTTTAGCAAGAGGTAAATTTTTCGCCTTTGAGACAAATGGAACGGTTCTACTAGCTCTTGGATTAACTTCTATCACGTAAATCTGATCTTTTTTAATCGCATATTGAACATTCATGAAACCTTTAACTTTAAGAGCTAAGGCTAATTTTTTTGTTTGATTTTCAATTTCTTTAATTAAAAAAGGTTTTATTGATACCGGAGGTAAACTACATGCTGAGTCACCTGAGTGTATTCCAGCCTCTTCAATGTGTTGCATAATACCGGCTACGAAAACATTTTTACCATCCGATATTGCGTCAACATCAATCTCCATTGCATTATCAATAAACTTATCAATCAAAATTGGATTTTTTTCAGCAACTTTAAATGCTTCTCTTACAAAGTCTTTGAGTTGCCTTTTTTCATGAACAATCTCCATTGCTCTTCCACCTAAAACGTAAGATGGCCTTACAATTAGAGGCAAACCAATTTTATCAGCAATTTTAATTGCTTGAGGAAAAGTTCTAGCGATACCGCTTTCAGCTTGTTTTAAATTAAGTTTATTTAAAAGGCTCCTAAATCTATCTCTGTCTTCAGCAAGATCGATTGATGAATATTGAGTTCCTAAAATTGGAAGCTTATTTTCATATAAAAATTTTGCCAGTTTAATCGGAGTTTGTCCTCCAAATTGAGTAATGACACCTTTTACATTACCTTTTGATTTTTCTCTCTTTATTATATTGAAAACATATTCATCTATTAAAGGTTCAAAATAAAGTCTGTCACTTGTATCGTAATCTGTTGACACAGTTTCAGGATTACAATTAACCATGATAGTTTCATATTTAGCTTCTTTAAGTGCAAAACTAGCTTGGCAACAGCAATAATCAAATTCTATTCCTTGACCTATTCTATTAGGGCCCCCTCCAAGAATTATAATTTTATTTTTACTAGACGGATTGGCTTCACATTCTGAATTATAAGAGAAATTTCTTTGATAAGTAGAATACATATACGGAGTGAAAGACTTAAATTCTGCAGCACAAGTATCGACCTTTTTATAAACTGGTAAAACTTTTAAAGCAGTTCTTTTCTTTCTAATTAAAGACTCTGAAGTATTGGTAAGTTCAGATAATTTTTTGTCAGAAAACCCTATCGACTTTATATAATTAAATTCATTGAAATTTTTAGGAAGACCTTTTTTCTTTATCTTAAACTCATTATCTACAATTTCTTTTATTTGATTTAAAAACCAAGGGTCAATTTTTGAAAGTTTATTTATATCCTTTAAATTTATTTTTTTTCTTATAGCCTCTCCAACAAGTAAAATCTTATTTGGAATATTTTCTTTAAGCTTTTTTTTAATTTGTTTAATATTTAAATTAAATATTTGGTCTAATCCTGAGAAACCTGTCTCTAAAGATACCAAAGCTTTTTGAAGAGACTCTTTAAAATTTCTACCAATAGCCATTGCTTCCCCCACCGATTTCATTGATGTTCCTAAAACTGCAGCTGAGGAGGAGAATTTTTCAAATGTAAATCTTGGGATTTTAGTGACCACATAGTCTATTGTGGGCTCAAAAGATGCAGGTGTAACTTTCGTAATTTCATTTTTTAATTCGTCTAAAGTGTAACCCACAGCTAACTTTGCTGCTACTTTTGCAATTGGAAACCCAGTGGCCTTTGAAGCTAGCGCTGATGATCTTGAAACCCTAGGGTTCATCTCAATTATTACCATTCTTCCATTTTTTGGATTTATTGCGAATTGAACATTTGACCCTCCTGTTTCCACACCAATTTTTCTCAGGCAAGCTATAGAGGCATTCCTCATAACTTGATACTCTTTGTCTGTCAAAGTAAGTGCTGGAGCAATAGTTACTGAATCCCCAGTATGAATTCCCATTGGATCTAAATTTTCTATTGAGCAAATAATAATGCAATTGTCATTTTTATCTCTGACAACTTCCATTTCAAATTCTTTCCAACCTTCTAAACACTCTTCAACTAAGACTTGATTTACAGGTGACTCGTGAAGTCCATTTTTTATTATCTTATAAAAATCTTTTCTATTTTTTGCGATACCACCTCCCAAACCACCTAGAGTAAAAGCCGGTCTTATAATTGCCGGTAATCCGATTTGTTTTAATACTTTTGAAGATTGTTTAAAATTGTTTACTATTTTTGATTTGGGAAGATCTAAACCAATCTCTATCATATTCTTTCTAAACTTTTTTCTATCTTCAGCATTGGATATAGCTTTAGAGTTAGCACCTATTAGTTCAATTTTGTATTTTTTTAAAATTCCTTTTTTTTCTGCCTCCATTGCTAAATTTAATGCAGTTTGACCACCCATAGTTGGCAAAATCGCATCAGGTTTTTCTTTGATAAGAATTTTTTCAAGAACCTCTATTGTTATAGGTTCAATATAAGTTTTATCAGCAACATTTGGATCCGTCATAATCGTTGCTGGGTTAGAATTAATTAGAATTACTTTAAACCCTTCATCTTTTAAAGCTTTACAGGCCTGAGTGCCTGAATAATCAAACTCACAAGCTTGCCCAATAATTATTGGCCCTGCACCAACAACTAAAATTTTTTTAATATCTTTTCTTTTTGGCATTTTTTTTCATACTCTTCACAAATTTATCAAATAAATAAACACTATCTTGAGGACCAGGGTTGGACTCCGGATGATATTGAACTGAAAAAACGGGTTTGTTTTTTAACTCGATACCCTCAATGCTGTTGTCAAATAAAGACTGGTGAGTAACTCTTATATTTTTGGGAATACCTTTTTTTACTACTTCAAATCCGTGATTCTGACTTGTGATTTCAACATTACCCTCAATCAAATTTTTAACAGGATGGTTAGCTCCTCTATGTCCTAATTTCATTTTTTCTGTCTTAGCACCGAGTGCTAAAGCTAAGATTTGATGGCCCAAACAGATTCCAAAAAAGGGTAGTTTTTTTTTGATTAATTTTTGAATTGTCGGTATTGCATACTTCCCTGTAGCGGCGGGATCTCCGGGTCCATTTGATAAGAATATTCCATTGGGTTTAAGTTTTAGAATATCTTTTGCATCTGTTTTGCATGGTACGATTGTAACTTTACAATTAAAATCAGAAAAATATCTTAAAATATTTTTCTTTATTCCGTAATCTATTGCGACCACATGTAATAATTTTTTTTTATTTTTTAAATATCCATTTCCCTTTTTCCATGTTTTATAATCTTGCCACAAATATTTTTTTTTAGTAGTAACCATTTTTGCCAAATCTAGGTTTTTTAGGCCACTCCATTTATTAGTTATTTTAATTAGTTTTTTAATATTTAATTTATTTTTGTTGTAAAAAGATATCGTTCCCTTAGGAGCACCTTTATCTCTAATTAAATTTGTTAAATTTCTAGTATCAATTCCAGTTATTCCGACAATCTTATTTTTTTTTAACCATTGATCTAAATGTTTTAAAGATCTGTAATTTGATGGATTAGTTATTTCAGTATTTATTATTACTCCTTTAGTCCAAATCTTATCTGACTCGTGATCTTCTTTATTAGTTCCAACATTTCCAACGTGCGGAAAGGTAAAATTTATAATCTGATCAGCATAGGAAGGGTCGGATATAATTTCTTGGTAACCAGTAATAGAAGTATTAAAACATACCTCACCAGTTACAGTGCCTTTGTAACCTAAACCTACGCCTTTAAAAAACTTGCCGTTTTGAAGAACTAGAATAGCTGTGGAATCGATCTTTTTGAGATTTTTTTTAGAGTTTATATTTTGACCAATCTTCTTCAAATACAACTCATGAGTTAAAGTAAAAAACTTATAAACATGATTTTGCGCAACATATGAAATAGAAACAAAATCGTCAAGAAAGTTCTTTTTATTTTGTATTAGAATTGTGATTAAAATAAAAATTCTTACTATGTCACTAAAAAAACAAATAGACGATAAGCTAAATCAAGCCCTAAAAGCGAAAGATAAAAATACTTATCCTACTCTAAGACTAATTGTTTCAGCTATAAAAGATGCTGAAATAGCCGGCAGGTCAAAAGGCCAAATAGAACTTAAGGATAGTGACATTATTTCACTGCTCAAAAAAATGGTAAAACAGAGAAATGAGTCTTGTGAGGTTTATGAAAAAGCTGGCCGTAAAGAACTTTTAGAAAATGAAAAAAAAGAGATTACGGTAATTAATTCTTTCCTACCAAAACAACTTAGTGATGAGGAAACAAAAAAAATTTGCGAGGAAACGATAAAGTCCGTCGGTGCTACCTCTATGAAAGATATGGGTAAAATTATGGGAGCGTTGAAAGCAAAACATGCAGACCTTTTAGATTTTTCTAAAGTGAGTGCAATTTTAAAAGGACTTTTGCATTAAAAATGAAATACCCAAAAGAATACTTAAATGAAATTAAATTAAGATTAAAAGTATCTCAAGTAATTGGAAAAACTGTTCAGCTTAAAAAAAGAGGAAAAGAATTTATAGGTTTATCACCTTTTAAAAATGAAAAAACTCCGTCATTCACAGTAAACGATGAAAAAGAATTTTACCATTGTTTTAGCACCGGGGAACACGGTAATATTTTCGATTTTCTTATGAAAACAAAATCAATTGGCTTTGGAGAGGCTGTAAAAACTTTAGCTGCAGAAGCTGGAATGCAACCTTACAGATTTTCTAATTTTGATAAAAAGAAGGAGCTGAGATTTCAAACTTATAAAAATATATTTAAAGATTACACAAATTACTTTAATAAAAATTTATTTAATTCAAATAACAAAGATGCGATTGATTATTTAATCAAAAGAGGATTAAAAAAAGATATTATTGAAGAATTCAAACTAGGTTATGTCCCTTGGAATAATAATTTTTACGAACAGTTGCTTAAAAAATATTCCGAAGAAGATATAAATCTCACTGGACTTTATTATAAAAGCGATAAAACTGGAAAATTTATAGATAGATTCAACTCAAGGATCATTTTTCCAATTAACAATATAACTGGAGAGACAATAGCCTTTGGAGGAAGAATAATTCGAGATGGAAAATTAGCAAAGTACATCAACTCTCCTGAAACTGAATTTTATAAAAAAGGCAGTATAATTTTTAATTTGGATAAAGCAAAGAATTTAAGATCAGATACAGATGATGTTTTAATTGTTGAAGGTTATATGGATGTTGTGAGTGTTTACGCTTCAGGAATTAAAAATGTAATTTCCAATTCAGGAACCGCTCTTTCAGAAAGACAAATTAATTTAATTTGGAAATTTTTTAATAATCCTATAATTTGCTTGGACGGAGACGAAAGCGGTCAAACTGCTGCCTTGAGAATAGCAGAAAAATTATTCCCTTTAATAAATGAAAAAAATAAAATTTTTTTTTCCATATTGCCCAACGAAACAGATCCGGATGATTATATAAAGCAGAAAGGTAAAGACGGATTAATACATTTGTTAAAAGAAAAAGAAATAATCCAATCTTTTTTATGGAACTATCATTTCAATAAAATTGATCAAAGTAACCCATTCGAAATTTCAAAATTTGAGAAAGCGATTAAAAAACTGTCTTATTCTATTCAAGACGAAACATTAAAAAAGTATGTTCTTGAAGATTTTCTCCAAAAAATTAAAGAATTAACACCCATTCAAACATCTAAACAAAATAATAATTACTTTGGGTTTAAAAAGAAAAAAGATTATAAAATTCTTAATGAAACTAAAATTATACACCAAAAGAGCAAAAATTTATCAAAGTTACAGATCACAGAATTTTCTATATTATTTATAATTTTAAATTATTTTCATATTGCTTCAAAAAGATTAGAAGAGATATCGGATATTCTTTTCCTCTCTGAAAAAAATGAGGATTTAAAAAATATTATTGTAACTTCAATTTCTAGTGGATTTGATGATGAAAAATTAAAATCAAAAATTAACTTAAAATTCAATGAAATTATTCAAGAAATAAATGAAAACTCAATTATACAAATGATTGTAAAAAATAAAGAGGATAAGAATATTTTAGACTTACTTGATGAATTAATTCAAGATCACAAAGATCAAAGTAATCTTAAAAAAATAGAATCTCTAGAGCAAAAACTAATCAACAACTTAGATGAAAACTCATATTCAGAATTGATAAAGCTTAAAAGTCAATTAAATAGGGAGTAAATAAAGTATAGATTTTTTCCTTTTAGTCATTATATATAATTCTCTTTTCAATTATGGCTGAAAAATTAATTACAAAATCCTTCGAGCGACTGCTAGATAAGGGTAAACATAGAGGTTTCGTCACTTATGAAGAATTAGCAAAGTCTTTAGGCAAAAGAAACAGCACATATGAAAATATTGAAAGAGCTCTAATAATTTTAGTAGACGAGAAAGTAACATTCGTTGAGAAAAAATCACAATATCAATCTAACAAGAAAAAAGAAGTTGCTGTCAGCAATGAAGAAAAAACATCAGATAAAAGCGATGATCCAATAAGAATGTACCTTAGAGAAATGGGTGGAGTAGAGTTATTGTCTCGGGAGGGTGAGATCGCAATCGCTAAAAGAATTGAAGCTGGAAAAGATGTAATGATTAACGCTTTGACGCAAAGTCCAATTGTAGGAAAAAAGATATTTGAGTGGAAGGAACAAATAGAAAATCAACAATTATTGGTTAGAGATATAATAGATATTGATTCAACTTATGAAGATATTGATTCCTTAGATGACAATGGAGAATTAAAAGTAAGCGAGAAAGCAAAATCAAAAAAAGATATTGATAAAGATACAGACAGCACAAAAGAAGAGGAAAATGCCCCAAGCGAAGATGATGAATTTAATGTTTCGTTGGCAAAAATGGAAGAAGAAATAAAACCAAAAATAATAAATATTCTAGAGTCCTTAAATAAAAATTATTTAAAACTAAAAAAATACCAAATAGAAAAATTAGAGTGTTTGCTTGCTTCAAAAGAACTTTCTGTTTCAAAAAATAAAAACTTTAAAAAAATTCAAGAAATTCTGGTAGATAATTTTAAAAACCTTCAACTTGCTCCTCACGTAGTGGAAGAACTTGTGCAATCTCACTACAAAGAAAATAAAAAAATAGTATCTCTCGAGGGAGTTTTATTAAGATTAGCAGTTGATAATAAAATTTCTCGAGAAGAATTCCTTAAATATTATCTTGGAAATGAAATTAATCCAAAGTTTGAGTCTTTTTTAAAAGAAAATCCTGCATGGAAAGCTTTCTTCAAAAAATTTAAAAAAGATTTTGCTGAAATTAGAGATAGATTAGTAGAATTTAGCAAAAAAATTGGACTTTCTGTTGGTGAATTCAAAAAACTAGTAAGTAGAATCCAGAAAGGAGAAAGAGAGTCTAGAATTGCAAAAAAAGAAATGGTTGAAGCTAATTTAAGGTTAGTTATATCCATTGCTAAAAAATATACTAACAGAGGATTACAATTTTTGGATTTAATTCAAGAAGGAAATATTGGTTTGATGAAAGCAGTTGATAAATTTGAATATAGAAGAGGATATAAGTTCTCAACTTATGCAACTTGGTGGATCAGACAAGCAATTACCAGATCTATCGCTGATCAAGCGAGGACAATAAGAATACCTGTACATATGATAGAGACAATAAATAAAATTGTAAGGACACAAAGACAAATCATGAGCGAATTCGGAAGAGAACCAACACCAGAGGAGTTAGCTAAAAAACTAGCTATGCCACTAGAAAAAGTAAGAAAGGTATTAAAAATTGCTAAAGAACCAGTTTCATTAGAAACTCCTGTAGGAGATGAGGAAGATAGTAGTTTAGGTGATTTTATAGAGGATAAAAACGCTCTTCAACCGTTGGATACCGCGATACAATCAAATTTAAGTGAGTCAACTACGAAAATTCTTGCTTCATTAACACCAAGAGAAGAAAGGGTATTAAGAATGAGATTTGGAATTGGGATGAACACAGACCACACTCTTGAAGAAGTGGGTCTTCAATTCTCAGTAACAAGAGAGAGAATTCGGCAAATTGAAGCTAAAGCACTGAGAAAGTTGAAACATCCTAGTAGATCAAAACAACTAAAAAGTTTCTTAGAAAAATAATTTATTGTGATATAAGAGTAGGTAATTTCGGGCCTGTAGCTCAGTTGGTTAGAGCAGTACACTCATAATGTATTGGTCCCAGGTTCGAGTCCTGGCGGGCCCACCAATTATTTATCTACAAACTCTTCTAACTTAGCAATGAGAATTTCTATTTCGTTGTTATTTGAACTTAATATTGATGCAAACTCCTCTTTTTGCGTTCTTGCTAAACTGAGACCCTCAACAATTAAATCTCTAATTAAAGGTTTTTCAGGATTTTTAGTATAAATTCGCCAATCAATCTTAATTTGGGGATCTCCGTTTTCAGGGATTATTTTAGAGCTTATAATTGTATAATTAGCACTTTTCTTATCAGCACCGATAATCTCAAATTTACTAGACGAATAATCAGTAAGTCGTGAAGTTAAGCTTTTTAAAAAATACTTTTCGAATGACTGCTGATATTTTAAAATAATATCTTTGTCACTAGACTTTCTTAACTCTCCGAGGGTGTAAAGACCCAAAGCGTTAATATCTACATTTTTTAAAGCAAGATTTTTAATGAACTTTGACTTCTGATCATCAGTCAAATTCTTATCAGATAATTTACTTATTGCGTCATTGACAAGTTCGTTAATGAATTCCTCCGGGTTAGAGCTATATGCTTGTAAAGAATTATTAACTAATAGTAGAATAAAGACTAATAAAAACTTTAATTTATTCATTCTAGTTTTTAGTTATCAAAGTTCCCCCAGTCATCTCCGTCGTCATCTGAATTATTTATTTTATTTTCTCTATCTTGGAGATAAATACTTTTAAAAGAGGAGTATAAATCTATTGAATTTTTTTCAAGACTGTCAAAATTCAAAATATTATCTGACCTAAAATCAACAGCATCTGTACTTTTCACAGAAAAATAGTCTAAATTATTTCCCGAAATTCCAAATAATTCATTCTCTCTAATTGTTACATGAGCAAATGGATCTACAAAACTATCAGCTATAAGACCCACACTGTCCCTAACAGTTGTAGGACCAAGAATAGGTAAAACAAAATAACATCCAGTTCCAACTCCATAAGTAGCTAATGTTTGACCTACATCTTCTTTATGTGGTTTAAGACCAAGTTTTTCCGCTGGATTAAAAAAACCTAAGAGGCCAACAGTAGTATTAATAATAACACTTCCGGTAGAATGACCGAACTGTTTGAAGTTTCCTTGAAGTAATGAGTTTGGTATTGATAAGAGAGTCGCAACATTTGAAGTAAAATTTCCTGTACCTGATTTAATTGGATTAGGTAATTTGTTATAACCTTTCGCTATTGGTTCAATTAATATGTCATCAAAAGCCATATTGAATTTAAACACTGACCTACTGAAGCCCTCAAAACACTCTTCAGTTGCTTTTAGGCCCCCAGATACAAACACTGTAAGCACTAAACAGCCGATAATTGAAATTATTTTTTTTCTATTCATTTAAATAGCTATATATATATATTTTTAATTAATTCTATACTAATTATAACTTTAAAAGGTTTATATTTTGTCTTGATTTTGGCAAAATATATAGAGTAAATGAAAATTAAATTATTAAACTCACCAAATTATAGTCGGAATACAAGACCCAAAAAAACCATTAAATTTGTAATTATTCATTATACTGGAATGCAATCTGAAATTGAATCTATAAATAGGCTTATTAATAAAAATTCAAAAGTCAGTTGTCATTATTTAATAAATAGAAAAGGGACAATCATGCAGATGGTGAAAGAAAATAAAATTGCTTGGCATGCAGGAGTGTCAAAATGGAAAAATATAAAAAATTTAAATAAAAATTCTATTGGTATAGAGCTTGTTAATAAAGGTCATATCTTTGGGTACGAAAATTACTCAAATTTACAAATAAATAGTTTAATAAAATTATGCTCTAAACTTAAAAAAAAATATAAAATTCACAAAGAAAATTTTTTAGGTCATTCTGATATTGCGCCTTATAGGAAAATTGACCCAGGTGAAAAATTTCCTTGGAAAAAGCTTAGTAATTATAAATTAGGAAAATGGTATAGTTTAAAAAAAGATGAAATTTTAAGTGATGATAAAAAAAAATTGTTTTTTAAAAATTTATATAAAATTGGCTATAGATATTTTAAAATAGACAAAAGACTTAAAAGCGATAAATTAATAATTAAAGCCTTCCAAAGAAGGTATAACCCTAAAAAAATTACCGGTAATATCGACTTAAAAACACTTAAAATTAGTCAGTTTTTAGCAAAAAATTAAATATATCTTGATCATCTTAAAATTATTTAATAAAAGTCTTTTGCCAGATAATTGGATATTCGCTGTTAGCTTGTCTAATAGAGGAAAGTCCGGGCTCCATAAAGACACAGTGCCAGTTAATGGCTGGCGAGGGTGACTTCAGGGATAGTGCCACAGAAAACAAACCGCCTGATCGAGGCAAGGGTGAAACGGCGAGGTAAGAGCTCACCGGTTTTTTGGTAACAAAAAACGCACGGCAAACCCCACTGGGAGCAAGGTTAAATAGAGAGGACATTGCTTTTTAGCTAAAAACAGTCTTTAGTTTGTCCTCTGGGTTAACCGCTTGAACTTAAACGTGAGTTTAAGTCTAGAGAAATGAAATCTTCAATGACAGAACCCGGCTTACAGATTATCTGGCTTAAATCCATTTCTGTTCTACTTTTGTACTTTTCTTTAAATACAACCTATTGACTATTCTTTAAAAACCCATACTATCCCAAAGAATCCCATTATGGAGGGTGATTTGAAAATATTAAAAAATAGAGAGCTATTGAAAAACAATGTTTCTATCAAGTTACGAGAACAAATTAGACAAGAAAGGTCGAGTTTCTGTGCCAGCTACATTTAGATCACATCTAGCTTCAATGGGTTATAACGGATTTATAAGTTATCCATCTTTCAATCATACTGCTCTTGAAGCTTGCTCACAAGATAGAATTGAAAAACTTTCTAATTCAATAGACACTCTCAATCCTTTCGAAGAAAAAAGAGATTATTTTGCAACATCTGTTTTATCCGAAAGTGAAAATTTACAATTTGACACTGAAGGAAGAGTTTCAATATCAGAAAAATTATTAAGTCATGCAAAAATAAAGAATAGCGTTCTTTTTATTGGCCTTGGCAAAACGTTTCAAATTTGGGAGCCTAAAAATTTTGGAAAATTTAAAGCGTTTGCGAGAAAAAAAGCATTTCAAAATAGATCATATTTAAAATGGGAAAACAAACAGAAAGGGGAGATATAATGAGTATAAATGTTGGAGGAGGAGAACTTAGAGAATTAAAACCTAGAATTTTAGTAATTGGCGTTGGGGGCGCAGGTGGAAATGCAATCAATGCAATGATCGAGGCAGGGATGCAAGGTGTAGAATTTGTTGCAGTTAATACTGATGCTCAAGATCTCAAAATGAGCAAGGCAGATGCAAAAATCCAAATTGGAATGAATTTAACTAAGGGACTTGGAGCCGGGGCCAAACATGATATTGGTCAGGCAGCTGCTGATGAGTCAATTAATGAGATAGTTAATTATATCCAAGGAAGTAATATGGTATTTATTGCATCAGGTATGGGTGGAGGAACTGGCACAGGAGCCTCACACGTCATTGCAAAAGCTGCAAGAGAAATGAATATTCTTACAGTAGGAGTAACTACATTACCTTTTTCTTACGAAGGTCCTAAAAGGATGAGAAGAGCTGTTAGTGGATTAGAAGAGCTTAAAAGACATTTAGATACAACTATCGTAGTTCCAAATCAAAATCTTTTTAAAATAGCTAACGAGTCAACTGGTTTTGAAGAGTCATTTAGTTTATCAAATGATGTTTTGAAGCACGGTGTGCAAAGTATTACAGATTTAATGGTAAGGCCTGGTATGATTAATTTAGATTTCGCTGATGTCGAGACGGTCATGAGCTCTAGTGGAAAAGCAATGATGGGAACTGGTGAAGCAGAGGGAGAAAATAGAGCAATGGCAGCTACTGAATTAGCTTTAAATAATCCTCTAATAGATGAATATACTTTACAAGGTGCAAAGGGTTTACTTGTTAATATAACTGGAGGCAGTGATATAAAGTTATTCGAGGTTGATGCAGCTGTAAATAAAATAAGAGCAGAAGTTGATCCTGAAGCCGAACTAATTTTTGGTGCAATTAAAGATGAAAATATGAATGGAAAAATTAGAGTTTCAATTGTTGCAACTTCTTTAAAAGGAACAACAATTTCTCCTGATCCAAGACCAAAATTAAATGTAGTTAATGGTTCTAGTAGAAGAAACGATGGTGTTAGTGACAATTTGTTCACTCAAAGTAATATAGATCAAAATATTGTAAGTTCAATTGACGGTGCCACTGCATTAAAACTTGATGAAAACTACGAAATTAAAAATAGCGAAGAACAGAACGCGTTAATGGATAGTTTCGAAAGTAATGAAGAGAATAAAATTGCAGCAGAAACATTATCTAATTTAAATTCTAAAGATGAAATACCATCAGGTGTGTCGATTGAAAGTGCGTCTTATATTGAAAATAATAAAGAAATAAAGGATGAGAATATTGTCTACGCAAAAGATACGCCTCTGCATGAGAAGAACGGCTTAGAGGAATATACTCCAAAATTATTCTCAGATGAGACTTCAACTGAAATTTCTGAGACAGATATTGCTGATGAAAATTCAGAGGGAGAATTATTCCAAAAAGAAGCAACAGAGGAAGATGATTTCGAAATACCTGCTTTTCTGAGAAGACAAAAATTTTAATGATCAAATTCGTAGTTAATGAAAACTATAACATCATCATTGGAAACGTCTCATTTTCCAGTGATGTTGAACGAAGTAATTAAAATTTCGTCACCTCATAAAGGTGGATTTTTTGTTGATTGCACTTTTGGAGGCGGTGGCTATTCAAAATCGATATTAAAGTATCCGAAAACTAAAATAATCGGAATTGATAGAGATAAATCAGTAACTTCCAATGCAAAAAAATTAGAAAAAAAATTTAAAAACAGATTTAAATTTTTTCAAGTTAAATTTAGTCAAATCGATAAAATTCTAAAGGAAAAAGTAGACACAATAATCTTTGATCTTGGATTATCTTCTTTACAATTGAAAAACCTTAGCAGAGGTTTTTCATTTCATTCTAAAGATGAATTAGATATGACAATGGGACTTTCTGATTTCTCAGCGAAAGAAGCAGTAAACAATCTCGGTGAAATACAATTAAAATACATAATTAAAATTTTAGGTGAAGAAAAAGAGGCAAAAATAATTGCAAAAAATATTGTAAAGGCCAGATCGGATAAAAAGATTACAAAGGTAGATGAATTGGTAAAAATAATTGAAAAAAGTAAAAAAATTAAATTTCCATCTAAAATAAATCCTAGCACTAAAACTTTTCAGGCACTTAGGATATTTGTAAATAAGGAAATAACAGAATTAATTAATGGCATGGTTAACGCAACGAAATATTTAAAGCCAGGTGGAAAAATTGTTATAGTTACCTTTCATTCCATTGAGGATAAAATTGTAAAATTTTTTTTTAAAAATTTTTCAAAAAACAAATCAAATCCCTCAAGATATTTACCAGAGGAAAACAGTGATAATCCAGCTTTATTCGAAAATTATATTAATAAGATTATTAAACCATCAAAAAAGGAAATTAGAAATAATAATCCATCTCGATCTGCAAAGCTCAGATTTGCAGTGAGAAGTAAAGATAATTTTTTCTATCCTAAAATTTTCTTTCAGAAGTTTAATAAATATTTAAGGATCGAGGCTTATAATGTTTAAACTTAAATTTTTTTTATCAATAACAATTTTTCTCACTTTATTAATTACAACTTCAATTGTAAAAAACAAAAGCAGAGAAATAGAAAAAAAAATTTATACTTTAAATAAAACTCTCTTACTAAAAGAGAGAGATTATAATGAGTCCCAGCTCGATTTTTCCTATTTAACTTCACCCTTAAATATTGAAAAAAAAATAGCTCACCTTGACAATCACAATTATTTGCCGATGAAATATTCACAGATTTTTTTAAGCATGTCCAGTTTTCTAGACTTAAAAAATAAATTTGCAGTTCAGGAAAATTTCAATGATAAAAAGAAAAAAAAATAAAAAGAATTATAATACAAATCAATCAAGTTTCTATTTTGAAGATTACCTTGAAACGAATAGAAATAATAAGTTTTCCCAAAAAAAAAATGTTTTCCAAGACAGGATTTTCTTATTATTTTTTTTATTTTTTTCATTAATTTTAATTTTTAGCTTAAAGATAATCCACATATCACTAAATAAAGTTGAGTTATTTGAAAATATAGATAATAAAAAAAAATTTAAATTACTTAGAAGAGATATAGTAGATAGGAATGGAATATTGATATCTAGAAATGTTCAAACTTTTCATGCAGCCATTAATCCAAATTTAATTAAAAATAAAAATAATTTTTTGATTAAATTAAAACTTACTTTCCCAGATTTGCCATATAAAAAGATAGAAAAAAAAATTTATGAAGAAAAATATTTTTATCTTAAAAAACGTATTAGTCAAAAGGATAAAGAAAAATTCTGGGCACTTGGAGAAAAAGCAATTATTTTTGAACCATTCCAATCAAGAATTTATCCGCACGCAAATTTATTTAGTCATATAATTGGTCAAGTTGACTATGACAATTATGGTATTTCTGGTATTGAAAAGTACTTTGATAAGGATCTAAAAGACGAAAATTTAGCAGGCACTCCACTTGAGCTCACGTTAGATACAAATATTCAACATTTGATAAACAAAGAATTAAATGATGCGCTCTTAACATTTAAAGCGGTTGGAGGTGCCGCTCTATTAATTAATGTTGAGAATGGAGAAATCTTATCATTAGTGTCTCTTCCAAATTTTGATATCAATAAGAGAACTGATTTAAAAGATAATAAATACACCAATAAGATTACAAAAGGTGTTTATGAGCTAGGTTCAATTTTTAAAACTTTTACTATTGCTCTTGCTTTAGAAACCGAACTTGTAAACCCACAAACTATAATTAAAGATATACCTCGATCGATTAAGTGCTCGAAGTTTGAAATTTCTGATATAAAAGAGTTTCCGAGAAATTTGTCAGTGGAAAATATATTAATAAGATCATCAAACGTCGGCACTTTACTCATCGCTAGAAAAATTGGTGAGGAAAAATTTAAAAAATTCATAAAAGATGCTAATTTGTTAAAATCGCCTGAAATTCAAATTGAAGAGGTTGGGAAACCAATAAATTTTAATTGGAATAAGTGTAAGTTAGAAACAGTTTCTTTTGGACATGGTATCACGACCACACCTTTGCAAGCAGTCTCAGTTTATGCCAGTTTAACAAATGGCGGTACAATAGTTAAGCCGAGTTTAATAAAAAAACAACATAAAAAAAATTATGAAAGGTTAATTTCAGATAAAACAAGCAAAAGAATCAACAAAATTTTAAGAAAAGTTGTTACCGAAAAAGAAGGAACTGCCAGTTTAGCCGATATTGAAGGTTTTAGCGTTGGTGGAAAAACTGGAACCTCTCAGAACTATAATGACAAAAATAAAAATTTAAATTCCTTTATATCTATTTTTCCATCACATAAACCAAAATATGCATTATTAGTAATGCTGGAGGATCCAAAAGTAGCAAAAAATTTAATCTATAATTATAGGGGAATAAAGATCAAAGGCTCAAGAAATGAGGCAGGCTGGAATTCTGTTTACGTTGCTGGCAAAATTATAAAAAAGATTGGACCAATTTTAGCCATAAAAAATAATGATTTTAATGAAGAATATGTTGCTGAAAAAACTAATTAGTAATCTTCCTAAAGAAAAAAAAAAAATTAAAGTACTAGGATTATCAACAAATAGTAAAAAGGTTAAAAAGGGATTTATCTTCTTTGCAGTAAGAGGGAATAAGATTAATGGTGAGAGGTATATAACGCAAGCTATAAAAAAGGGCGCAGTAGCTATTGTGTGTTCAAAAAATTGCAATTACGTAAATAATAATATTATTGTTAAAAAAACTTCAAATGTAAGAAGCTTCTTAAGTCAAACTTGCTCAAAATATTATAGATTAAAACCTAAAAATATTATTGCAGTCACTGGAACAAATGGAAAAACATCTGTAGCAGATTTATTTTATCAGATTTTAAATATAAATAAGATACCTGTTGCTTCGATTGGAACACTGGGGATTAAATATAAAAACAGGATTATTAAATCCGAATTAACTTCTCCAGATACTATATCATTACACAAAGAACTTGAGAAAATAAAAAAAAATAAAATAGATAACGTTATTATTGAAGCCTCGAGTCATGGCTTACATCAAAAAAGACTAGAGCATCTGAAGATCAAAGCAGGTATTTTTACAAATTTTAGTCAAGATCATCTGGATTATCATATAAATATGAAATCATATTTAGATGCAAAATTACATTTATTCAAAAAAATTTTACCAGTAAGAAGTACAGTAATCTCCGATAAATTTATTAAGGAATTTTCAATTTTAAAAAAAATATCAAAAAAAAAACAGATGATTTTAATTGATATTAGCGAGATAAAAAAAAATCTAATAAACATAAAAAATTTAAAATTTAATGAATTTCAACTAAAAAATCTCTCAATGGCTATTTTTGCAGCTAAATTATGTGGTTTTAAAAATAATAAAATTGAAAAAACATTAAAAAATATAAAATTAGTTGAAGGAAGACTGGAACTTGTAAAAACTTTCACAAATAATGTTGAGGTTTATGTAGATTTTGCTCACACACCTGACGCCTTACAAAAAACCTTAAATGCCTTAAAAAATTCCAGAGGTCGAAATATTACTTTAGTTTTTGGATGTGGTGGGGAGAGAGACTTTAAAAAAAGACCAATCATGGCCAAAATAGCAAAATTAAATTGTAAAAAAATTTACGTTACTGATGACAACCCCAGAAATGAAAATCCAAAAAAAATAAGAAATGAAATAACCAGGAATTTAACTAATGCTAATTATTTTGACATTGGTAACAGAGCCTTAGCAATCAGAACTGCTATCAAAAATGCAGAACCTAATGAAGTCATATTAGTAGCTGGAAAAGGCCATGAGTCTGAGCAAATTTACAAAAATCAAATAATTAAAATATCCGATAAAAAAATAATAAAAAAAATAAAGGTAAGAATAAAAAAAATATCAAAGAGAAAACAGAATTTTCTACAAAATGAAATAATTTTTAATGAAATTCAAAAAGGATATAACGTTAAAAATTTTCATGGCCTTGCTATTGATACAAGACTTTTAAAAAGAGGTAATCTATTTTTAACAATCAACGGAAAAAAAAGGAATGGAATTGAATTTATTGAAAAGGCTATAAAAAAAGGAGCAAAATATATAATCTCAAAAAAAAAAATTAAAAAATTTAAAAATAAATCAATAAGAGTTACCGATGAAATTAAGTTCCTTAACGCTTTTGCTTTTAAAAAGAGAGATAAAACTAAAGCAAAGATAATTGCTATAACAGGTAGCGCAGGCAAAACTTCTTTAAAAAATTTAATTAATGATTTATTAAAAAATTTCTCTAATACATTTTGCTCCCCAAAGTCTTATAATAACCATTTAGGTGTCCCCTTAAGTTTGTCTCAATTAAATACTAGTCATGAATTTGGTGTTTTTGAAGTTGGTATGAGTAAACCAGGTGAAATAAATAAACTTTCAAAAATGATAAGACCCCACATAGGAATAATTACAAATATTGGTGAGGCTCACATTGAAAATTTTGAAAATTTAAAAGGCATAGCAGATGCTAAAGGAGAGTTAATAAATAATATTAGTAAAAATGGAACTATAATTTTAAATCGTGATGATAAATTTTTTAATTATCTTAAAAGAAAAGCAATAATTAAAAATTTAAAGATTATAT
>CACEBD010000002.1 GCA_902557775.1 uncultured Pelagibacteraceae bacterium
TTCTGTGACTGTTGCAACTGTTGACCGTGGATTTTTAGATGTATTTTTTTGTTCTATCGAAATGGCAGGACTCAATCCCTCAATGAAATCCACATTGGGTTTTTTCATTTTATCTAAAAACTGTCTAGCATAAGAAGAGAGACTCTCAACATACCTTCTTTGCCCCTCAGCATATATTGTGTCAAAAGCTAAAGAAGATTTTCCAGATCCAGAGAGCCCGGTTATAACAACTAATTTCTCTTTTGGTATTTCAAGAGAAACATTTTTTAAATTGTGTTCTTTGGCGCCTTTTACAACGATTTTTTTCAACATTTTTTTTCCTTTAAATAATAATCACCTTATATTTACTTTTCAAATATGTTATAAATAAAAGTGTTTAAATAATAAAAAATCAAAATAAATTCAAAATATTATGGCAGGAAGTTTAAATAAAGTACAATTAATAGGTCGTTTAGGCGCAGACCCCGAAATAAAGCAGATGGTAAATGGTAAAAGTGTAGCTAGATTGAGCATCGCAACCAGTCAATCTTGGAAAGATAAATCTAGTGGTGAAAAAAAAGAAAAAACTGAGTGGCATAGAGTGGTAATATTTAATGAAGGTTTAGTCAACGTAGTTCAGCAGTATGTAAAAAAAGGTGCGAATATTTATGTTGAGGGACAATTGAGCACAAGAAAATGGAAAGATGAGGCAACTGGGCAAGATAAATACTCAACAGAAGTAGTATTGCAAGGTTACAATTCTAGTTTAACAATGCTTGATAGTAAAAATAGCGGAAATAATTCGAATTTAGTTTCTGAAAATAAAAGCTCTCTTCCAAAAGATAATTTAAACCAAGATAACTCTGATCTAGACGACGAAATTCCTTTTTAATTTTCATGGAAAAAAATACTGTAGAAAACAATAAATCATTTAAACCTATATTTGTTCAAGATGAGATGAGTTCATCATATTTATCTTATGCGATGAGTGTAATCGTAAGCAGAGCGCTTCCTGATGTAAGAGATGGATTAAAACCTGTTCATAGAAGGATAATTTATGCAATGTATAAAGGAGGCTACGATTGGTCAAAACCTTTTAGAAAATCAGCGAGAATAGTAGGTGATGTAATTGGTAAATATCACCCTCATGGCGATCAATCTGTTTATGATGCCCTTGTCAGATTAGTTCAAGATTTTTCAATGAGTGTTCCATTAATCTCTGGTCAAGGAAATTTTGGTTCCATTGATGGCGATCCTCCAGCAGCTATGAGATATACTGAGACAAAATTAGGAAAAATTGCTCAATTTTTAACAGAGGATTTAGAGAAAAACACTGTTCAATTTCGGAGTAATTATGATGAAACTGAGAAAGAACCTGAAGTTTTACCATCTCAATATCCAAATATTTTAGTTAACGGTGCTGGAGGTATTGCAGTTGGTATGGCAACGAGTATTCCGCCACACAATCTTGGTGAAGTAATTGACGCTACTATTGCTCTTATTAATAATAAAGAAATTACAATCAATCAATTAATGAAATATTTACCAGGACCTGATTTTCCAACAGGAGGAGTAATAATTGGAAAAGATATTATAAAACAAGGTTACAACAAAGGTAGAGGATCATTCAAAATAAGAGGAGAAATAGATTTCGAAGAAAAAAAAGGTGGCAGAGATTTATTAATTATCAAATCAATACCTTACCAAGTAAATAAATCCTTACTTATTGAAAAAATTGCACAACTTGTAAGAGATAAAAAGATTGAAGGGATCAGAGATCTACGAGATGAGTCTAACCGAGAAGGAATTAGAGTAGTAATAGAATTAAGAAAAAGTATAGAACCAGAAACTATTAGAAGACAGTTATATAAATTGACTAATATTGAAACTTCATTTGGTTTTAATACATTGGCAATTGTAAATAACAAGCCAAAAATATTAAATTTAAAAGAATTTATCACTGAGTTTTTAAAATTTAGAGAAGATACAGTTATAAAGAGAGTTAAGTTTGATTTAAAAAAAGCAGAGGAACGCGCACATATTTTAATTGGTTTGGCTGTAGCAGTTGAAAATATAGATGAAATAATAAAAATAATTAAAAACTCTAAAGACACGTCAATAGCAAAAAAAAATCTTTTATCAAAAAAATGGAAATTTAAAAAAAGTAATAAAATTATTTCACTTATAGAAAAGAAAAAGAATGTTTCAATTTATCAGCTCTCTAACAAACAAGTTGAAGCTATTTTGGAACTTAAATTGCAAAAATTAACAGCTTATGGAATTGGAGAAATTGAATCCGAAATTTTAAAACTTTCTGACTTAATAGTTGAATATAATAAAATTATTAGTTCAAAAAAAACACTTTATAATCTCATAGTTAATGAATTAAGCAAGATCAAAGATAAATTCTCTGCCCCCAGAAAAACAAAGATAATTGATGCAGTTCTTAATTATAATATTGAGGAAACAATTCAAAAAGAGTCTGTTGTAATAAATATTACTAATCAAGGTTATATCAAAAGAGGTCCGTTAAGTTCTTTAAAAGCTCAAAAAAGAGGTGGAAAAGGTAAAACAGGTATTTCTACGAGAGAAGATGATTTTGTAGTTCAGATTTTTACTGCAAATACACACACGCCAGTCCTTTTTTTCTCAACACAAGGTTTAGTATACAAAATAAAAGCTCATAAGATTCCTGAAGGAACGGCTGCATCAAAAGGTAAATCAATATTTAACATTTTGCCATTAAAGAATCATCATTCCATTAGTTCAATTATGCCATTACCTGAAGATGAAACAGAGTGGAAAAATTTTATGGTTGTTTTCGCTACCGCAAATGGAAATGTTCGAAAAAATTCTTTGGAAGATTTTCATAATATAAATAATAGTGGAAAAATTGCTATGAAATTAGATCAAGATGATAAGATAATAGGTGTAAAAATTTGTAAAGATGATCAAGATATATTATTAAGCACTCAATTTGGAAAATGTATAAGATTTAAATCAAAAAAATTGAGACTTTTTAAGGGTAGATCCTCTAAAGGAATTAAAGGAATTAAATTAAACGAAAAAGATAAAGTCATATCATTATCAATTTTGGATAACGACCAAGTAAATACGAAATTAGTCGATAAAGACAAAAAAATTAAAAATGCTTTAAATAGATTTATTTTGTCTGTATCTGAAAATGGTTACGGAAAAAGATCCTCATATCATGATTATAGAGTTACCAATAGAGGCGGCAAAGGCATTATCGGCATAATCAATTCGCCTAGAAACGGCAATATTGCCTCAAGTTTAGTCGTGACTGAAAATGATGAAATACTTTTATCAACTGATAAAGGAAGTATCATGCGATGTGCGGTTAAAGAAATAAGAATAGCAGGTAGAAATACTCAAGGAGTAAGAATAAAAAAACTATCGGGATCAGAAAAAGTAGTTTCAGTAATTAAAATTGAGGACAATATTTACTAAAATGAAAATTGCAGTTTACCCAGGAACATTTGATCCAATAACATATGGGCACATTGATGTTATTAAAAAATCTTTAAAAATATTTGATAAATTAATTGTAGCTACTACTGATAATTCAGATAAAGACTATTACTTTTCTTTAGATGAGAGAATAGATATTATAAATAACTCTTTATTTAAAGATCTTAATTTAGATAAAAAAAAAATTAAAATAATTTCATTTAATAATCTGACTATTGAACTATGTAGAAAATATAATGCTTCAGCAATAATAAGAGGTTTAAGAGCCGTTTCAGATTTTGAATATGAATTTCAATTAGCTGGTATGAACAAAAAACTTAATTCAAAAATTGAAACTATGTTTTTAATGTCTGACGTTGAAAATCAAATTATCTCTTCAAAATTTGTTAAGGAAATTGCTAATTTAGGTGGTAATATTGATAGGTTTGTCACAAAATATACTGTTAAAATGTTAAAAGATAAATTTTAATGAGAAAACTTTTTTATTTGATTGTATTAATTTTTAGTTTAATTAATATTGAATTAATGGCAAGCAATATTATGATTCTTAAACTAACTTATGGAGACGTTGAAATTGAACTTTACCCTGATAAAGCTCCTAATCATGTAAAAAGATTTAAAGAGCTTTCCGAAGCGGGGGAATACGATGGAGTTGTATTTCATAGAGTTATAGATGGTTTTATGGCTCAAACAGGAGATGTAAAGTTCGGAAATTCAAATAAACCTGATTTTAATTTGTCACTAGCTGGTACGGGTGGTTCTGATAAGCCAGATTTAAAGGCTGAATTTACAGATATCGCTCATACAAGAGGAATTATATCAGCTGCTAGATCTGCCAACCCTGATAGTGCTAACAGCCAGTTTTTTATATGTTTTGAGTCTGCACCACATCTTGATAGACAATATTCAGCTTTTGGAAAAGTTATTAAAGGAATGGAATTTGTTGATAAGATAAAAAAAGGTGATCCAGGTTCTGGGAGCGTTTCCGATCCAGATAAAATCATATCTCTAAGATCAAAATAATCTTAATGCTTAATAGTGATTTTTCATTTGAGTTACTTACTCAAGATGATCAAGCAAGACTTGGAAAAATTAATACATTTAGAGGTACCATTGATACACCCGCATTTATGCCTGTGGGTACACTAGGTACAGTAAAGGGAGTATTTTCAGACGATATTTTAAAAACAAACACACATATAATTTTGGGAAACACTTATCATCTATATCTAAGACCTGGAGTTGAAACTTTAAAAAAATTTGGTGGTCTTCATAATTTCATGAATTGGAGCAAACCAATTTTAACTGACTCTGGTGGTTATCAAATTATGTCTTTGTCAAAGTTAAATAAAATAGATTTGAAGATTGGAGCTATATTTAAATCTCATTTAGATGGAAAAAAGATTATTTTAAGTCCTGAAAAAAGTATACAAGTACAAAAATCTATAAATTCAGATATTATGATGGTTTTAGATGAGTGTCCTAAACTAACACGTGATAAAAATATTCTAGCCAATGCAATCAACGTTTCCACTCAATGGGCTAAAAGGTGTAAAACTGAATTTGGAAATAATAAATCAAAAGCTCTCTTTGGTATAGCTCAAGGAGGATTATATAAAGATTTAAGAGTAGAAAGCATTGAAAAGTTGACAGAGATTGGTTTTGATGGCTATGCGATGGGAGGTTTAGCAGTTGGTGAAAAACAGTTTGATATGTTTAAAATTTTAAATGAAACTGTAAAATACTTACCAGTAGATAAACCGAGATACCTAATGGGCGTGGGCACGCCTGCAGATATTTTAGGAGCTGTTAAAGAAGGTATAGATATGTTTGACTGTGTTATGCCTACTAGATCTGGTAGAACAGGTTTAGCGTTTACCTGGGATGGGAAACTCAATCTTAAAAATTCTAAATTTAAAAGTGACAAATCACCACTAGATGAAAAATGCGACATTAGAGAACTAAATAAATATTCAAAAAGCTATCTTAACCATTTAATAAAATCGGACGAAATTCTTGCTTCAATGTTGATTTCTTTGAATAATATATACTTCTATCAACAATTTATGCTAGAAATTCGTAGAAATATTAAAAATGCTACTTTTAATAATTTTTACAAAAAATATATAAATTTTTTTGATTAATTATTTGAATTTTAGTTAATTAATATATAAAAGAACGTCTTTAAGGGCCCTTAGCTCAGTTGGTAGAGCACCTCCCTTTTAAGGAGGGTGTCGATGGTTCGAGTCCATCAGGGCTCACCAAAAATTAAATTTTTATTGGTGGGTACTTTATAATAACTTCAGAAATCCACCCTTTTAAATTTTCTATTCTCTGTTTACTACTTGGATGTGTGCTTAAAAATACTGGAGGTTCTTTACCTTTTTTTTTATCGGCCATTCTTTGCCACAAATTTACTGACTCTTTAATATTGTAACCTGATAAAGATGAAAATATTAAACCTAAATAATCAGCTTCAGTCTCTTGCTTTCTACCAAAAGGGTTCATAATACCTAGCTGTAATATGTCTAAACCAGTATTTTGACCAACTGTATTTCTAGTTCTGTTAATGGCACCTCCTAAAAAAATATCTGCAACCGCAGTTCCTAAGTTTAGAGTCATCGCTTGACTTGCTCTTTCTACCGAGTGCCTTGCCACTGCATGTGCTATTTCGTGCCCCATAACAATAGATAAGGCGTCTATATTTTTAGTAATTTTTAGCAATCCAGTATAAACCGCAATCTTTCCACCAGGCATACACCATGCATTTACCATTTTATCATTATCAACTAAAATATATTCCCACTCAAAGTTTTTAGTGGGATCAGTTTTGTTAGAGCTATCAAAGAAAGCACTTACTGCGTTTTCCATTTTTTTTCCAATTTCAACTACTGTATTAAATTGATTACCACTTTTAATAAGTTTTGTTTTACTCTTGAAGCTTTCATAAGCAGCCGCTGCTTGACGATTTATATTAGCTTCAGGAATAATACTAAGCTGTTTTCTTTCTGTAATTGGCACAGTTGAACACGACGGTAGTAAAACTGAGCAACAACCACAACCAAATAAGCCAAGAAATTTTCTTCTGTTTATGTTATACATTTTAGACTCATGATTTTAAATAATAAATTATTAATTGCAATTTTTATATTGATAATAATTTTTATTATTTACTCTAGTTATTCGTAAAAATGGAAAAGAAAAGCATTAAAAAATCGTTATTTGCAAGATTAAGAAATAATTTTATTGCAGGTATCGTTGTATTAATACCGATTGGGATAACTTTATACCTTACTATTTTTTTTATAAGAGTTTCTGGCAATATTATCCCAAAAGAAATAAACCCTAATAATTATTTACCGTTTAATATACCAGGTGTAGAAATCCTTGTTGCATTAATATTTATAACTTTAATTGGATGGTTATCACTATCTTTCCTTGGAAAAAAATTTTTTGAAATATTTAATAATCTCTTAAAAAAAATTCCAATATTAAGAACAATTTATTCAGCGATAGGTCAAATGACCGAAAGCTTAACTAAATCAGATAACAAACAAAAAAGCGTTGTTCTTTTGGAGTATCCAAGAAAGGGTATTTGGGCCGTAGGTTTTGCTACTAAAGAAAATAAAGGAATAATTAGAGATAAAATTAACGAGGATTTGATTAATGTCTTCGTACCAACGACTCCAAATCCAACTAGTGGTTTTTTATTAATGGTACCAAAAAAAGATTTAATATTTCTAGATATTTCTTTTGAGCAAGCATCAAAATTTATTGTTTCAGCTGGAACAACCAATATAAATTAAACTTCTTGTACATGAATAATTTCAGCCTTATCAAATAACTTTAATAAAAAATTATATCTGTTTTGATTTATTTTGTGATCAATATTTTTTACATACCGCTCTGCTAATTTAAAAAGATCATTATGAATTATTGGGTTAGCAAATTTAAAATTTTTTAAACCACTTTGTTGAAAGCCGCTTAGGTCGCCAAATCCCCTTAGTTTCAAATCTTCTTCGGCAATATAAAAGCCATCATCATGATTTTTTAATATTTTAATTCTTTTAATAGCATTTTTACTCAAACTTTCTTTATATAAAAGAATACAGGTTGCCTGTTTATTGCCTCTTCCAACTCTTCCCCTCAATTGATGTAATTGTGAAAGGCCAAATTTATTTGCATTTTCTATTACAATAAGATTCGCATTTGGAAAATCGATGCCAACTTCAATAACGGTTGTTGAAACAAGAATATTAATTTTTCTTTCGAGAAAGTTTTTCAATATTTCATCTTTCTCCTCTTTCTTTAAAGCCCCATGTATAAGACCTACGTCACCAGGAAAAATTTTATTTACGATATCAAATTTTTTTTTAGCAGATGAATAATCTAATATTTTAGACTCATCAATTAGTGGACACACCCAAAAAATTTGATTTTTATTTTTTATTTGACTCTTCAAATAAATCCACAATTCATCAATTTTTTTTTCTGGCTTACTTAATGTTATAATTTTTTTTCTAAAAGCAGGTTTCTCAGTGATTTTAGAAATATCCATATCGCCATATATTGACATCATCATTGTCCTAGGAATTGGCGTTGCCGACATTAAGAGTACATCACAATTAGAACCGCCCTTATCTGCTAAGTCTAGTCTTTGTTTTACTCCAAATTTATGTTGCTCATCAATTACAACAAAACCTAATTTCCTAAAATTAATTTTTTTTTGAAATAAAGCATGAGTACCAATCAAAAGATTTACTTCACCATTTTTTAAACCCTCTAAAATTTTTTTCTTTTTTTTCGGTTCTGTTTTTCCACTTAAAAATTCTATATTTATATTTTCCTTATCAAAAATTTCTTTTGCTAATTTGAAATGTTGTTGTGATAAGATTTCTGTAGGACTCATCAGAGCACATTGATAGTTACTTTCAATTACATTTGCTATAGCTAAAAGTGAGACGATTGTTTTACCCGAACCTACATCACCTTGAATAATTCTAAACATTCTTTTGTTACTTCTTAGATCAAAGTTAACCTCATTCAAAACTTTTATTTGATCACTAGTAAGTTTATAGGATAGTGAGTCTATAATATTATTAGCAATTAATTTTCTAAAATTCTTATTTTTTTTTATTTTTTTAACTCTTTTTCTATTTTCAGATAATGTAATAAAATTTGCACAGATTTCATCGAATGCTAGCCTTCGATAACTTTTAGATTGATTATTTTTACTATCTTCTGAATTATGTAATTTTTCTATTGCATTATTCCAATTAAGCATTCCATGAGAATTGACAAAACTTTCTTCCAACCAATCATCAACTTGTGGTAAATTTTTAGTTACTTGTTCACTAATTAATCTGTATTTTTTTTCATTTAAACCTTTTGTAAGTTTGTATTTAGGAATATTTTTAATAACATAATCCTGATTTTCTAAACTAGTAACATAATCAGGATTAGTAATCTGAAGCTTGCTTTTAAAATAACTTACTTTACCGCTCACAATGATCCATTTATTTAAAGGGTAAATTTTTCTCAAATAACCTTCTCTGCTATTAAAATATACAATATCTATCTTACCTGTATGATCTTCACAATTTATTCTATTTGGTAAATTTCTTATTCTTGGGAATGAAAGCTTTTTAACCATTAATCTTAAAGAGTGTATTTTACCTATTTCTACTTCATTTATTTTACTAATTTTAGACCTATCTGTTTCTGAATAAGGAAGATTGAATATAATATCTTTAATTTTTTCTATTTTTTTCTTTTTAAGATACTTTGTAAACTGTTTCCCAACGCCTTTTAATTTATTTACATCTTGGAAAATGAAATCTTTTTTTTGTAAACTCATTAAATAATATATAATATATTTTTATGTCAGAGAAATTAGAAATATTCAAAAAAAAACTTTTATACAGATCTGCTTATAGGGGCACAAAAGAAATGGATATTTTATTAAACAGTTTTGTTAAAAAATACATTGATGATCTTACAGATAATCAATTAAAGCAATTAGAAATTTTTTTAAATTTTGAAGATGAGACTATATTGAATTTTTATAACTATAATATTATAAAAAACAATATTGATAAAAACCCTATTTCTAAAATATTTAAAGAATTTAAAATATAATGGCGGAGAGGGTGGGATTCGAACCCACGAACGAGTTGCCCCGTTGCTGGTTTTCAAGACCAGTGCTTTCAACCGCTCAGCCACCTCTCCACGATTTAATAAGTATTATGTATTACTATCAAAGTAAATAAATAACAATATTTAAGATTTGAGATTACTTAGGCTAGTTAATAAATAATAAATATGATAATTAAAAAAATGCCAAAAATATTATCAATAATCTTAATTTTAAATTTTCTCTTTATTTATCCATCCATTTCAAAAGAAAACACATTTGAAAATTGGCTTAACGATTTTAAGAAAACAGCAATTGACTCTGGAATTTCAAAAGAGGTAGTCAATGATGTTATGTCATCAGCTAAATTTTTACCAAAGGTTATTGAATATGATCGCTTTCAACCAGAATTCTATGAGGACACATTTACTTATATTAAAAAAAGATCATCAAATAGAAAAGTTAATGATGGTTTAAGACTTTATAAAAAAGAAAAAAAAATCATTGATGAGGTTGAGAAAAAATTCCAAGTTGAGAAGGAACTTCTATTAGCATTAATGGGGATAGAAACAAATTTTGGAAAATATTTAGGAAAAATGGATATCGTTTCATCTTTGGCGACATTAAGTTTTGATAAAAGAAGAAGTGATTTTTTTACAAAAGAATTATTAATACTTCTTAATTTAGTAGATAAAAAGATAATAGATAAATCAATTCTTTATGGTTCATGGGCAGGTGCATTTGGAAATTTTCAATTTATGCCAAGAACAATTAGAAATTATGCCATCGACTATAACAAAAATCAAACTATTGAATTGAAAAAAACAGAAGACTCTTTTGCATCGGCAGCAAACTATTTAAAAAAAATTGGGTGGAAAAAAGGTCAACCTTGTTTTTATAAAATAAATCTTAATAAAGATATTCCTAAGAAATATTTAAATTCATCAGCAAGAAACATCAAAAATAAAAAAAAAATTAGTTTTTTTAAGAAATATATCTCAAATTTTGAAGATTTAAACATTCAAATGAATGGTTTGAAAGCTGCAATTATAATACCTGATAAAGATATTATTCCTGGCGCAGAAACATTATCTCCTGCGTTTATAGTTTTCGAAAATTATGAAAAGATTTTAAATTGGAACAGGTCTCTAAGGTTTGCTTTAGCGGTTTGTACTTTAAAGGACAACTTTAGAAATGAAATATAGTTTTATACTATGTGCTTTTTTGCTATTTTCTTGCACTACTAATATAACAAAATTAGAAAATAGATCGCCATATAGTTCTAAAGGATTTGCATTTATTTATAATGATGAAGATTACAATAATAAAATAATTAAAGGAAAATTAGATAATGCAGAATTGCAAATTTCTCATTCTAAACTAAGTAATAACACTTTACTTAGAATAATTAATCCTAAAACTAATGACTCCATTACTATTAAAAATTTTAAAAAAATTCAATATCCCGATTTTTATAAAATTCTTATTACAAAAAAAGTATCAGAAGAACTTAATTTAGATTTAAAATTACCTTTGGTTGAAGTAATCGAAATTAAAAAAAATAAATCATTTATAGCTAAAAAAGCAAAAATTTTTAATGAAGAAAAAAAGATATCTTCAAATGCACCCGTAATGTCAGTTGAAATATCTAATATTTCAAAAGAAAAAAAAGAAAAAAGAGACTTTAAGAAAGATCAGTTTTTTATTTTAATTGGATCTTTTTATAGAGAAGATACAGCTACATTTTTAAAGCAAAGAATCAACAAAGAATTACCTGAATATGATACTAATAAATTGAAAATTATTAAAAAAAGTAATAAAAAGATTAATTTAGTTTCTGGACCTTATAGTACGATTAATATTATGAAAAACGACTATTTTGAATTAAAAAAATTTGGTTTTGAGGATTTAGATATATCTACAAATGAATAAATTTTTTAAAGTTTTAATTATTTATATAAGTTTAATTGCATGTACTTATGCAAATCCATCTATAAATGCTAGAACAGGAATATTGGTCGATTTTCACTCTGATAAAATTTTATATGAATTTGATCCAGATGCTAAAATATATCCAGCATCAATGACTAAAATAATGACATCAATCGTAGCATTTGATTTGTTAAAAAATAATAAATTATCTTTAGATGACATGTTTGTAGTTTCTGAGAACGCTTGGAGATTATCTCAAAGCGGATATTCTTCAATGTTTATTATGGTGAACGATCAAGTTTCTGTTGAGGATTTATTAAAAGGGATAATAATCGCATCAGGGAATGACTCTTGTGTAGCCTTAGCTGAAGGGATTGCCGGCTCAGAGGAAAACTTTGCTGAAATGATGAATGAGAAAGCGAGTGAAATAGGAATGACATCAACTAATTTTACTAATTCATCTGGAATTAATGATCCTGATAATATTTCCACAGTAAAAGACATAGCTTTGATGTCTAAATATTTGATTAACAATTATCCAAAATATTATGAATTATTTAAAGAAAAAACTTTTACATGGGATAGAACAGGAGGGGATCCTATTAAGCAGGGAAATAGAAATCCACTTCTTTATAAAAATGTAGGTGTAGATGGTGTTAAGACAGGATATTTAGCTGTTGAAAAATATTCATTAGCTAGCTCAATGATCAAAAAAGATAGGAGATTAATAGCAGTGGTATCAGGTTTTCCTACAAAAAATTTAAGAAGCTCTGAGTCTTTAAAATTATTAAATTGGGGTTTTAGAAATACAAATACATTTGAAGTGAGTAATAAAGAAAAATCTACTTTTGAATTGGATACTTGGCTTGCAAATAAAGATAAAATTAAGGCTGTTTCTGAAGAAGATTACTATATTACTATAAATAAAAAAAACGTCAGAAATTTGAAAGTATCTCTTAAATACAGTGGCCCGATAGTAGCACCTGTAGATAAAGGAGAAAAAATAGCAGAACTAGTAGTTTCCGATAAAAGTGAAATTATTAAAACATTACCTCTTTATGCAGCAGAGGACTTAAAGAAAGTAAATTTTTTTAAAAGTTTAATTACCTCAATAAATTATTTGATTTGGGGAGATGTTTAAAAAGAAATCCCTATTTATAGTTTTTGAAGGAGTCGAAGGTTGTGGAAAATCTTTCCAATCTAAAAAATTATTCAGTAATCTTAAGAAAAGAAAAATTCCAGTAATTTTAACAAGAGAACCAGGGGGAACCAAAAGCGCGGAATTAATTAGAAATTTGATCCTTAGAGATTATTTTAAAAAAGCAAAAAAAGAGAAATTTGATAAGTATACTGATACATTGCTTTATCTTGCAGCTAGAAATGAACATGTAAAGAATAAAATACTACCAGCTTTAAAACATAAAAAGGTAGTTATATGCGATAGATTCAAAGACTCATCATTTGCTTATCAAGTTTTTGGTAAAAAAGTAAGTTCAAATTTCATTAACAATATACATAAATATATTTTAAATGGACTTAAACCAAACTTAACTTTTGTACTTAAGGTATCTGCTAAAGCTTCTAGACGAAGACTGTTAAAACGAAAAACAAAGAATAGATATGATAATTTTAAGCAATCTTTTTATAATAAAGTTCAAAATTCCTTTTTAAGAATTTCTAGAAATAAGAAGAACTATTATATTTTAGAGTCGTCAAATAATGACAACCTTTTAGAGAAAAAAATTTTTAAAATTACTTGTAAATACTTAAACTTATAATGAACTTAACTGATTTTTTTAATCCTAAGAAAACTTTAAAATTATTTGGTTTAGATAATGAATTTAATTTTCTTAAAAACTTACTTTTAAAGGAAAAATTACCAAAAGTTTTATTGTTATCTGGTAAAAAAGGCTCAGGCAAATATACGCTTGTAAATCATTTAATGTTTTTTTTCTTTGATAAAAAAAATTATGATTTAAATTCAAGACAAATTATAGATAAAAATTTTATTTATCATCAATTATTGGAAAATACATTTCCTAATATTATTTACTTGAATGGATTAGATTACAAAAATGCTAAGATTGAAAATATTCGAGAATTAAAAAATCAACTACTAAAATCTCCTTTGAGCGATAATAAAAGATTTGTTATTTTTGATGATGTTGAATGTTTTAATAAAAATAGTCTGAATGCACTTTTAAAAATTATAGAAGAACCTAGTGTAAAAAATTATTTTATATTAATAAATAATAATTCTAAACCTTTATTGGAAACTATAAAATCAAGATGTCTTGAAATTAAGATAATTTTATCAAGTAAAAAAAAAGATATAATTAAAAGTTCATTGTTTGATTATTTCAATCAAAAAATGATTTTTAATAATAATTCACTAGATATTTCCCCAGGAAACTTTTTAAAATTTAACTATATTATTACACAACATGATATTCGCTTAGAGAACGGTTATATTGTAAATTTAGGTATTATTCTTGATCTTTTTAAAAAGAAGAAAGATCCCAATTATAGAGATTTGTTATTATTTTTAACAGAATATTATTTTAGCTCTATTAAATTCAAAAAAATGAATGACTATCATGATGTAATTGAGAAAAGAACTTATATAATTAAAAATATTAATGATTTTTTTTTATATAACATGAATCAAAAAACCTTAATAAATTCTATAGAAAGCACACTTCTAAATGAGTAAAAACTTTTATATTACAACTCCAATTTACTATCCATCTGGTAAACCGCATATGGGACATGCTTATTCAAGTATTGTGGCAGATGTATTTGCGCGTTTTAAAAGAATTGAAGGTTATGAAGTTTTATTTTTAACAGGCACAGATGAACATGGACAAAAAATTCAAAAAGAGGCACAAAAAAACAAAAAAGACCCAAAGCAATTTTGCGACGAGTTATCAGATAAATTTTTATCTTTAACTAAAAGTCTATGTCTTTCTAATGATGATTTTATAAGAACAACTGAAAACAGGCATTTAAAATCTGTTCAAGAAATATGGAATAGGTTGGTCAAATCAGGTGATATTTATTTAGATAAATATAGCGGTTGGTATTCAGTATCAGATGAAGCCTTTTATGATAAAGATGAAATTGAAGAAATAGATGGAAAAAAATTTTCAAAAATCTCAGGATCACCTGTTGAGTGGGTTGAAGAGGAGTCTTATTTTTTTAAATTATCAGCGTGGTCTAATAAATTGTTAGAATTTTATAAAAAAAATAATAATTTTATACTTCCTGTTTCAAGAAAAAATGAAGTAGTGAGTTTTGTGCAAAAAGGATTAAAAGATCTATCGATTAGTAGAACATCTTTTTCTTGGGGGATACCTGTACCAAATAATAATAAGCACGTTATATATGTTTGGTTAGACGCTTTGACAAATTACTTAAGCGCACTTAATTTTCCTAACATTGAAGATAAAAAATATAAAGCTTTTTGGCCTGCAGATGTTCATATTATTGGAAAAGATATTTTAAGATTTCATGCCATATACTGGCCAGCTTTTTTGATTGCAGCAAATTTACCATTACCGAAAAGAGTATTCGGACATGGCTGGATCCTTTCAGATGATAAGAAAATGTCTAAATCACTTGGTAACATCTTAGATCCAATTGAGATAATCAAAGATTATGGAATAGATCAACTAAGATATTATTTGATTAAAGAAGTTTCTTTAGGAAACGATGGCAGTATATCAATGGAAAATCTTAAAAATTGTATTAACAATGATTTAGCTAATAACTATGGTAATCTATGTCAAAGAGTTTTTTCCTTCATAAAAAAAAATTGTAACAATAAAATACCAAAAAAAAATAGATTAAACAAAAGTGATATTAGATTAATTGGAAATATTAAAGATAATCTTGCTAAACTTATTGATTATATAAATAATCAAAATTTAAATGAATATATTAAAATGGTAGTAAATTTTTCGTTTGAGGCAAACAAATATTTTAATGATTCAGAGCCATGGTCTTTAAAAAAAAAAGATCCCGAAAGAATGAATGCAATTCTTTATACAATTTCGGAACAAATAAAAAACATTTCTATTCTTTTAAATCCAATTATACCGATTTCTACTAAAAAAGTTTTAGATACAATTAATTTATCAGATAAGGATGTTTCTATCGATAGTATTAAAAAAGACGAGATTTTTGACTATAATTTAGAGTTAAAAAATTTAGATATTTTATTTAAAAAGATTGAAAATGATAATTGATTCACATTGCCATCTGACATACGAACCGATGTCAAATAATTTAAAAGAAACCATTGATAGAGCAAATAAAGAAGGTATTAAATACATGCTTACTATATCGACAAAAGATAAAAGTTTTGAACAAATACTTAAGATAGTTAATAGCTACAAAAGCGTTTACGGCACTTATGGAATTCATCCCCATGAAGCTAAGTTACATCAACATATTCAAAGAGTTGATATAATAAATAAAGTTAATCTAAATAAGAAAATTATTGGCATTGGTGAAACAGGATTAGACTTTTATTACAATCATTCTGAGAAAAAAGATCAGATTAATTCTTTTGAAGAACACATATCAGCAGCACAAGAAAAAAATCTACCACTTATAGTTCACACAAGATCTGCAGAAAAAGAAACTTTACAAATATTGGAAAAACATTCCAAAAAAAAAGAGACTAAAATTCTTATTCATTGTTTTACCGGATCGAAAGAATTTGCTTTTAAATTATTAGATTTAGGTGCTTACATTTCTGCTAGTGGAGTAGTAACATTCAAAAAATCTCAGGACTTAGCCAATACTTTCAGAGATATACCAAATGACAAAATATTAGTTGAAACTGATGCCCCATATCTTGCCCCTGTGCCATTAAGAGGTAAACCGAACGAACCCAGTTACATAATACATACAGTAAAGTTTTTATCTAAAATTAAAAGTTTATCATTTGATGAATTTTCAGAGATTACAAGTAACAATTTTTTCAATTTGTTTGGTAAATTAAATTGAAAAGTAAATTTACGATTCTAGGCTGCGGAAGTTCACTCGGATCCCCCTGGATAACTAATTACAGAGGAAATCTAAAACCAAGTCCAAAAAATTTAAGGACTAGGTGTTGCGCTCATATCCAAAAAGGTAATTTGTCTGTTTGTATTGATACTTCACCTGATATTAAATATCAATTTTTAAAAAATAAAATTAAAAATCTTGATTCAATTATTTATACTCACGAACATGCTGATCAGACAGCTGGCATATTTGAAATGAGACCGTTTTATTGGAAAAATAAATCAAAGATCCCAATTTACGGAAGTCGAAGAACGATAGCAGCTTTAAAAAAATCTTACAGATTTTGTTTTTTTGAGGAGCAGGGGTATAAGCCGATTATGAAAGCGAATATAATTGATAAATGTTTTTCTATAAGAAAAAATAAAACAAAATTGTTTATCAAATCATTTCAAGTCACTCATGGATTAATAAAATCAACCGGATACGTTATAGATAAAATTGCCTATATTAGTGATTGTAGTAACATCTCTTTGAAGAGTATAAATCTTCTCAAAAATCTAAACTACCTGGTATTAGATTGCCTTAAAATCGATAAACATCCATCACACTTTAATCTTCAAGAAGCTATAAATTTAATAAATATAACCAAACCTAAAAAAGCTATACTTACTAATTTGCATACGGATTTAGATTACTTTGAACTAAAAAAAATACTACCTAAAAATATTATCCCTGCATATGATGGATTAAGTTTTACTAGTTAAATCAAGTTTTCAATTACTTTAATAAATTTTTTTGACGAAGGTTTTGTTATTGATGAGAATGTTTCAGCAACTTTTCCATCTTTTCCAATTATAATTTTGTGAAAATTCCATTTTGGCATTGCGCCAATACCATAATTTCTTCTTGCCCATTTATAAAATGGATGTGAATTATTTCCTATTACGTTAATCTTTTCTGTCATCGGAAATGTAATTCCAAAATTTGTTTCACAAAAGTCTTTAATTTCTTTGTTGTTACCAGGTTCTTGTTTAAAGTTATTAGTGGGGATACCTAAAACAATTAAATTTTTACTTTTATATTCAGACCACAATTTTTGAAGATCTTCATATTGAGGCGTGTAACCACATCTACTCGCAACATTAACTACTACAATAACCTTCCCTCTATACTGACTTAGTTTGATTAAGTCTCCATCTATACTTTTAAATTCGTAATCATAAGCAGTGCCACTATTCCCAGCTATAACTTTTGAAAAAAAACTAAACATAAATAAAATAATGAATATTTTTTTCATAATTTTAATGCTTTTAATACTGCATCAATTGGCAAAAATATACATTTAAATCTATTAAAATTGTCGCTATTTAGTAATTTTTTGAAATCAGACAATCTCTTAGGAATTTTTACTTTTTTTTTTAATGATATTTTTTTTAGGGTTATAAAATCATTTTTAATATCTTTTAATTTAACGTTTTTTATCTTTCTCGATAGAAGACTTGCGGAGGCTTCACAATAAATACAGGATTCAGTTTCGTATTTCATTGAGCTTATCTTTTTTTTATCTGCTATTAGCTCTAAGGTAATTTTGTCTCCACAAGTTGAGTTTTTTAGTGATATCTTGTGTGAATATTTGTTTTTAAGACCTACATTTGAAGTATTATAAGCTAGTCTAATGATTTCTTTATTGATCATTTCTTAGAAGAAAATAAAAGTAAGAAATATCCAAAGAGTGTAGAAAGAAGTGAGCCCGTCAACACTCCAATTTTCACTCCATCCATATATTCTAAATTATTTACAAAAGCTAAATTTCCAACAAATAGACTCATTGTAAATCCAATACCTGTTAATATTGAAACTCCATAAAGAGCTAACCATGTAGAACCGGATGGTTTATCAGCAAATTTAAGTTTAACAGATATATAAGAGAGGGCAAAAACACCAATTTGTTTTCCAAAAAATAGACCTAAAACGATTCCAAGAGGCACAGGATTCAGCAATGAAGCAAAAGTTAGTCCCTCAAGAGAGACTCCTGCATTGGCAAAAGCAAAAATTGGCATTATTCCAAAAGCAACATAAGGGGATAAACCATGTTCTAATTTAAGTAACATTGACTCTTTGCTTTTATTTTTTGTATGTGGAATTGTCAGGGCTAATAAAACACCTGCAATTGTAGCATGTATTCCCGATTGATGTGTGAAATCCCATAGAAAAATTCCTACAATTAAAAAAGGTAAGAAACTTTTTACTCTATATTTATTAAGCGATATTAAAACAATCAAAGATAATAACATTAAAATTAAATATTTAGCTTCAATATTGCCAGAGTAAAAAAAAGCAATGATAACTATTGCTCCTAAATCATCTATAATTGCTAGGGCAGTCAAAAATACTTTAAGCGATATCGGAACTCTTTTACCTAATAACGATAAAACTCCTAAAGAAAAAGCAATATCTGTGGCTGAAGGTATAGCCCAACCATTTAATGTTGTGCTGTCTGAATAATTTACAACAATATAGAATAAAGCTGGTACCGCCATTCCTCCGACCGCACCTATGATAGGCAGCATAGCTTGTTTCGGATTAGATAATTCTCCCTGAATAAATTCTCTTTTTATCTCTAATGAAACAAAAAAGAAAAATATAGCCATCAGAACGTCATTTATCCAATGAAGAACACTTAGTTTTAAACCAAATTCTTTAGTACCAAGTGTGATATATTTTTCTAAGGTAGAAAAATAAATTTCACTTAAGCCACCATTACTAATTATTAGTGCTAGTATTGCGGCAAATAACAAAACTAAGCCAGAAGCAGCCTCAAGTTTAAAAAAATATTTAAATGGTTTTGTAATATGCTGTATCATTGGTATTATTTACTTCTATAGAGACTATCTTTCAATTGCCAAAATCACTTAATTAACCTATAAAACAGACGTTCGGGGCGTAGCGCAGCCTGGTAGCGCATCTGGTTTGGGACCAGAGGGTCGCAGGTTCAAATCCTGCCGCCCCGACCATTATTAATATGAAAAAAGCAAAAATTTACATTCCTGCCAAAACTGCGATGCAATCGGGTAGGGGCAAACTTAAAAATTGGGTGTTAGAATTTACAACCAAAGATCCCTCAATAAATCCTTTAATGGGATGGGAGACATCGATGGACACCCTTGAAGAAGTTATTATTAAGTTTCCATCAAAAGAAAAAGCTATAGAATATGCTGAAAAAAATAATATATCTTATAATGTTATTGAACCTAAAAAGAGAGAATTTGTTATAAAATCATACGCAGATAATTTTCTTAAAGATTAAATATGTGGAGAAGTTTTTTCAGAGATAAAAAATGGTTTTATTGGTCCTATGGAGGAGGTTTTTTTATTATTTCTTTGCTTGTGCTGCAAACCTATTTAGATGTTCTATTCAATAGTTGGTACAAGGATTTTTATGATATTTTACAAACAGCTGAGAAACGTGAGATAGCAGAGTTTTGGGAGTCAATAAAAAGGTTTTTATATATAGCACTTCCATACGTTACACTTTTTGCTTTTACTAATTGGTTTACAAGGTTATGGGCATTTAGATGGAGAGAAGCTATGACGTTTTCGTATATGCCTTATTGGAGAGCCACTGAGGCAAAAGTAGAGGGCTCATCTCAAAGAATTCAAGAAGACTGTATGAACTTTGCAAAAATTGTGGAGTCAATTGGATTGCAAGTTGTCAAAGCTATTATGACATTAATAGCATTTATACCAATTTTATGGGTTCTTTCTTCAAATGTAACTGTACCTTTTTTAAACAACGTATCTGGATCTTTAGTATGGGTAGCTCTTACTCTAAGTTTAGGAGGAATACTTATTAGTTGGTTAGTTGGAATAAAATTACCTGGTCTTGAATATAACAATCAGAAGGTTGAAGCTGCATTTAGAAAAGAATTAGTTTACGGTGAAGACGATAGAAAAAATTATGTTCAAGCTCCTACAATATTGCAATTGTTTACTGGAATAAAATTTAATTACCATAAACTATTTTTACACTACGGATATTTTGATTTATGGGCTATTTGGTATAGACAATTATTTGTAATTGTACCATTTTTAATAATGGCACCAGGATTGTTTACTGCAGCGTTCACTTTGGGTATTATGATGCAAGTAGTAAATGCATTTGGTGAAGTTAAGGACGCTTTCTCTGTATTTTTGTATAATTGGACAAGAATTACAGAATTAAGATCAATACATAAGCGATTAATGGAGTTTGAAACGGCTATTAATTATAACACTAATAAGTTGAGAAAGCCTAGAAAATCTGATGTAAGAGTTTAATGGAACTCTATATCAAACTGATTGACGTCATACTTCCAGTATTTTTTGTTATAGGAATAGGCTATTACCTTGGAAAAAAAGATCCAAATTTTAACACCGATTTTATAACCACATTGGCTGGTAATGTGGGTACACCTGCAATGATTTTTTACACTATTACTTCTACAGGTGTAACTTTAGAAACATTTATAGAATATTTTACATATGCTTTAATTATAATAGGCGGGTTCGCTGTAGTAGGCTTAATTGTTCTTGCTTTAATGAAAAAGGACTTTGTAAGTGAACTTCCTCCATTAATATTGCCAAATACTGGTAATATGGGTATACCAATTTGCTTATTTGCGTATGGTACAGAAGGTTTAGGTATAGCCTCAGCCATAGCATCAGTAATTATCTTGCTTCACTTTACATTAGGAGTCCTATTAGCAAAAAAGAGTTTTTCACTAAAAATATTAATTACTAATATGCCTATTTACGGGATAATAGCGGCTGTGATTGTTTTATATTATGATTGGGAAGTCCCTGGTTTCGTAGTTAACACTACGTTTTTATTAACTTACGCTACAATATTTCTGGTTCTCATGTCCTTAGGAATTGCATTGACCAAATTAAAAGTAGTATCGTGGTTGAACGCATCTATTTTAAGCATCATAAGAATTATAATTGGTCCCATAATTGGATTTGGTTTAATTAAATATTTAAACCTCACTGGATTAGCCGCTGGAGTGCTTTTAATTCAATCCGCTATGCCAAGTGCTATTTTAACTTACTTAGTTGGCTCTATGTATTCAGAAAAAAGGGTAGTAGATAGTATTGCCAGCGTTATAGTTACTTCAACACTAATGTCATTTATAACAATACCAATTGTTGTATATTTAAGTCTTAAATTTTTTCAATAAATACAGTTACTTACAATTATTAATTAAAGTAATATGTTACTTAATAGGTAAGCACTACTTATATATTAAGAAAAAAAAACAAATAAACATTGAAAAATATAGCTTATTTTCGATTAAAAAATAATAAATCAATGCAAAAAAGCATTAAAAATTAAGGTTTGATTATAAAAATCGATAAAATGATAAATTGCTATAAGCTAAAATTAAGTAAAATTGAGTGTTTTAGACCACTCTAAAAGCGTTTATAATTAAGTATTCTATGAGCTTTGCGTTTAATGAATATACCGTTTAAACGGCCATAGACGGTGTTTTTTTTGGAATCATTCATTTCAGAGTACAACTCACTGGTGTGTGGATAAAAAAAACAGTGAAATAGGGGTCAATAGACCCAATCGCCCGTCAAATAACAATTCTAGAGCTTAATACCCTCTTTCTTTAGTAAAAATCTCTTTGTTTTTACGCCTCCTTTGCCTGAATAGCCACCCAGCGATCCGTTAGATCTTATAACTCTATGGCAAGGTATTTTGGGAGCATAAGGGTTTTTTCCTATGGCATTGGCCACAGCGCGAACAGCAAGCGGTTTTCCTATACCTTTTGCCACTTGAGAGTAGGTTTTAACGCTTCCACGAGGTATTTTCCTCAAATAAGCCCATACTTTTAGCTGAAATTTAGTTCCTATTAACCTCATTAATCAAAAATCAGGTAAGTTGTTATGGATATGCCCACTATAAGGGCTATTATTAAGCCTAAAGCTATCAATTTTTTGCCTTTTGAGCTTGAGTTAGTCCAAAAATACGAAATTCCGTAAACAGCAGCTATAAATACTACTATGGGAAGAATAAATTTAATCATTTAATATAAAATTATATGTATTGACATCTAAAATCACTTAATATATTACTAACGATAATTAATTGTTATCAATAGTAATTATATGAATGAGTTATTAACAGATGTAAAAAAACTACATGAGGAAACTTTAGAAAACCTCAAGAGCTCTAAAGCAAATAATACGCTGAGAGCGTATAAATCTGATTTTAGAGATTTCGGAGCTTTTTGTGCAAAACATGGATTTAATTCAATGCCAACAGAACCTAAAGTTGTATCCCTATATCTTACTCATCTTTCCTCTAGCTCAAAAATAAGCACTTTAAGACGTAGATTGGTATCTATAGGGGTGGTTCATAAGATCAAAGGTCATTACTTGGATACAAAACATCCAGTAATTATTGAAAACTTAATGGGTATAAAAAGAAAGAAAGGAAGCATGCAAATAGGAAAAAAACCTATATTAATCAATCACTTAAAACAAATAATTAATGTTATTGACGAACAAAAAATAGAAAAAATTAAGAAATTAAGGAACAGAACTTTAATACTATTAGGTTTTGGAGGAGGATTCAGACGAACAGAATTAATTTCAATTAATTATGAAGACCTAGATTTTGTTGAAGAAGGTGTAAAAATAACTCTTAGAAGGTCTAAAACAGATCAATTTGGAGAGGGTTTGATCAAAGGACTGCCCTATTTCACAAATGAAAAATATTGCCCTGTAACGAGTTTAAAAAATTGGATTAATTTGTCTAAAATAAAAACTGGTGCAATATTTAGAAGATTTGCAAAAGGGTCAACACTTACTATGCACAGACTAACTGATCAATCAGTAGTACTAGTAATTAAAGATTGTTTGAAATTAGCAGGAATAGAAAACCAACATTACTCAGGACACAGTTTAAGATCAGGTTTTGCAACAGTAGCAGCTGAGTCCGGAGCAGATGAAAGAAGTATAATGGCAATGACAGGACATAAAACATCCCAAATGGTAAGAAGATATATTCGGGAAGCAAATATATTTAAAAATAATGCGCTAAATAAAATCAAAATATAATAGAATTAATTAATTTTTTTTGAAAATATAGAATGAAAAAGGAAAGTTATTTTACACTTTAATAATCCAGCGTAAAAGAATAAATTTTTTTTTGGTTCAATTAAAATTTCTTTAAAAACTTGATCTGATCGTAGATAATGTTTTTTGAAAAATTTAATACTGATACCCCATTTTAATAAGAAAGTTTTAGCACCATTATTCCAAGTTTTTTTTCTTAAAGATAAAGATGAGAAATGATATACTCTACATTCTCCAAGTCCTTTAAATAATCGGACGCCTAAGTTCCAAAGTTTCATATTAAAATCAGGATCAGATCCCAAACCTGGGCTAAATTCCTCACTAAAACCCCCTACTTTATTCCATGTTTTTAATGGAACTAATGAAGGTTGCCAGTGTGTTCCTTGAAAATCATCAAATTTTATTTTAGGAAGCTCTTCTAATAATTTTTGTTCATTAAAATTTTGAATAGTGTCTCCACAATTAAGATTTATGTAAGATTTGAATGGTTGAACCATTGTCCCCGATAAAAAAAAATCAGAATCGGCAGGTAATTTATTCAACTCAGTTTGGAAAACTTTATCCCAGTTAGGGCAAAAATACATATCGTCATGAGCTAAAACTATATATTTTTTGTTGGCTTTTTTTACAGCTTTATTAAAGGCAACACAGACTCCTTCATTTTTAGCACTATAGGTAAATTTTTGATTTATATTTTCTAAAAAGGATTTAGTACCATCTGATCCTTCATTGACATGAACTATTATTTCATGGTCAAAAGATGAATTATCTTTAATACTTTTTAAACATAATTTTAAATAATCCAGATTATTATAAGTAGGTACAATTATTGAAAACATTATTTTTCCCAATAATTTTTTGTTTTCATGTTTACGTCTAAGGTCTTATTAATAATATACTGTGCAACTAAATCAGAATTAAAATATTTCATGTATTTTTTCTTACCGTTTTTTGCAATTTTTTTTCTAAGTTTTTCATCTTTTGATATTTTTATTATCTTTTCAGATAAATCACTAACATTTTTGTAAAAAACCATTTCGTTCGAATTAAAAAAATTATTATATTGGGTTTTTTCATCTATTAAACAAACTAATCCATTTCCAATAATTTGAGTAATTCTGTCACTGCTATAATACTTAATTGCATCTCCCCTACTTAGGTTTAATCCCATCTTTGCGTTTTGAATTGTTTTAAAGTAGTGATCTGCCCATATAGGCTGAACTTTTTTAATGCCATAAATATCGAATTTAATGTCAGGTGTAGTAGAAACTAATTTATTTAAAAAAGTAATTCTGTCATCTGTTTTCCCTGATTTTAAAACTCCTCTATGCACCCCGTGACTCAAAGCAAAAAAGACGTCAACATTACAAGGATTATTATAATTATTTAATATTTCAAATGAGCTATCTGACGGGTTAGGTATAAAAAAACTTTTTTTATTTTTTAAAAAATTTAATGCATCAGGACTAGTAGTTAAAAATGAAGAGTCAACTACGTCAATTTTGTCTAGTATCCTTTTTTTATTTCTTTCATAATCAGGGCCTTTTTTGTTTAGTGGATCTAAAAACCATTGTCCAAACCTTGTATTTGGATAATCTTCTCTTAGTTCAGATATTTGTTGTGCAGATATTAAATCAGCATGGCCTAAAATTATCAAATCAGGTTTGTAATTATAACAAGTTTTTTTTAACTTATCATTCAAGGTTTTAGCACCTTTTATATCTCCTAAAGATTTATAATATTTTTGTATATCACGATCACTAAATCCTAAAACGCTGTGACCTAGTCTGATAAATCCGTTGTTTATTCTTCTCCCTGTATTAAAAAAAAGTCTTCCATCTAGTCTCTCATTAAAATTGGTTATATGCAAAATTCTCAGATTGGTCCTAGATTTTTTAATATTAAAAGCTTTATAATATTTTAACTTGTCATCTCTATAATTATCGATCATTTGAGTAACATAGTCGTGCGTTAGATAAAAATTTTGTAAAGATAATTTTTGATATTCTCTTCTTAATTTTGGATTTTCAATTAGATTTCTTATAACGTTTTCCAAATTAGAAACATTTAATTCCTTAAGAATTTTTGCGTTGGTTACTGTCTCAGGTAACCCTCCTTTATTAGTGATTACTACTGCACAACCACTAGCAGAAGCTTCTAAACTAGTTCTTCCAAACGGCTCTTCCCATCTTGAACAAGCAACAGCGATACTAGTTTTTTTGAAAATTTTAAGCACTTCTTCATGACCAAGAAATCCCAACACATCTGCATTTTTATGATTAAGAGTGATTTTCTCCCTCTTTTCATCGCCTATAATTTTAGCTTTCCAATTAGGATATTTATTCAAAATTCGATTTATTGTTTTTACAAAAATATCGTATCCTTTAGCTCTGTTAAGCTTTCCTACAAATGTTATCCAGTTTTGTTTATGATTTAAAATTGAAATATCATTTTTTTTTGCTGATTGAAAAAAAACAACTAATTTATTGCTGTTAACAAATTTATTTTCTAATCCTTCTAAAAACCTTTTTTTAGACCAATTACTATTAAAAATAATTTTGTAACAGATTTTAAGTAATTTTTTCCTTTCTTCTATTGTTTTAGAACCATCCATTAATAATGGATCATTATGAAAATAAAGAGAAAAAATTTTGTCAGGGATAATATTTTTGAGTTGTAATATATAACTCGGGCGATTGTGTACTTCAATCAATGAAACATTATATTTTTTTTGAATCCTCGAAAATTTCCTAACGTATTCCTTTGTTTGGCTAATCAGAGGATTTTTGATTAGATCTATGTTTAAATATCTTAAATTATATTTTTTTTTAAAATTTGTATTACCAAAAACTATTATATTTTTTTTATATCTGCTTATTTTACTTGTTTCATTTACAAATAAAGAAACTGCCCCAGGATATTCTGGTGAGAAATTTTCTTTATATGGTAATAAAATTGCTATTTTCACTTATTTTTTCTTATTTCTTTTCTTAAGCTTCTATTTTTCTTTATATAATATTCTCTAGAAATTGCCTCTTTTTTTGATTTAAATTTCTCTTTATAAATTAGTATCCATTTTCTTCCTCTAGTAAATTTTGCTCCTTTACCTGCGTTATGAAGGCTGATTCTTTTTTTTAGATTGTTCGTGTAACCAACATAAGTAACAGGTTTAACGCTCCTTGATTTGAGCATATAAACATAATAAATCACTTAGATTAATATCCTTTAGACTCTTGCCCTTTTTTTATTCCCTTAATACTCTCAATTGCCGCTTTTGCTCCAGCACTCATAAATCTTTGATCAGAGCCTACAGTTACTAGATCAAAACCTTTTGAAATCATTTTTTTTGCATATTCAGCAGTTCCATTATGAATTCCGGCTAGTAAATTTCTTTTTTTAGCGGCATCTAAAATTATAGATATTTTTTCAAATGCTTTGGTGCCCTCAGGTTTATCAAATCCTGGCTCTTCTCCTATGGCCAAACTAAGATCAGCTGGACCGATATAAATACCATCAAGGTTTGGTGTATCCAAAATTTCATCTAATTTAGCTAACGCTTCTTTAGTTTCTATCATAGCTAATTTCAAAATTTCATTATCAGAATGTTTAGCATAATCAGCGCCTCCATATAGTAACCCTCTTATTGGCCCAAAACTTCTATAACCCTTGGATGGATACAAGCATGCTTGCACAAAATTTTCTGCTTCTTTTCTGTTGCTAACCATTGGACAAATTACTCCGTAGCAACCAGCGTCTAAAATTTTCATAATTTGCCCTGGCTCATTCCAATTTACTCTAGCCAATGGGGTGACCTCTGTAGTTGATATAGCCTGCAACATGTTTAATGCATTTGGGTAATCAACGACACCGTGTTGCATGTCAATAGTACAAGAGTCCCAACCTTGATGAGCCATTACCTCAGCCGAAAAAGCACTAGGAATTTGCAACCAACCATTAACTATTGGCTTACCATCTTTGAACATCTGTTTAAGCTTATTTCTTCTCATTCGAAAGATATACCGAAGTGAGTATATTTAATATTAAGGTAATCTTTGATTGCCATAGATCCACCTTCTCGACCATATCCAGTTTGCTTTATACCTCCAAAAGGCGCTTCAGCAACAGCTACAACAGGAGTATTTACTGCTACACAACCTGTTTCTAATTTATCAGATGCTTTGTTGGCTTTTTTAAGATCTGTTGTGTAAACATAACTACACAAACCTAAATCATTATTATTTGCTCTCTCCATAACTTCATCAAAATTTTTAAATGATAAAATTGGTACGATTGGGCCAAATGGTTCCTCTTTCATGACAGTAAAATCATCTTTGATATTATCAAAAATTGTTGGCTCGTAATAATAACCTTTATTAAAGTTTGCTGCCCTTTTACCCCCCAATAATACTTTACCACCCTCTTTTTTGGTAATCTCGACCAATTTTTCAACTCCTTCTAATCGCTCTTTAGTACATAAAGGACCTAGTAAAGTATCTTTGTCCATACCATTGCCCATTTTTAATTTTTTTGTTTTTTGCACCATTAAATCAGCAAATTCATCTTTTTTCTTTTCATGAATATAGAATCTATTGGGAGAAATACATACTTGACCATTGTTTCTAAATTTTGCTGTTATTGCCATATCTGTTACTTTATTTAAATCTACATCATCAAAAACAATAAAAGGTGAATGACCACTTAATTCCATAGTAACTCTTTGAACTTTATCTGCAGCTTGCTTAAGAATTAGTTTTCCAACTCTAGTTGAACCAGTTATGGAAATTTTCTTTATAATATCTGATTGAATTAATTCAGTTGAGATCCCAGCTGGATCACCTGACAATAAATTGACCACACCTGGTGGAACCCCTGCCTCTTTGCATATATCTACGATTTCCATAACACTCCCAGGGGTTATTACATCTGGTTTTACAATAACTGAACATCCTGCTGCTAAAGCCGTAGAAATTTTTCTTGAAGCTAAGATAACTGGAAAATTCCATGGAACTAATGCAGCAACCACACCTACAGGCTGATAAATCACATGTATTTTTGTATTTGGAAAGCGACTTTGATTTATTTCGCCAAAAATTCTTTTTGTTTCCTCTGAGTTCCATTCAAATATATCAGCTGCGCCGCCTACTTCTCCAGCTCCCTCAGATAATGGTTTGCCTACTTCTAAAGTGAGCCATTTAGACAAAGTATCAACTTTTTTTCTCATTAATTCTGAAATTTTCCTAATTACTTTAGATCTTTCCCAAGGTGATGTGTTTCTCCAGATCTCTAATCCTTTTTCTGCTGATTTAAGAGCTTTTTGTATATCTTTACTATTTGCTTTTGACGCATTACCAATAATTTCTTCAGTAGCTGGATTAATTACTTCGTAAGTTTCACCACTCGATGATTGTTGCCATTTACCGTCAATAAACTGACCAAATTTTTCGTACATAAATTATATATAATTATTGAATATATTAAGTTAATTATCTATCTTATAAAGAATTTATGAAAAATATTCAACTTACTTGTGCTCATGCACTTGTTAAATTCCTTACAAAACAAAAAATTCTAATTGAAGGAAAAAAAGAACCATTATTTCCTGGTGCATTTGGAATTTTCGGACATGGTAATGTAGCTTGTTTAGGACAAGCACTTCAAGAAAACCAAAAAGAACTTCCTACATGGAGAGGTCATCATGAACAAAATATGGCTCTTACAGGAATAGCTTACTCTAGAGCAAAAAGAAGAAAACAAATTTTTATTGCAACCAGTTCTGTAGGCCCTGGTTCTACAAATATGATTACAGCTGCGGCAGTAGCAATGAGCAATAGACTTCCAATATTATTTTTACCCGGTGATACATTTGCAAATAGAATGCCAGATCCAGTACTTCAACAGGTTGAACATTTCAACAATCCTGGAATTACGCAAAATGATGGATTCAAACCTGTTGTAAGATACTTTGATAGAATTACACGTCCTGAACAAATTATTTCTACTTTGCCTCAAGCTATTGAAGTTATGCTTGATCCTGCTGATTGTGGTCCTGCTTGTATTTCTTTAAGCCAAGATGTTCAAGGTGAAGTATTTGATTATCCTGAGGATTTTTTTAAGGAGAGAGTACATTCAATTAGACGACCACGACCAGATGATTATCAAATAAAAAAAGCAGTAGAAGTTATTAAGTCTTCTAAAAATCCAATAATAATTTCTGGAGGTGGAGTTTTTTATTCTGATGCAATGGAAGAATTATCTGACTTTGCAAAAAAACATAATATACCAGTAACACAAACTGTTATGGGTTACTCTACTATGAAAAGAGATCATTCTCATTTTTTAGGCCCAATAGGAGGTCTTGGGGGTAAAGCAGCAAATAATATGGCAAAAAAAACAGATTTAGCAATAGCTATCGGAACAAAACTAGCAGATTTTACAACAGGATCCTGGGCAAATTTTGAAAACCCAAATTTTAAACTTGTATCCATCAACGCAGCAAGATTTGACGCAAACAAACATATGGCACAGGCAGTAGTTGGTGACGCAAAAGTTTCATTATCAGAACTATCTCTAGCTCTTGGAAGTTGGAAAGCGGAAGATAGTTGGAATAAAAAAGCACAAATGGAATTGAAAAGTTGGAATGAATATGTTGATAAAGAAAGTGGTCCAACAAATCAGAAGTTACCTAGTTATGCTCACGCTGTTGGGGCAATTTATAGAAATTCTGATCCATCAGACATAGCAGTCACTGCTGCTGGTGGTTTAGTGGGTGAAGTTGTTCAAGTCTGGAGGCCTAGAGAACTAAATACCCATGAAACTGAATGGGGTTTTAGTTGTATGAGTTACGAAATTTCAGGTGCATTAGGAATAAAAATGGCAAATCCAAATAAAGAAGTTATAGCTTTTGTAGGTGATGGATCTTACCTTCTATATAACTCAGATATATATAGTTCAGTAATAACTAATAATAAATTGATTATTATAGTTTGCGATAACGGAGGTCATGCAGTTATTAATCGACTTCAATTATATAAAGGTGGTAAAGAATTTAACTGTTTATTAAAGAGCTCAAAAACCCCAAATCTTGTCCCGGTTGATTTTGCCTCACATGCAAAAAGTATGGGAGCAGACGGCGAACAAGTTAATTCAATATCTGAACTGGAGGAAGCTTTTAAAAGAGCAAAAAAATCAAAGATAACATATGTTATAAGTATTCAAACAGACGGTTATCAATGGTTAGAAGGCTCTGCATATTGGGAAAGTCCCACTCTTTCACTACCAACAACTGAGGAAAATAAAAGAGCCCTAAAAGAACACCTAGACGGGAAGAAAAAACAGAGAAAAGGTGTATAAGCTTTTTAATGGGTAGAATTTTTAAAGTCGGCTTAGTCGGCTGCGGTCATATAGCTGAGACTTATTTTAGAGCACATAAATATTTTAATAATTTTAAAATAATTAAATGTGCTGATATAAATAAATTTGCAGCTCAAAGGTGTGCAAAAACTTATAAGATAAAGTCAGCTTCAGTTAATGAATTGCTTAAAGATAAAGAAATTCAAGTAGTTCTAAATTTAACAATACCTAATGCACATTATTTAATAGCAAAAAAATCATTACTTAATGGTAAACATGTTTATTCTGAGAAGCCTTTGGCAGTATCATTCAAAGATGGAAAAGAACTTATAAAAATTGCAAAAAGAAAAAAACTTTATATAGGAAATGCTCCAGATACTTTTTTAGGTGGAGGGAATCAAAAAGCAAGAGAGCTTTTGGATAAAAAAGTGATAGGTAAAGTGAAATTTGGAACAGGAATATTTGCCTATCCAGGAATACAATCCTACCATCCTAATCCAGAGCCTTGGTTTGCTAAAAAAGGAGGTGGGCCTGTTATAGATATGGGTCCATATTATTTAACTTCCTTAGTAAATTTATTAGGTCCAGCTAAAGAAGTAACAAGTATAAGCTCAAAAGGAGTAAATAAGCGCACTATTGGTATAGGTCCAAAAAAAGGTAAAAGTTTTAAAGTAGAATGTCCAACAACCTACTTTTCTACTATAAAATTTCATAATGGTACAATAATTAGATTAACTTTATCTTTTGATGTTATTTCTCATCTAAGGAACCATATAGAACTTTATGGAGAAAGTGGTTCTATGATAGTTCCAGATCCAAACATGTTCGGTGGATCAGTTTTAATTAGTAAAAAATTAGGCAGTTCATGGAAAGATCACCAAACAAATAAAATGACCCTTGGAAAAATAAATATTAGAACCCAAAGCTCTAGAGCAAATGAGTCTCCTACTAACGCAAATTATAGAGGTGTAGGATTATCAGAAATGATAAACTCTATTCAAAATAAGAGAAAACATAGGTGTAATGGAGATTTATCTCTTCACGTTTTAAATATAATAGAGGCAATTCATTTATCTGCCAAAAATAATAAAAAACAAATCATTTCTATTAAATGTGAGAAACCAAAGCCGTTTTTAAACAAAGAAATTAGATCAATAGTTAAATAGTATTTTGCTTGCTCAATATTGCAGCTCCCCGAACGCCACTAGCATCACCAAATTTTGGTTTTAAAAATATTGTTTTTAAATTCACATTTTCAATATTATTAAAATTTGATAAATATTTTTCAGTGATTTTTTTAATTTCATCTAAAGACTCAATTTCATTTGACACTCCACCGCCAAAAACAATTGCATCTGGATCAATTACATTAATAATTAGAGATAAACTTCTTGCTAGTTTTTTTTTAAATTCTTCTATTATCTCTACTTCATTTTGATTATTATCTTTTGCTTTTTTAAAAATTTCGTGTGCAGAAAGTTGTTTATTAAATTTTGCTGTAAAATTTCTTTCTAGACCTTTGCCCGAAATATATTCTTCGATGTTGGTTCCACTATCAGGTTTTCCTATGGGTATATGACCCCATTCACCTGCAAATGAATTCGGTCCAATGATTATTTTTTTATTAATTACTAATCCCCCACCACATCCAGAGCCTAAAATTATCCCAAAAACTGTTTTAAAATTCTTTGCAGCTCCGTCAAAAGCCTCTGATAAAGCAAAACAATTTGCATCGTTTTCACAATAAACATTTCTATTTAAACTTTTAGATATGTCTTTTGAAAACGTTTGATTATTCAACCATGGAGAGTTAAAAGCGTTTTGAATTAATCCTGTTTCTAAATTTGTTGATCCAGGATGACATATTCCAACATTTAAATTCTTTTTAAATTTTTTTTCAATATTGTTTACTATATTTGTGATGTCACTAATCGTTTTCTGATAATTTTTTGGAGACTGTATTCTTTCTCTATGTAATTCAAGACCATTCTCTTTAAGAAGTACTGACTCAATTTTAGTTGCCCCTAAATCAATACCGATTTGCATTTTAATTTTTTCTGTTCATCTCTTGAAGTTCAACTTCTAATTTGTTTAATTCCTCACCACCTGCCATCATGCTTAATAATTTTTCTCTAGATATATTCTTTTTCTCATAAGTGCCCAAACTTTTGCCTCTATTTAGCACGGTAAAACTATTACCTACTGGATATGCATGATGAACGTTATGTGTTATTAAAATTACAGCCAACCCTTGAGAAGCAGCTTTGACTATATACTTTAGAACAACTGAAGCTTGGTGAACTCCTAAAGCAGAAGTAGGCTCATCTAAAACAAGAACTTTTGCTCCAAAATATATAGCTCTGCTAATTGCTAAACATTGTCTCTCTCCACCTGACATTGTACCAACTGCTTGAGATGGATCCCTAACATCGATACCTATTTGCCCCATTCTCTCAGCAGCTATTTTATTTGCTTTTTCTATATCAAAAGTTTTGAAAAATGGTAGGCCTTTCATGGGTTCTCTGCCCATAAAAAAGTTTCTTGTTACACTCATTAAAGATACTAAGGCTAAATCCTGATATACGGTTGCTATTCCCATATCTAATGCATCTTTGGGGCTATCAAATATAGTTTTTTTTCCCTCAACGATAATTTCTCCTTCATCAGGTCTATGGACTCCAGCTAATGTTTTAATTAAGGTTGATTTACCTGCACCATTGTCACCAAGTAGGCACATGATTTCACCTTTTTTTAATTTCATGGTTACATCTTTCAAGGCTATAACTTTTCCAAAAAATTTACTTATATTATTAAATTGAACTAAATATTCAGACATTATTTGCTCTCTGTTACCTTTCTTCTTATATAATTATTAAAGATCACCGCAATCAACATCATTGCGCCTAAAAAAACTTTAAACCAGTCTGTATCCACATCGGTATAAAATATCCCCATTGAAACGGTTCCAAAAATCAAAGCTCCAAATGCTGCACCAATTGCTGAACCATAACCGCCAGTTAATAAACAGCCTCCAACAACTGCGGCTGCAATAGCTTCTAATTCCTTTAAGGTTCCACGCATTGTATCAGCTGAACCAGCGTCTAAAACCTGAATTGTAGCAAAAATAGTTGCTGCTACTGCAGTACCTATAAATAAACTTATTTTAACTCTTCCAACTGGTACTCCAACATTGTTAGCACCATTTTTATCTCCCCCTGATGCAAATATCCAATTTCCGTATCTTGTTTTCATGAGTATCCATGTTGTAATGATTGCTAAAGCTATGAACCATATTACAGATGGCGGTATTCCTGTGGCGAGTGGAGTTCCATCAGTTCTTAATGCAATTAGATTCATTGAACCTAACCAAGTAAATACCCATTTAAAAGTATCAGTTGCAAATATCCATGCTAATGGATCATCCTCAATTAAAACCCTTAAACCAGGAACTTGAGTTCGACCAGTAATTAATCTTGTTAATGCTAAGGTTGCTCCCCTCAAAATAAAAAGCATTGCGAGAGTAACAATAAATGATGGTAAACCTGTTTTTACTACTAATATTCCATTAAAATATCCGACTAGTACTGCCATTGAGAACGCAAAAATAATACTCATCCAAAGCGGCCATCCCCAATAAATTGCTGGTATAGCTATACATATACCTGCAAAACCAATCATTGATCCAATAGATAGATCGAATTCCCCACCGATCATTAACATAGCAGCAGCGATAGCTATGATTCCAAGATTTGCAGAAACATCCAAAAAATTTAAAACACCGTAAGCACTGAACATCCCAGTGTCTCCAGCAACTATACCAAAAAATATAAATACAAGTATGGCTCCACCAAGCGCACCAAGTTCTGGTCTATTTAACAATAACCTTAATTTAGAAACCTTTTTGAGTCTTTCATCCTGATTGAAATCAGTTTTTGTTTCAATACTTTTTGACTTTGTAGACATATAAAAAAACTTAAAAAAAAAGGCCTAGTGAATAATCACTAGGCCTTTTTAATATTTTTCTTATCTATAACCTTGAGCAGCCCATTTTATTACATCCTTTGCATTATTAGGAGTAACAAAACCAGGTCCTGTCATTACAACACCAGCTGGCATTGTTCCATATCTCATATATTGAGAAAAGATAGCTATAGGTAAATAACCTTGTAGATACTGTTGTTGGTCGATTAAGAACTCGACTTTTCCAGCAGCAGCAGCTTTTAGCATACCTGGCGACATATCGAATGTACCAAGTTTTACGCTTCCAACTTTACCAGCAGATTCTAATGCTTTTAAAGCAGCTTCTCCTGCAAGACCAGCTCCTAAAGTAAGAATAGTGTCATATCCACCACCTAATTTAGCAGCTACAGCTTTTTGAATTTCAGTCGGGTCATTTGATGTACCTAATATGTCTACAGATCCACCAAAGCCTTTTTTGAAACCAGCACATCTTCTATCTAAAGCAACGTTACCTACTTCGTGGTTAACACATAGTGCTTTTTTACCACCTGCAGCTTTCATTTTTTGTCCACCGCCTACACCAGCTTCAAACTCTGTTTGACCTACGTGGGCACTAATGCCTAGTTTCATGTAGTCGTCTGAACCTGAATTCATAGAGATTACTGGGATACCAGCAGATATTGCAGCTTTAACAGATTTACCTAAAGCGGCAGCATCTGGAAGAGTTATTACAATACCTTTTGGTTTTTGAGAAACAGCATTGTCTATTAGTTTTGCCATTTCGACCATGTCGAATGTTGCTGGGGCTGTGTATTTGCAAGATACTTTCATATCTTTACAAGCTTTATCAACTCCATTTTTTGCAACAGACCAGAAAGGGTCATTTGCTTGTCCGTGAGATACAACAATAATATCAACTGCTAAAGCAGCTACTGACATCATTACCCAGCTCATCAGAGCAGCAATTGTTAAGTATACTTTTTTCATGATTATTTCCCTCATTTGTTTGTTAAAACTGCGCAATTAAAACAAAAAATTTATTAAAATTCAAAAGGAAAAAAAAAACACATACAACTGGAGGTAGTTATAATTACTTTAATTTTACTACCTTTTTTTGCTTTAGAGATTGATATGCTGCATTAGCAATTTTTAAAGCTAAATAACCATCTTTGAAAGTTGATCTAGGTTTTATTTTATTTTTATGAAGAGAAATTAGTTCATTCAATTGCAAATTATAAGCTTCTTTGTATCGATCAATAAAAAAATTTAAAAAAGGTTTTTGTGAATGGGATTGGGTTGAATTGAATAACTCTGTGGCGGTACTCTTGGGATTTCCTGATATAAGCATTCCTTTTTTTCCAAATAATTCAACCCTTTGATCGTATCCAAAAGAACAATGTCTAGAATTTGTGATTACACATATAACACCTTTTTTCGATTTCATAGTTACCGTAGCTAATTCATGATCTTTGATCTTTTTATAAAAATTCTCAAATGAGCTCACAGATGAACTTATTTCTGAAATTTCATCACTATCTAGATAATACCTGCATAAATCAAAATCATGAATCATCATGTCTCTGAAAATACCGCCAGAAGATTTAAGATAAGACTTTGAAGGTGGTGCTGGATCTCTACTTGTGATTATTATTTTTTCCAACCTTCCTATTTTACCTTTAACTAAATCTTTTTTGATTGAGTGATGGCCAGGATCAAATCTACGATTAAATCCCATCTGTATTTTTGAATTATTTTTTTTAACTTTTTTAAAAGTTTTAACAATTTTATTTATATTCAAGTCTAAAGGTTTTTCACAAAAAATAGTTTTATCGTATTTGATACCCTCTTCGATAAATTTAATATGAGTGTTTGTTGGGCTAGAAATAAAAATAATATCTACTCTTTTATCTGAAAAAATTTTTTTATAATTTTTTTCAATTTTACAATTATAAAGATTTTGAGCTTTTTTTCCTAATTTATTAATCTTTTCATATACATACAGCAGATTAAGCGTTTTATTGAGATATATATTTTGAGCATGCATTTGCCCAATTCTACCAAAACCCAAAAGTGCTACATTGATCATAAATTCTTTTGTAACTTAATTATTTATAATATAAAATATTATTATTTTCTTAAAACTATGTCGATAAGATTAGGAATAGCACCCATTGCATGGAGTAACGATGATATGCCCGAATTAGGTGGCAAAACTCCATTAGAACAATGTTTAAAAGAAGCAAGTATGGCAGGTTTTACAGGAATTGAGTCTGGTGGAAAATTTCCAATGGATTCGAAAGAACTTATTCCAAAACTTGAAAAAGAGAACCTTAAATTATGTTCAGGTTGGTATGGTGCTCAATTATTAAAAAGATCACCTAAGGAAGAATTTAAACTTATGCAAAAACAACTTAAATTATTCAAAGATTGTGAGGCTCCTTGTATGGTATTTGCTGAGATAACGGACTCTGTACAAGGAGATCCTATAACACCTTTATCAAAAAGGCCTAAATTAAATAAAGATGATTGGAATAAATTTATTAACTCAATAAATGAAATTAGTAAAATGATGATAGATGAAAATATGCCTTTAGCATATCATCATCACATGGGAACTATAATAGAAACCGAGGAAGATACTTCTAGACTTATAGAAAATACAAAAGATACAGTTAAATTATTAGTAGATACCGGTCATATGTTGTTTGCTCAAGGTGACTCTATTAAATTAGTAGAAAATTTTTATGAGCGTATAATACATGTACATTGTAAAGATATTAGAAAAGATATTTTAGAAAAATCACTAAAAAATGACGCAACATTTAGACAAGCATTTTTAGATGGAGCATTTACTGTACCAGGGGATGGATGCATTGACTATGTTCCCTTCTTAAAAGCTTTAAAGAAAAAAAATTATTCAGGATGGCTTGTAGTAGAAGCCGAACAAGATCCAGCTAAGGCGAATCCATTTGAATATGCAAAAATTGGTTTCAATTATTTAAGTAAAACTGCAAAACAATGTGGATTTGAAATAATTAACTAACGGTAGACAGAGACTAATTCATTATTACCAGCAGCTACACAAGGTGATTTTACGCAAGTACCAACTACCCATTCAGAGCCAGCCTCTGACTCAAAGTTATTTGAAGAAACAAAAATAATACCTTTATCTGTGGATTGACCTGCTTTACCTTCAGCTTGAATCCTTGGATCCTGTGATGTTTGTATTAAAGGTTTGTTTATAGAATAGGGGTTTTTAAGATCGATATTTGATAATACATAATTTACAATTTTATTTGATGTCCAATCAGAATTACATTTTTCACCCCACGAGGTTAATCCATCATTATTAGAGCTGCAATTATTCACTTCATTATTTATAAATTCAATTACTGATTTATGGTTTGATTTAATATCATTCGCTTTTTGTAAAACTTCTGATCTAGTTGAAGCAGTCCACAATAACATTACAACTACGTATGTAATTGAGCTAATTACTAAAGCTTCTAAAGGTCCAAAATTTTTTAATTTTCTTCTTATGTCAATCATAATTTTATCATCATAGATTTATCAATTTTATTTTCAAAAAAATCAATAATATTTTTAGTTGTCTCTATAGCCATCCTTGATGTGCATTCATCAGTAAATGTTGCTGAATGTGGGCTTAATAAAACTTTATTATTTTTTAATAAAGGATTGTCTAAATTTATCGGCTCATTTACAAAAACATCTAGTGCAGCACCCAAAATAAGATTTTCATTTAATGCTTTATCTAAATCAATCTCATTAATGATTCCTCCCCTTGCAGTATTAACTACAATAGAATTTTTTTTCATTTCTTTTAAAGTTGAATAATTTATTAAATTTTTTGTTTCATTTGTTAACGGCATATGCAAGGACACAAAATCAGCAATCTTTAAACCTTCACTTATTGACTTTACTCTTATACCTCCAAAATCTTTTATAATTTTATCTTCAACATATGGATCATATACATATACTTTAGTATCAAAAGCTAAACATCTTGATATCAATTTTTTTCCAATTCTTCCAAAACCTGCTATGAGAATATTTTTGTTTAAAAGTTCTAAAGTTTTTATTTTATTTGCATTTTTCTTAAAATCACCATTACGAACCTCTTTATCATAAGTTGATACAGATTTAGACAAAGATAAAAACATAGCAATAACATGTTCAGCAACTGCTACTGCATTAGCTGTAGCTGTAACCAATAGAGAAATTTTTTTTTCTTTAAGAAATCTAATATCAACGTTATCATACCCAACACCATGTCTAGATATAGCTTTTAGTTTCGGACAGTGTTTTAGAATCTTTTCATCTAATCTTGATACTCTTAATGTACAAGCATCAAATTTTGGTAATTTTTCTAATAAGTTTTTTTCTGAAACATCTTCAATTAATTCATATTCAAAATCAGGGTGTTTTTCTAATAGGTCGATCCCATCTTTGTGAATATTTTCAATGATAGCAATTTTATACATACAATTTGGCGGTCCCAAGGGGAATCGAACCCCTCTTTGTTGGATGAAAACCAACTGTCCTAACCGATAGACGATGGGACCGTATTTTTGAGTGTCTTATTAACAGAAATATCATCGATAATAAACTCTACATTTGATTGCCCCTTCCACTCATTTAGGGATAATTTTCCAGCAATATTAAATAATTTTTTATCTTTTTTAAGTAAATATGCTCCAATTTCGTTTCCAGCAGAATTAAACGCTATCGTTTTTATGATACTACCATCCTGGCCAAGAAGTACCGATTTAATATGCTTATCTTTAATTACTTTACTGTTCATAGTTTTTAGATTTTCAATCACAAATTTAGGCTCTGGGTTACCTGAGCCGAAAGGTGCTAAACTATCAATTTTATTAAAAAAATCTAAGTTTAATGCCGCAGGTGAAATTATACTGTCTAAATATAAAGATTTTTCTTTTACAAGATTTCCAACACTATTTTTAAATTTCTTTAACACAAATTCTTTAAATTTTTCAATATTATTTACATCGATTGTAAATCCACCAGCCATTTTATGTCCGCCCCCCTTAATTAGAATTTTTTCTTGTGTTGCTGCAATAATTATAGAGCCAATATCAAACCCTATTATAGATCTAGCAGAAGCTTTACCGAGGCTATTATCAACAGTTATTATAATAACTGGTTTATTAAATTTATCTTTCAATCTTGATGCTACTATACCAATCACTCCTTCATGCCAATTTTTTCCACTTACAATTATTACAGGGTCAGACCGTGTTTTGTTTGCCTCTATTGTAATTTTATCTAAAACTTCTTCCTCTAAATATTTTCTTTCTTTATTAAATTGATCTAACTCAGAAGCAATCTTAAAAACTTCTTTGGCATTATTATTAATTAATAAGTTAGCTCCATGTGAAGATTTCCCTACTCTTCCGCCTGCATTTATACGAGGTCCTAATACGTAACCCATATGATAAACATTTGGTTGGGTATTAATACCACAAATATCTATTAAAGTTTTTAAACCTAAATTTTTTTTAGTTTTCAAAACTTTTAACCCTTGTTTAACTATTGCCCTATTTAGACCTATTAAGGGAACAACATCACAAACTGTACCTAAAGAAACTAGATCTAAGTATTCGATCAAATTTGGCTCTTGAATTTTTTTTTCTTCAAACCATTTTATAAGTCTTAAGTGCTTATTCAACGAAACAAGAAACATAAATGTTACACCAGCAGCACACAAATAATTTAAATTAGACTGATCATCTAAACGGTTAGGATTTACAATTGAATGTGCATTTGGGAGATTTATCTCAGATTGATGATGATCAAGAACAATTACATCAATATTTTTTGATTTAGCAAATTTTATTGGTTCAAAAGAGAGTGTCCCACAATCTACTGTGAAAATTAAACTGACGCCGCTATCTATAAGTTTTTGAAAAGCATTGTTTGTTGGTCCATATCCCTCTTTTCTTCTATCAGGTATATAAATTTCAAAAGGTATGTTAATTGAAGAAAAAAAATTTCCCAATAAAGCTGTTGCGGAAGCTCCATCAACATCATAATCACCGAAGATACCTATTTTTTCATTATTTTTAATAGCTTCAATTGTTCTCAGAGATGATTTTTTCATATCAATCAAATTCTCAGGATTAGGAAGAAAATTCTTAATTGATGGATTTAAAAAACCAACCACTTCTTCATTTTTTATATTTCTTATAGATAATAGTTTAGAAGTAATTTCGTCTAAAGAAAAATTATCTTTAAGATAAGTTAATTGATTTTCATTAAATTTTTTTAAAATCCAACTTTTATTACTTACAGAAATTGAATTCATTTATTGTAGATATTTGTAATAATTTTATTTACTTTTTTGTTTTTATGGAGAACAAATGTATTTACTTCATACTCATTACCAAGATCCTTAACACCTTTCGCTAAATCACCATCTGTTACACCAGTAGCACAAAAAATTACATCACCTTTTATAATATCATTAATGTTATATTTTTTCTTAAAATCTTTTATACCTAATTTTTTTGCCCTTATTTTTTCATCATCATTTAACACTAGTCTACCCTGTAATTGACCTCCATAACATGACAATGCAGCCGCTGCTAAGACCCCTTCGGGACCACCACCAGTACTATAATAAATATCATTTTTTGGATTTGAACCAATTACACTCAAGACTCCAGCGATATCTCCATCAGTAATAAAATTGATTTTTACATTCAATCTATTCAATTCTTTAATAATATGATCGTGTCTAGGTCTTTTCATTACACAGGCACTTAAATCAGAAATTTTTTTACCCTTTGCATCTGCTAATAATTTAAAATTTTTTTCAATTTTAAAATCTAAGTCTAATAAATTTTCAGGTAGATTATTTCCTATAGCAATTTTTTCCATATATGTATCTGGGGCTTTAAGTAAATCTCCTTTATTAGCTACAGCAATTACTGAAAATGCATTCGGCTGATTATTAGCTGTAAACTTGGTTCCCTCTAATGGATCCACAGCAATATCAAATTTAGGACCATTTAGAGTTCCTAATCTTTCGCCAATATATAGCATTGGCGCTTCGTCCATTTCTCCTTCACCAATTACTATCGTTCCTTCCATATTTATTTTATTTAATTCTCTTCTCATAGGATCTACCGCACCTTTATCGGCACCAATTTTGTCTTTTTTACCAATAAATTTTGAAGCACCTATTGCCGCTTTTTCTGTAGCTTTTACGAACAAATTAAGAAATTTTGGATCAATTGACATTAATTATCATCAATTCTAATTAATTTAGGTTTTTTTTTAACGTATATTTTTTTTCCAATTATTTTTAAAATTTTATTTAATGAACTATCTTTAGAATTGTGAGTAATTATAATTATAGAGGAAATTTTTTTATTCTTATTTGGGTTTTGTATAAGTCTTTTTATTGAAACATTATTTTTTGAGAAGATATTAGTAATATTTGAAAGTACTCCAGATTTATCCAAAACTTCAAACCTTAAATAAGCTGAAAAAGATCTTTTTAAAATATTTTCGAATTTTAGTCTTTTTCTTTCTTTATTTGAAATTGAAAAAGGAAATTTTATGTTTCCTCTTAAAATAGAAGATATATCAGAAACTAAAGCTGACGTTGTTGCGGCCGGTCCAGCCCCCTCTCCTTGTATTATGTTTTTACCAACTGGCTTTCCATCAACTATCACTGCATTTAATACTCCGTCAATACTAGCTACATAAGAACTTTTCTTTATTAGCGCAGGGTGTACACGTTGATATATCTTATTGTTTATTCGTTCTGAGTAACCAAGTAATTTAATTTTATAACCAAGTTTATTAGCATTATTAATATCAGTTTTATCTATATCTTTTATTCCTTCTACATGAATATTATTATTCAAATATGAGTTAAAACATAAAGAAGTAAGTATTTTTAACTTTGCTGCAACATCGTCTCCATTTAAATCTGCTGATGGGTTTGACTCCGCATAACCAAGATTTTTTGCATTATTAAGAACTTCATCAAAATCTTTATTTTGTTTATCCATTGATGAAAGAATATAATTAGATGTACCGTTGAATATTCCAAAAATTTTATTTATTTTATTTGCAATTAAACCTTCCTTGATAGATCGAATTATTGGGACCCCACCACATACTGCAGCCTCAAATTCTAAATTAACTTTATTTTTTTCTGCAATCTCAGCTAATTTATCGCCATATTTTGCTATAAGGGCTTTATTTGCAGTTACTACATGCTTTTTATTTTTTAAAGCATTAAAAACCAACTTTTTAGCTGCCCCCTCAGATCCTCCTATTAATTCAATAATAAGATCCACATTTTTATCTTTTGTTGCATCTAAATAATTTTTTAACCACAATTTTTTTTTGATTTTTATTTTTCTTTTTCTTTTTTTGTTCTTAGCAGAGACAAATAATATATTTGGAATACAATTATTTTTTTTAGATAGAATTCTTTTATTCTTATTGAGGTAATTAAAAAGATAACTACCAATGTTACCTAAACCAATTATAGCAATATTTAATCTTTTCATTTTATAATTTTTTCTCTTTAATTGTGATATCAGGATAATCCTTTTTCTTTCCTTGGTTTATCAAATACTTAGATATTTCTTCAATACTACATTTTTCAATTATTGTACAAACATCAACACGTTGTATATTTGATTTTTTTGGTTTTTTTACGATTTCTTTTTTTGAAATCTTGTCATTAGGCTTATTTTTTTTTAACTTTTCAGTAATTGAGTTGTCTTTTTTATATTTTTTTGTAATTTTTTTTCTTTTATTTTTTTCTTTTATTTCTGATTTAATTTTTCTTATTTCATTTTTAGATAATTCTTTTATTGGCTGAGATGTATTATCTTTTTTTTTTACAAATATTTTTCTTTCATTATTGGTATTATTTAAATTCAATTGCACTAAATCTATTTCTTTTTGACTTTTTTTGTTAATAATTTTCACCTCTATAGTCAAATTTTCTTCAAAATATTTGTTTGCTTCAGCTTTATTTATGCAGACATGATCACCACAAATTGTTACTGATTTCGGTTTTCCGCAGCTACTTAATATTATTAATAAAGATATTATAAAGATATTCTTCATTTTAAACCCATAGACTCGGAGAGGTTAAACATTAAATTCATATTTTGAACTGCTTGCCCAGAGGCACCTTTGATTAAATTATCAAGAGCCGAAAAAATAATTATTCTATTATTTAAATTTGTTTGACAAACTGATATTTCACAATTATTTGTGTTTAATACGTTTCCTGAACCTAATTGAGAATTAAGTTTTTTAATCTTAATAAATTTTGAATTTTTGTAAAATTTAATTAATTCGTTTCTTATTGCATTTATTGAGACACCTTTTTTCGGTTTAATATAAATGCTTGACAATATCCCCCTAAAAGTTGGAAGCAGGTGAGGATTAAAAGTATATTCTATTTTTTTATTTATAACTTTTTCAAATTCTTGATCTATTTCACTCATATGTCTGTGGTGTTTAATTGAATACGCATATGTTGAACTATATAAATTTTTGTGCTTAAATTTTTTGTCTAGTTTTTTACCAGCTCCAGAATATCCAGACTTAGAATCAATAGTTATGTCTTTTCTTTGAATTAAATTTTTTAAAAATAAAGGCATTAATGCTAATTGAACCGAAGTCGCATAACAACCTGGATTTGCAATAATTCTATAATTTTTAATTTTTGTTCTATTAAATTCGCTAACTGAATAAAGAGAGTTTTTTATCAAATGTTGTGCTTTATGTTTTAATTTATAATTTTCATAATAAGCGCTGATTTTCTTTAATCTGAAATCAGCTGATAAATCTATATAATTGAGGTTTTTATATTTTTTAAAAGTTTTGTTTATAATTTTTTGAGACTCACCATTAGGAAGAGATAGGAAAATCACATCCAAAGATTTCCAATCTATTTTCTTTATACTGGAAATTCTTGGTAAATTTTTTTTTATTCTTTGATCAAAATAATTGATTTTACTACCTAATTTTTTTGTAGCACACAAATATTTGATTATAACTTTAGGATGTTTTGTTAGGAGATATACAAGTTCTAATCCTGTATATCCTGTTGCACCTATTACACCTACTCTTAATTTATTTTCTTTAGACATAATGACTTATATCATTGTCTGTAAAATAATTAAAATTAAATGATTATCTTTTTGAAAACTGGAAGCTTCTTCTTGCTTTTCTGTGACCGTATTTTTTTCTTTCTACAACTCTTGAGTCTCGAGTAGTTAATTTATCTTTTTTTAAACCTTTTTTTAGGTTTTCATCATGAGCAATAAGGGCTTTTGAAATACCTAAAATAATAGCACCAGCTTGCCCAGATAAACCACCACCTTTAACTGAACATTTAACATCATAGTTAGAAGTAACTTGAGATATTTCTAAAGGACGAGTTACTATTATTTGATGAACTGGTCTTTTAAAATATTCATTCATTTTTAAACCATTTACATATATTGAGCCACTTCCTTTTTTTATCCATACTTTTGCAATAGATCTCTTTCTTCGACCTGTAGCATATTTGCTATCTTTAAAATCTAATTTCAATTTTTTTATTTTATTTTGAGAAGTGTCAGAGGTTTGCATTATTTTACTGTATTTTGTCTATTTAATTTTTCGAAATTAATGACTTTTGGTTTTTGAATTTCATGAGGATGCTTTTCCCCGTTGTAAATTTTTAATTTAGTAAGTTGTTTTTTTGCTAATGGTCCTCCTGGCAACATTCTTTTAACAGCTAGTTTTAGTATTTCTTGGGTTTGATTTTTTTCTTTAAGTCTTAAAGGTGTTATCTCTTTAATTCCACCTGGGTGACCCGTGTGTTTATAATATTTTTTTTCTTTAAATTTTTTCCCTGAAAACTTAATCTTTTCTATGTTTGTGACTACAACGAAATCACCATTATCAATATGTGGATTGAAAGTTGGTTTGTTCTTCCCTCTTAAAACTTTTGATATAAAAGCTGCTAATCGGCCCACTGCTATGTTCTGAGCATCTATCAAATACCAGTCTTTTTTTACTTCTTTTTTTTTGATAAAAGGTGTCATATTAATTGGCGATAGATACAAATATTAATAAGTTATGTCAATTTATTTAATATAATTATAATACATGTTAATTAAGCTTAATACCAACAAGACACTAGTTATTTGGTGAGCTGAGGCTAAATAGATATTAAGATTACTTACGAGCGTTGTTACACCTAAGAAAATTTGAATTATTAAAAAAAAGTTGACTAGAAAAATTGGTGTAAAAGACACTTCGGTTTCTGATTTTAAAATTATAAATGTCAAAACTAAGATATATATTGATATTAAGTAAGCTAAATTCCTATGATAAAATTGCACAAGAGAATGATTTTCAAAATTAATTAGGTTTTTCAAATCTTCAAAAGATAAATCATTTGGAATATAATTTGAGCCCATCAATGGCCAAGTTTGATAAATCTTTCCAGCATCTAAACCAGACACAAATGCACCAAAAATAATTTGAGTAAAGACTAAGAATAAGAGAATTAAAATTGGAAAGTTTTGACGCTTTAATGAAAAAAAGCTTTTATGAGTATTATTTTTTTTGTTTAAAAACACCCAAAAAATAATAGATATTATAATCAAAGCAAGACTAAGGTGTAAAGACAGTCTATAATGGCTAACAGTCACATTGTTGATTAAACCACTTTTTACCATAAACCATCCAATTATTCCCTGTGAAACTATTAATCCAAAAATTATTAAACACGGATTCAAATATTTCTTTTCAATTTTTTTAAAAAAATAAAAATATACAAGAGGGATTAAAAAAAATAATCCAATCATTCTTGCAATTAACCTATGAATGTACTCCCAGTAGAATATAATCTTAAATTCATTCAAATTCATTTGTGAATTAAGAAGTTCATACTGTGGTATAGTTTTATAAGACGCAAAATATTGCTCCCAATCAGACTCGCTTAATGGTGGAATAATTCCTTTAAATAATTCCCATTCTATTATTGATAATCCTGAATTAGTTAATCTTGTTAAACCGCCAATAACAATTGTTGTAAAAACAAGAATTAGACTAACTAAAAGCCAGTAAGAAAAGATATCATTTAATTTTTTGTCGTTATAAATCATAAGTTTTAATATATACATATTTGATAGAACTAAATATTTTATAATGTCGCTATGAATAAAAAGAATATACTTAAAATTAGAAACAAATTGGATAAATTAGACAATTCACTCCTGAAGATAATTAAAAAAAGAACTTTATTAGTTGACAAAGTAATCAAAAATAAAAAGTTCAAAAAGGATATTGTTGATCAAAAAAGAATAAAAATAATTCTTAAGAATATTCGTAAAAAATCTATAATAAAAAAAATTGATCCAAAAATCACTAATAAGATATGGAAATCAATGATTAAAGCTTATATTGAATATGAATACAGAAATTTTAAAAAAAGATAATTTATTTACTATGAGGTGGTAATTTTTTTTCAACAAAAAACTCATGTTTTCTTGTGTTTGGATTATATTTTTTCAATTTTAATTTATCTTTAGCTTTTTCCCCTTTTGTAGGTTTCTTTGCATAATAAATAAACTTACTATCAGGATTACTTTCAGGAACCATACGAACTTTAATATGAGTTTTTTTTGCCATAATTTTTAATTTTTTTTAATTTATCTAAAATTTTTTTACTTTGGTTAATTATATTTTTTTTATGATAATCTGCATTTAAACTATGCAAATGATAATCGTCAAGGTTATTTATCTTAGAATTTAAAATTTTTTTTACACCTTTTATCGTCAAACCTTTATTTTTGAGTAGAAAATGAATAAGTTTTACAATTTTTACTTGGTTAGATGAATAATATCTTCTCTTATTTATTATTTTAGGTTTAATTTGTTTAAATTCTTTCTCCCAATATCTCAATATATAATTTAATGGTTTTTTATTTTTAGGATCAATTAAATTTAAAGATTTTGACAAATCACCTATTGTAACTAGCTTTTCCACATCAATTATTTATTTTATCGTTTAATGATTTTGAAGGTATAAAACTAACTGAATTTCTTGAAAAAATTGGAAAATTTTCTTTTGTTTTTGGGTTTCGGCCAATTCTCTCATTTTTTTTTATTAATCTAAAAGTTCCTACATTTTTTAATGACAAATTATTTTTTTTAATATTATCAACTAGAATATCAATAAGACAATCAATTAAACTCATGCATACTTTATTTGAAAAACCAATTTTTTTACTTAAAAATTTTGATATCTCTAACTTAGTTAAATTCTTTTTATTCACCTTTTAAATGATTTATGTTGTTATTAATTTGCTGCATTAAATTACCCTTAACAATTTTATAACATAAATCAATTGAGTAATAAAAACCAATTTCATCGGTGCCTCCATGACTTTTAACAACTGGTCCATTAAGTCCTAAAAAAATTGCACCATTATATTTTCTTGGATCTAATTTATTTTTAAATTTTTTAAGTGAAAAATAAGAGAATATTAATGAAATTTTTGTGATCAAATTTTCGGTTAATGATTTTTTTAAGTTATCGGTTATAAACTTAGCTGTTCCTTCAGCAGTTTTTAATGCAATATTTCCAGTAAATCCATCTGTTACAATTACATTAGAATCTCCATCCATTATTCTGTTGCCTTCCAAGTATCCTTTAAAAATAAAATTATTTTCATTGCTTAATTCACTCAATTTTTTATATGTTTTTTTAAGAGTCTCTGTACCTTTAATTTCCTCTGAACCAATATTTAACAATGAAACTAAAGGTTTTTCTTTTGGAAATAAAGATTTGTATAAAGCGGAGCCTAATTCTGCAAAATCAACTAAATTAATATCATTACATTCTATATTTGCTCCTAAATCTAAAACAACATTCATGCCATTATTATTTGGCCAAAGACCAGCTAAAGCTGGTTTAGATACATCGTTGATCATTTTTAATATCATCCTAGAAATAACCAAAAGCACTCCAGTGTTACCTGCTGAAAGACTAATGTCGGAGTCACCATCTACTTGAGATTTTATACAATTCCACATGCTTGTATTTTTTGAGTTTTTAACAGCAGTTAAAGGAGTTTCTTCATCGGATACTACTTCTTCGGTATGAGTGATGCTTAATTTATTAGATTTAATCTTATATTTTTCTAAAATTTGTTCTAATTTATTTTTATTTCCAAACAATTTTAAAAAGAAATCATCATTTGATTTGTTTTTATCTAAAAAAAGTTTTACCCCATGAATCGTTTTATCAGGAGAATTTTCTCCACCCATTGCATCAATTGCAATAGTAATTTTTTTGCTCATTTATCTAATTTTAAATATCTAAAATTTTCTTACCGTTATAATAACCTGATTTAAAATCAATATGATGAGATAGTTTATATTCACCACTTTTCTTATCTTCAACTATGTTGTGTGAAGAAAGTTTGTGATGAGATCTCCTCATTTTTTTTTTTGAGATTGAAGTTTTTCTTTTAGGGACAGCCATAATTAATATTTAAATCTTTCGCAGTCTTCTATAACATTATGAACGGGCAAATCAAAACAAAAATTATAAAATCTGATAAAATAGCTTGAAAAAAGGTTAATATTTTCTTCATTTGATACTTTCAATTCATTAAAGTACTTAAAAACTAAATTATTATTAACCTTGAAATCTTTACTACCAATATTTAGTTTAAGTAAAATATCATAAAATACTTTATTAAAATCTTTCATTTTTTTATTAACCGCTACATCTCCAAACCCTAGTTCTCGTAAATTGTTTTCTATGTTTAAAAAAAGACTATCGTAAATATCTTGTTCGAACTTAATATTTTTTTGTTTAAATACTATTAGAATGATAGAAAAATGAAAAAAGATAAGATATAATCGTGTCTCATAAATATCTCTTAGATTGATATTTTTGTAAAAAAAAATATTACGAGACAATGATAGTAATATGCTATAAAATTTTGAATTATGTTTTTTAGATTTAAAAATCATATAAATTTTTTTTTCATCATATTTTTTTTTATTTTAATGGGATGTAAATTACAAGAGCCATTAAAAACTCATGGTATAATATTTTTGGAAAATAGAGCAGCAAAATTGACTATAAATCAATCAAATAAAAATGATACCGTTAAAATTTTAGGTCAACCTCAAATTAAAAGTGATGAAGTGAGCGATTCTTGGATTTATGTTGAAAGAATTTTGTCTAAGGGCAAATACCACAAATTAGGTAAACACGTAATGAAAGAAAATAACGTTTTAGTTTTACATTTTGACAAATTTGGAATTCTTGAGGAAAAGGAATACTATGGAAAAGATGATATCAATAAAATAAAATTTTCTGAAAGTATTACCGAAAATCAAATGACTAGGAAAAGTTTTGTTCAAAAATTTTTACAAAGTGTTAAATCTAAAATGTATCGAAATAAATAGATTAATGTGCAATTACTGCTAATAGAAGCAAAGCAACAATATTTGTAATTTTTATCATAGGATTTACTGCTGGACCAGCAGTATCTTTATATGGATCACCTACAGTATCACCAGTTACTGCAGATTTATGTGCTTCTGAACCCTTTCCCCCAAAATTACCATCTTCAATATATTTTTTTGCATTATCCCATGCGCCGCCACCAGCTGTCATAGAAACTGCAACAAAAAGTCCTGTAATTATAACACCTAGCAACATCGCTCCTAGCGAAGACAAGGCAGCTTCGATTCCTCCGATCTGTAAAATAACAAAATATAAAACAATTGGAGATAAAACAGGTAGTAAAGATGGAATTATCATTTCTTTGATAGCAGCTTTAGTTAAAAGGTCAACTAAACGACCATAATCAGGTTTACGTTTGCCTTTCATAATTCCTGGAATTTTTTTAAATTGTCGTCTTACTTCAATTACTACTGCACCACCGGCTCTTCCAACCGCTTGCATTCCCATAGAACCGAATAAGTAAGGTAACATACCTCCAATTAATAGTCCTGCAACCACAAAAGGATTTGATAGGTCAAAAGTAACGTTTACTCCTTCTAAAGCTGAGCCTTTTACTTTAGAAAAAAAATTTATATCTTCAGTATAAGCTGCAAAGAGTACTAAGGCACCCAAACCAGCCGAACCTATTGCATAACCTTTGGTAACAGCTTTTGTAGTATTACCAACTGCATCTAAGGCATCAGTTGTTTTTCTAACATTCTTTGGCAATTTTGACATTTCTGCAATTCCCCCTGCATTGTCAGTTACAGGTCCATAAGCATCCAAAGCAACCACCATACCAGTTAGTGCTAGCATTGCTGTAACAGCAATTGCAATTCCGTATAAACCAGCTAAGCTATTTGTATATAAAATTCCCGCTACAATTATTAGAGCAGGTATAGCTGTTGCTTCCATAGAAATAGCTAATCCTTGAATTACATTTGTTCCATGACCTGTTGTTGAAGACTTCGCTACGGTTCGTACAGGTCTGTAATCGGTTCCAGTATAATATTCTGTAACCCATATTAATAATCCTGTTATTGCAAATCCTACAACACCACAAATATAAAGATCTAAACCTGTAAAAATTGAACCAGCATTATTATTATATGTATTGTCCAAGCCGACTATTGAATTAGTAACTGGATACATAATTAATAAAGATGTAACAGCAGTAACAATAAATCCTTTATACAAAGCGCCCATTATACTTTTGCTTTTCCCTAATTTAACAAACCAAGTTCCGATTATAGATGTTATAATACACGCTCCACCTATGGCTAAAGGATAAATCATTAAATTATAGTCTTGTGGTGAAAAAATAGAAGCTAAAACCATAGTAGCAACGATAGTTACTGCGTACGTTTCAAATAAATCTGCAGCCATTCCTGCGCAATCTCCGACGTTATCTCCAACATTATCTGCAATTACGGCTGGATTTCTCGGGTCATCTTCCGGAATACCTGCTTCTACTTTTCCAACTAAATCGGCACCAACATCTGCGCCTTTTGTAAAAATACCACCGCCTAGTCTAGCAAAAATTGAAATTAAGGAGGCTCCAAATCCTAGTGCGACTAAAGCATTAATGATTTCTCTATTATCGACATTAAGATTAATTAAAATTATATAGTAAATTGTAATTGCTAATAAAGCTAATCCCGCAACCAACAAACCAGTAATTGCCCCTGACTTAAATGCTATTGTTAAACCTGATTGTAAACTTTGTCTTGAAGCCTCAGCGGTTCTAACATTCGCTTTAACCGATATTAACATTCCAACATAACCAGCGACTCCTGATAAAAAAGCCCCAATAAAATAACCTAAACCAACAAGGTAACTAAAAAAATAACTCACTATAGCTAAAACAATTATTCCAACTACTGCTATAGTTTTGTATTGGCGATTTAAGTAGGCTTTGGCTCCTATTTGAATTGCTTCTGCTATCTCTTGCATTCTTGAGTTACCTGGACTTGCAGAAATAATTTGACCAGAGAGAAGATAACTATATGCTACTGCTAAAATACCAGTAAACGAGATAAGATAAAGAAGTTCTAAATAATTTGTCATAATATAAGTGCGATAAATGCCAAAAAAGGATAAAAAACGCAAGCTAAACTTATTACGATTTTAACTATTTTACTCATCTTTTCTTAATACTTTAGAAATTTTATCTAAAATTGCATTTAAATAACCAATTTGAACTTTTTCCAAAAAATATTCAGACGCTAGCAAATACTCACTTATTATAACTTTTTTAGGATTATTGTGTTTAAACATAAGCTCAAAAATAGCTGCAAATAGTATAATTTTTAGTAATTTATCTGTTTTTTTTAAATCTATATCAGTACCTATGTGCTTATAAATTGTTTCCTCAATCAATTCTGATCTTTCTAATGTGCCCGAAACAACATCTTTAATAAATTTTTTGTATTGATTTTTAGGATAATCTAGTTGTGTTTCAGGGTTCATTAATGAATTATAGATTTTTTGGATAATAATTATTCTCGGAGTTGAGTTTTTATATTTTTTTTGGTCCATTTTTTAAAATGGACATAACTGCTTTAGCAGCTTCCAATCCTTTATTTTTAGAATTAGTTCTTCTAGATCTATCAATGGCTTGTTTTTTATTAAAAGCAGTGATTACACCATTTCCAATAGGTTTACTACTAGATATTGATAAATTCATTATTGCCTCAAATGAAGATTTGCAAATTAAATCAAAATGAGGAGTTTTTCCTTTTATGACACAACCAAGAGCTAAAAAAGCATCAAATTTTTTTATATTTTTTTTTATAGCAACTGGAATTTCAAAAACTCCTGGGACTGTTAATATACTTATTTTGTACTTATTTCTTTTTAAAATCATACTAGAAGATTTAACAAGTTCATTAGCGATATCTTTATAATAACTTGCATTAACAATTAATATTTTTTTCATTTTATAATCACTTGTTTTTTAATTTTTAGACCATAACCCTCTAGACCTATAATTTTTTTTTTTGATCTAGAAAGTAATATCATATTTTTTACATTAAAATCTTTGATAATTTGTGCCCCAAAACCATAATATCTTAATGTAAAACTTGTTTCATTTTTTTTATTTTTAGGTATTTCACTATTAATTATTACTAGTAAAAAATTTTTATATTTAGACAACAAATTTAAATTCTTGTTAATCTCATCATCTTTTAATAAATTTTTAATTTTAATTTGTTTAGACAAAACTCTAATAGGAATTGAACTATTTTTGTTAAATCTCCCTTTAGAAATTACAAAACTTTCTAACATATTTATTTTATTTTTATAAATGCTAAAATAAGTTTTAGAAATATTATTAATCTTAATTGGTTTTGTTTTTGACCTAAAAATTAACTTTTCATTTTTAAGTCTATAAGCAATCAAATCAGCAATTGATGCTATTTTAATTTTATGTCGTTTTGAAAATCTGAATAAATCATTCAATCTAGCCATTCTACCGTCTTCATTCATTACTTCGCAAATTACTGAACTTGGATTTAATTTTGACAATTTAGATATATCAACCGAAGCTTCTGTATGACCAGCACGCTCTAAAACTCCACCATTTCTAGAAACTAAAGGAAAAACATGCCCAGGTGACACAATATCTTTTCTATTAGATAGCGGATTTATTGCCACTTTAATAGTTTTTGCTCTATCAAAAGCAGATATGCCTGTTGAAATACCTCGTTTAGCCTCGATGGATACTGTAAATGCAGTTTGCATTCTTGACTTATTTATTTGAGACATAAGCGGTAACTGTAACTTATCAATTTGTTTTTTTGATAAAGCTAAACAAATTAAACCTCGTCCATGTTTAGCCATAAAGTTAATTATTTTTGAATTGCATTTAGACCCGGGTATGACCAAATCACCTTCATTTTCTCTATTCTTGTCATCTACCAAAATAAACATTTTACCTTTCTTTGCGTCTTTAATTATTGTTTGAATAGATGAAAATATTTTTTTTGACATATTAATTATTATATTTGTAAATATATTTTCCAAATATATCTAACTCGACATTTACTAAACTCCCTAATTTGAGACTCTTAAGGTTGGTTAATTTTAAAGTGTGTGGAATTATGTTTAGGTATAGATTGTTTTTTGATATCTTTGAAATTGTTAAGGAAACACCATTGATTGAAATTGAAGCCTTTTCTTCTAAATATTTTGTGAATTTGTTATTACGAATTTGTAATTTTAATAACCAGGTTTTATCTATTATGTCTATCTTTTTTACTACGGCGGTTGTATCTACGTGGCCTTGGATAAAATGACCTGAAATCTTTTGACCATAAGTCAAGGATTTTTCTAAATTAACTAAATGGCCAACATCTATGTTGTTAAAATTTGATCTTTTAATAGTTTCATTCGAAATATAAAAAAAAATTAGTCCGGCTTTTATCTTTGTTAAAGTTAAACAAACACCATTGCAAGAAATAGATGATCCAAGATCTTTGCTTGAGAATCTTGATTTAGTTTTAATCCCTATTAATATAGTTTTATTATATTTTTTAATTGTCTTAATTTTTCCTGTGTTAAATATTATTCCATTAAACATCAGTTTACCTTTACCTTAAATAATTTATCATCATTTAAATTAACTATAATTTGGTTTTTTGATGAATAATTTTTTAAAACATTTAATTTTATTTTATTAGCACCATGTTTTTTTAGAGATTTTCCACTTTTAAAAATATAAAGAGTATTTATCAAATTATATCTTATCAATTCATTAAAAAAAACTAGTCCAGTTTCGATCAATATTCTCCGTTTGCCGATTAAAAAGATTTTTTCAAATAACTTTCTAAAATCATTTTTGCAATTCAATTTTTGAATTTTAATAATCCTTATTCTTTTTCTTTCAAAAAAAGAGATTTTTTTCTGATTTGAGGAAGTTGTTACTATATATGTACTTCTTTTTTTCGTTATATTCAAAAGAGATAATTTTTTTTTCAATTTAAGTTTTCTGTCGATGATTATAAGATCTGGTTTGTGATTATCTAAACCATTAATCCTACAGTTTAATAATGAATTATCTTTATTTACAGTTGTAGAAGTAGATATTATACAATCGTATCTAGACCTTAACAAATGACCTGCTTTACGTGACTTATTGTTTGTAATCCATTTTGATTTTCTATTAATAGTATGTAAATCTTTTGAAATAGCTATTTTAGCGTCAATTAAAGGGAAATTTTTTTCTTTATTTAAAAAATAACTTTTATAAAAATCTTTATTTCTAAAAATATTATTTTTAATTTTAAAAATTTTTCCATTCAACTTTTTTTTAGCTTTTTTAAAAGACCTTAAATCAGGATCTTCAAAACAATAATAAACTTTTTTAATCTTTTTTTTTCTTATTAAATTTGTACATGGAGGTGTTTTTCCATAATGAGAGCATGGTTCTAAAGTTACGTACATTACAGAGTCTTTAAAATTAATTTTATTATTATTTAAAGCATTAAACTCTGCATGCGGTCTACCGCTAATTGATGTGACTCCTGAACTAATAACAGAGCCATCCTTTACGACTACACAGCCTACTGATGGATTAGTATTTGTCTTTCCTAAATGAATTTCTGCCAGGTTAAACGCTAAATTTGAAAAGTAATTATGACTTTTTTTCATTAATATTACCTACAAAATCCTCAAAATCTTTCGCCTCACTAAAATTTTTGTAAACAGAGGCAAAACGTACATAGGCAACTTTATCTAATGAAGAAAGACCTTCCATAATAAATTTACCTATGGTTGGCGTAGGTATCTCACTCTCACCTAGTCCTTCAAGATTTCTTACGATTTTTGAAATAAATTTTTCTATTGTTTCGGAATCTATCGGCCTTTTACGGGTTGCAATTCTAATAGACTTTGAAATTTTATCTCTATCAAAAGGTTCTCTATTGCCATTACCTTTAATTACAGTTAATTCTTGAAATTGGACTCGCTCAAAAGTCGTAAATCTTTCTTTTCTTTCACATCCGCACAATCGTCTTCTTCGAATAGCTGTTCCATCTTCTGTTGGTCTGGAGTCAACTACCGATGTATCTTTTTCTCTACAAAACGGACAAAGCATGTTTCTTATTTAATTATTTATCATATATAGGAAAAGAAGAGCACAGATCAATAATTTCTTTTTGAACTTCTTTTTCTATTTTTGAGTTATCTTCTTGATTTTTACTTAGACCTTCTATCACTTTATAAATTAAATCACCTATCAATTTAAATTCTTCAGACCCAAAGCCTCTAGTGGTACATGCTGGTGTACCTAATCTTATACCTGAGGTAATCATTGGACTTTCGCTATCAAAAGGTATTCCATTTTTATTACAAGTAATATTGGCTCTACCTAGCGAAGCTTGAGCATCTTTACCGGTTACACCAAATGATCTTAAATCAATTAACATTAAGTGAGTGTCAGTTCCGCCTGAAAAAATTTTAAACCCTTTCTCAGATAATTTTTCAGAGAGAACTTTAGCATTATTAATTACATTTTTTGTATATTCTTTGAAATCATCTGATAAGGCTTCTCTAAAACAAACTGCTTTAGCCGCGATTACATGCATTAAAGGACCGCCTTGCAAACCAGGAAATATTGCACTATTAAATTTTTTTATTAAGTCTTCTCTATTCGTGAGAATTATTCCACCTCTAGGACCTCTTAAAACTTTATGAGTAGTCGAAGTTACCACATCAGCATATTTGGTAGGATTTGGGTAAGCACCTCCAGCAACTAGTCCAGAAAAGTGAGCCATATCCACAAGTAAATATGCCCCAACTTTATCACAAATTTCTCTGAATTTTTTAAAATCTATTATTCTTGAGTAAGCACTACCACCAGCAATAATAAGTTTTGGTTTATTTTCTACTGCAATTTTTTCTACACTTTCATAATCAATCAGTCCCGTATTTTTATCTACCTCGTAATGAAGAGCATTAAACCATTTACCAGATTGTGCTGGTTTGGCTCCATGGGTAAGGTGACCACCTGAATTTAAACTCATAGCTAATGTTGTATCCCCTGGTTTCAATAAAGCTAAATAAACAGCTCCATTAGCCTGCGCACCAGAGTGAGGTTGCACATTTGCAAAACTACAATCAAATAGTTTTTTTGCTCTTTCTATTGCAAGATTTTCGGAAACATCAACATGTTCGCATCCGCCATAATATCTCTTGCCAGGATAACCTTCAGCATATTTATTTGTTAATACTGAACCTTGAGCCTCTAAAACAGCTTTCGAAACTATATTTTCTGAAGCAATTAATTCTATATGATTTTGTTGTCTAACAAATTCTTCTTCGATAGATTTATATAATTCCCTATCTGCATTTTTTAAATTCAGTTTAAAGAAACTATTAAGATATTTATTTAATTTAATTGCAATTGACATAATTATATTTTTTTTACCCTTCTTAAATGTCTTCCTCCCTCGAATTTAGTTTGTAAAAAAACTTCAACTAATTTCAAAGATAATCTTTTATTTGTTAATCTTGAACCTAGAGCTATTATATTAGCATTATTATGTTGTCTAGACAATCTTGTAGACCTTAAATTATAGCAAACAGCGGCTCTAATTGTTTTGATTTTATTAGCACTAATGGCCATACCAGTGCCAGATCCACAAACTAATATTCCAACATCGCTTTTTTTAAGCTTAATTCTATTACCTAGTTTTTTAGCATAATCAGGATAATCAACTGAATGGTCATTGTAAGGTCCAATATCAAAAATTGAAATATTTTTATTTATTAAATGATTTTTAATATCTTCTTTAAGATTGAAGCCTGCGTGATCTGAGGCAATACATGCAGTTTTAAATATCTTAGTTAGTTTTATATTGCTCATATTAATTAATTAAATTACACTGTTATAAATTATAATAATATATTTGTCGCATTACATTAGAAAAATTCAGGACTTTACATGAAAATTATTGGTTCTTATCCAAAAACAAGGCTCAGAAGACTTAGAAAAGCTCAGTGGATAAGAAATTTAGTGTCTGAAAATAACATCTCACACAATGATTTAGTTTTACCAATTTTTGTCAGAGAGGGTAAAAATAAAATCGAGTCGATAAAATCTATGCCAGGAGTAAAAAGATACTCTATTGATAAATTACCTATAATATTAAAACAAGTAAAAAAATTTAATATTCCTATGGTAGCAATATTTCCTTATGTAGCAAACGGAAAGAAAGATAATTTGGGAACTGAAGCTTTAAATCCTAATAATCTAATTTGTAAAAGTATAAGACTAATAAAGAAAAAATTTCCACAAATTGGAATAATGTGTGACGTAGCTTTAGATCCATACACATCACACGGCCATGATGGTATTATTGTAAATAATAAGATTGATAATGATCAAACAGTAAAGATTTTGGTTAAACAGGCTTTACTTCAAGCAAAAATGGGATGTGATATGATTGCGCCGTCAGACATGATGGATGGTAGAATTGGTAAAATTAGAAAAGCCTTAGAAAAAGCAAATTATAAAGATGTTTCTTTGTTATCTTACGCCGTTAAATATGCCTCAAATTATTATGGACCATTTAGAGATGCTGTTGGAAGTAAATCTAAATTAAAACAAGATAAAAAAACTTATCAAATGGATTTTAGAAATAGCTCTGAAGCATTCAGAGAAGTTGCGCTGGATATAAAAGAAGGTGCTGACATGGTTATGGTAAAACCTGGTATGATATATTTAGATATTATAAAACAAATCAAAAATAAATTCAAAGTTCCTGTCTTAGCTTATCAAGTTTCAGGAGAATATTTTTTAATTAAAAATGCTATACAAAAAAAAATTTTAAACGATGACTCGATCATTGAAAGCTTAATAGCATTTAAAAGAGCCGGAGCTTCCGCTATTTTAACGTATTTCGCTATTGATATTGCAAAAAAATTAAAAAATATTTAAGTGTAATAACTCTCCAGTAAAATTCTTGATTTTGGAAAAGATAAATTGTTTGGAAGAAAAAATCTGTTTTGGATAATACTTCTAGTAAAATTGAGAGAAGTTTTTATTAAATTTTTTGAAGGATTATCTGGAATTTTATTTTGAATTAAATATAATGGTGCATCATAAGTAAATGTATCAATTTTAATTTTTTGAAAGTCAGTTTCTGATTTATTTTTTTTGAACTGTTCTAAGTTTGGATCATATCCTAAATCTTTAATTAAACTTAATTCTAGAAATATATAAAGAATTACCCAATTATCTAACTTTATTGAGTTAACAAATTCTTCAAAAGATTTATAAATATTTTGATTGGGTTGGGAATCTGGTAACAGCACATTTAAAATTGATGATATTGATAACAAAGCTGAAGAACGTTCCTTATCATTGAAATATAGTGGCGAAATGGGTTTCATTAGTTCAGTTTTAAAATAACCTAATCTATTCTCATTTTTAGCATTGTGATTTATATAAAGTTTATTGGATATTTGTAAATAATTTTTTATTTTTCTAGAATTACCTCCATAAACGACTCCAGATACTTTTCCTCTATTTTTTGAAAAAACATTTATTATATTTGCGTTTTCTCTAAATTTTCTCTTAGACAAAAGGTAACATTCATCTTACCAGTTCATATATTCAATATTTTTATTAATTTTTCAGCAGCATTCTGTTGTGCTTTTTTTTTGGAAGCCCCTTCACCAATTATCTTTTTAGACTCTGGAATTTCTACTTCAGTCTTAAATATAGGTTTATGTTGAGGGCCTGTTTTTTTAAAAAAAGTATATTTGGGTAATTTTTTAAATTTTTTTAAACTGTATTCTTGTAGTTTAGTTTTTGAGTCAATTAAAGTAATGACCGAATTAACAATAAAACTTTCCCACTGATTTAGTATAAATTTTTCTGATGATTTTATTCCGCCATCTAAGTATATCGCTCCAACTATTGCTTCGAGACTATCACTTACAACCTTGTCTCCAGATCTTTCAATATTTTTTTGTGAGGTACCTAAATAAAGATATTTTTTAAGATTCAACTTTCTTGCGATCTTAATACACGTTTTTTTGTTTACTAAATTTGCAAATTTTTTATCAATAATTCCCTCTTTTTCATTAGGATATTTTTCTAAAAGTTTTTTTGAAATAACTAAACCTAGGACTCTGTCTCCTAGAAATTCTAATTTTTCATTGTTGTTATCTGGATTAAAACTTTTGTGAGTTAATGCCTTATGAAGTAAATCTTTATTCTTAAAATTATATTTTATTGAACTTTCTAGCTCTTTTATAGATTTGCTCATTTTAAACTTTTAAATAACCTGTCTAGTCTAAAAGAATTATGTAAATTCCAAAATTTTAGTAAACTTCCTTTCTTTGTATCATTTGAAAAAAACACTATTTTTGCTTTTCCAACCAAGTTCAAATTATTAACATAACCAACCTCTTCAAGGAATCTGCTATCTTTTGAACAATCTCGGTTATCCCCCATTAAAAAATAATGATTTGCTGGAACAATATATTTTTTAGTATTTTGTAATGATCCAGCTTTATTATAAGTTGCTAAATGTTTTACTCCATTGGGCAAGGTTTCAGTATAAGCAATAGAGTCAAATGTAAAATTTCCACATCTTGTAGGTTCTATAATCTTACTTTTTTCTCTTAATATTTTATTCCCATTAATAAAAATATCTCCATTAATAAATTGAATTTCATCTCCAGGTAGTCCGATTAATCTTTTTATATAATCGGTTCTATTATCTGCTGGAGTTTTAAATACTACTAAATCACCTTGTTTTGGATTTTTTGACATAAAACGCTCATTAGAAAAATTTGGGCTAAAAGGAAAAGAATGTTTACTATATCCATATACATATTTAACTACGAAAATTCTATCGCCTACCAATAAAGTAGGCTCCATTGATGAAGAAGGTATATAAAAAGGTTGAACTATCAAGGACCTTATCAATATAGCTATAAATAATGCACCTAATAAAGTTTTTATATTTTCTACAATAATTTTGATAAAACTTTTTTTCATATTGAAATTGTTACAAAAGCAACTGCGTACTCATCCTCGTCAGTAAGCGACAATGAAATTTTATAATTTTTTTTCTTTAACTTTTTTTCAACATTTTTTTTGGTATTTTCAATTAATTTAATAAAGGGTTTGCCATTTTTTTCATTTAGGACAACTATCTGATTAAGGTTAATTCCTTTTGAAATACCGGTACCTAATGCTTTCGAAAAAGCTTCTTTTGCAGCAAATCTTTTTGCAAAACAATTTGCCTGTTTTTTTATTCTTTTGCATTTTATAATTTCTTCTTTATTAAATAATTTTTCTAAATCATTCTTCCTTCTCAACAATTTTTGAATCCTATTAGTTTTTACTATATCAGTGCCAACACCAAATATTTTCATTACTTAACGATCTTTCTGAAATTTTTAATAGTTTTATTGAGACCTACAAAAATTGACTCTCCAATTAAAAAATGACCAATATTAAATTCTTTTATGCCTGAGATTTTTGCTAATATTTTAGCAGATTTATAAGTAAGGCCATGACCCGCGTGAACTTCCAAACCTAACTTATTTCCTAAAGTTACAGCTGTTTTTATTTTTTTTAATTCATTTTTATAATTTTTATTTTTGTTAACTAAATTACAGAATTTTCCAGTATGTATTTCAACACAATCAGCATTTAAATTTTTTGACTCTTTAATATCATTTAAATTAGGTTCTACAAAAAGACTAATTCTTGATTTATTCTTCTTTAATTGATTTATAATCTTTTTTAGAAAATTTTTTTTAAAATTTAAATTAAGCCCCCCCTCTGTTGTAATTTCTTGTCTTTTTTCGGGAACTATACATATAAATGGTGGTTTTCTTTTTAAAGCTATTTTTAACATTTCATTAGTAGCTGCAATTTCAAGATTAAATGGAATTTTAAGTTTAGATTTTATTTCTTTTAAATCGGAGTCATTAATGTGCCTTCTATCCTCTCTTAGATGAATGGTTACAGAGTCAGCTCCACTTTTTTGCGCAAATAAGGCTGCTCTTAATGGGCTTGGATAGTTTTCTCCTCTTGCGTTTCTTACTGTTGCCACATGGTCTATATTGACACCAAGTCTTATTTTACTCATTAAAGATTTCTACTTCCAGGTTTTACAGCTTTAAGAGTTAATAAATTTTCTGGTAAATTTTTTTCTGTATAAGTAGGAATATCTATCTTTACCTGTGATACTATTTTTTCTTTAATTGCTGATTTTCCATTAGATCTATCTATTAAACAAGCGTATCCAACAATAATTGCATTATTATCTTCCACAATTTTAGAACATTCTAAGCTTGATTTTCCAGTAGTTATTACATCTTCGATTATTAAAACTTTTTGATTTTTACTTATTGTAAAATCTCTTCGCAGTTTAAATTCACCATTAACTCTTTCAGAAAAAATAGTTTCTTTATTTAATATTCTTCCAATTTCATAGCCTACAATCATACCTCCCATAGCAGGTGATAAAATAAGATCAAATTCTTTGAATTCTTTATTTATCTTTTTGGAGAGAGAGGAGCATATTTTAAATGCTTCACTTGGTTTGCTCATCAATTGAGCGCATTGAACATATTGAGGGCTATGTAATCCAGATGACAATATAAAATGTCCTTCTAAGAGAGCGTTAGTTTCTTTTAAAATTTTCAAAGATTCTTCTAATGAAAGCATTTTTTTTCTGTTTATGTCGAATAATTTTAAATTTTAAATTACTTTGCTTTATTTGACTTATCAAGTTTGTAAAGTTTTTCAAATCTTTAATTTGCAAGTCAAAAGAAAAAGTAAGATGTTCCTTTGATCTTTTAATAATTTCTAAATTCACTATATTTCCTTTATTAAGTCCAATAAGCGAGGTTATATGACCTAATACTCCAGGTTTATGAGGTAAATCAACTTCAATTGTGCTTGAATAATTTTTTTCAATAACATTTAGGCTCTCTGTAGATCTATCTTGCCAGAATCTTCGAATGGCAGAACGAGCTTTTCCAGTTTTAGAGGATGAAAGCCAATGTAAAGATGGAGTTGCATTTTTAGAAGTTTCGATTTTCACTAAATCTCCATTTTTCAAAATTGTTTGTAATGTAGAGTGACTTCCATTTACAGAGCAACCTACGGCACTATTTCCAATTTTCGTATGAACTGCATACGCAAAATCAATAGGAGTCGCTTGTTTAGGTAATTTTATAACAGCTCCTTTGGGAGTAAAACAAAATACATTTTCTTGAAACATTTGTAATTTTGTAAATTCATAATAATGTTCAGGACTAGTACCTGCCTCAATAATTTCAACTAAATCTCTTAACCAGTCGTATTCTTTCCATGATAATTCTGAAAACTTTTCTGAGGATTTATATTTCCAATGAGAAGCTATACCCCTTTGGGCAAACTCATGCATTTCATGTGTTCTAATTTGTATCTCTATTCTATTTTTTTTAGGACCAATCACAGCTGTGTGAATTGATTTATATTTATTGATCTTAGGTGTTGATATATAGTCTTTAAACTTGCCTGGTATAGTTGAAAATCTACTATGAAAGATACCTAAAGTTTTGTAGCAATCTTCCACTGTGTTTACTATTACCCGAAAGCCTATAATATCAGTAAGTTGTTCAAGAGATATTTTTTTATTTTGAATTTTTCGCCAAATTGAAAATGGCGTTTTTTCTCGCCCTGTTATAGTGGCAGTTATTCCATTTTGATTTAGTATTTCAATTAATTCTTTAGAAATCGTTTTGAATGTATCATCAGTATTATTTTTAATAAAATTTAATCTTTCTAAAATTAAATCTCTTGCTGGTTTGTTAAGGACTGAAAAGGACAAATCCTCTAACTCGTCTCTAATTCTATTCATCCCCATCCTATCTGCTAATGGGGCGTAAATTTCCATAGTTTCTTTTGCTTTTCTAATTATTTTATCTTTATCTTTTACAAATTGAATTGTCCTCATATTGTGTAATCTGTCGGCAAGTTTGACTAATAAAACTCTTATATCCTTAGATGTTGCTAAGATTAATTTTCTAAAATTTTCAGCTTTAGATTCTGTAGAAGCTTTATCCTCTAAAGCAGAAATTTTAGTTACACCATCAACTAAATTAGCAACTTCTTCACCAAATTCTTTTTTAACAGTTGCATAGGTTACGTTAGTATCCTCTATCGTGTCATGAAGAAGTCCAGTTGTAATTGTTGCGCTATCTAATTTTAGTTCTGTTAAAATCTTTGCTACTGCAACTGGATGAATAATATATGGGACCCCCTCTTCCCTTTTTTGATTTTGATGAGCCTCTAAAGCAAAGTCATATGCCTTACTTAATGACTCTGAATTTAAAAATTTATTGTAAGATTTAATCTGATTAATTAATTCATTATTGTTAATCATGCTTTATTTTAACATTTTTATTTAATCTTGTAATCTCTATCCGAGATTTTTGGCTTAAATTATTTATGAAAAATTGGGCATTTTTCTTTAAAATTGGATGTGACCATTTAGGATCAATTTCTAAAATCGGATATAAAACAAAATTTCTTAAATGTGCTCTCGGATGTGGCAAAACAAGATCTTTTGAGTTTTTTATTAAACCATTAAAATCAATTATATCAATATCGACTACTCTAGGATCGTTTTTCTTCGTTTTATTCCTACCAATTTTTTTTTGGATTAAATTTATATCTTTAAATAATCTTAAAAGATTTAAGTTTTTATTTACTAAAATTCCAATATTGAGAAATTTTGGTAGTTTCTGATTTGGATAAGAGGGAGTTTCATAAAAATTAGAAATTTTTTCAATTTGAATTTTCGATTCAATTAATAACTGAATTGCAATTGAAATATTTTCAAATCTAGAACCATAAATAGAGTTCAGATTTGATCCAATATTAAGGTGTATCATTTATTATTTCTACTTAACAATCTTGCTCTTTCTCTATTCCAATCTCTCTTTTTCTTTACTTGTCTTTTATCATAAAGTTTTTTTCCTTTTGCAACAGCGATTTCAATTTTAACTTTTCCTTTAAAGAAATACATCTTAGTTGGAATAATAGTCAACCCTTCCTGATTTATTCTTCCAATCAACTTATTAATTTCTCGTTTTTTTAAAAGAAGTTTTCTTTCACCTTTAGGATTATGATTGTTATACGATGATTGTCTGTAAAGTGGGATATGAGAATTAATCAAAAATAATTCTCCGTTGTTATCTAAAGCATATGAGTCTGCAATGCTTCCTTTTCCTTCTCTTAGCGATTTGACTTCTGATCCTTTTAAGGAAATACCTGCCTCTAAAGTTTCTAAAAAAAAATAATTAAAACTAGCTTTTCTATTTAAACAAATTATTTTTCTTCCGGGTGCTATATTTTGTTTCATTAAAGTAATTTAGCTACTTTAAGTGCTTCTGAAACTTTCTTTTTTGTTTCTTCTCTAATTTCAACTAATGGTAATCTTACAGATGGATTACACATACCTAATAATGATGCTGCATATTTCACTGGTGATGGATTGCTTTCAATGAATAACGCTGTATGTAAAGGCTGTAAGAGCTTATCTAACGTTTCTGCTTCTTCATTTTTATGCTCACAAGCTTTTTGAAAATCAGAAGAAATTTTTGCAGCTATATTTGCTGTGACTCCGATAGCTCCCACTCCGCCTCTTTTATTAAACTCTAGAGCATTATCGTCATTTCCAGTTAGCTGAATAAAATTTTTTCCCATTGCTTTTAACTGCTGATCTACTCTATTTAAGTCACCAGTTGCATCTTTTACACCGGTTATATTTTTTAGTTCATATAGTTTGCTCATGGTTTCAACTGACATATCTATTACTGATCTTGACGGAATGTTATAAATTATAATTGGTATTCCAACACTATCATTTATCTTTTTATAATGTTGGTACAAGCCCTCTTGAGTTGGTTTATTATAATATGGTGTAACAACTAATAATGCATCTGAACCAGCTTTTTCTGCGTATTGAGACAGTTCAACAGCTTCATCCGTTGAATTAGATCCTGTGCCAGCTATCACAGGTATTTTTCCGCTACATTCTTTAACCGCTATCTCTATAATTTTTTTGTGTTCACTATGAGATAAAGTGGGAGATTCTCCAGTGGTGCCACCGGGGACTATACCATTAGTGCCGTTATTTAAATGATAATCAATTAAACTTCTATATGTGTTTTCATCAAGATTATCATCTTTAAATGGGGTTATTAATGCAACAATTGATCCTTTAAGCATAAAACAATATAAGGTAGATATTCTTAAACTTATGCTTAATAGATTAATTAGTCTAGTATTTTTATTATCATTTTTGAAAATTAGTATCGTTTATTCAGAGACAGATTTCTTATTACCGCAAAAAAAACCATCAATTTTTAAAAAATCAGAAAAACAGATCCAAGAAAGTATTAATAAAAATCTACCCGCGCCAAAGCCATTATTAGAAAAAAAAGGTGCTACTAAACCAGCCGTAGTTGAGCAAAAAGAGGAGCCTGCTAAAAAAAAAGAAATAAAAAAAGAACTTAAAGAATCAAAAACACAAGTATCATCTACATTTGTGTACCCTAGAAAAAAACCAATTACATATAAAGTTTCATCAAAAGAAGTAAAAAGTTCAAAAGTTCTTAATAAAAAAGATTTTGAGAAAGCAAAAGAAACAATTGATTTTATTAAACAAAAAAAATGGAATAGTGCTTTAAAAAGTGCCCAAAAGGTAAAAGATAGTGAGTTCAGAAAATTAATTACATGGATGCATCTTAAAACCACTAGAAATGGAGCATCATTTAATGAATATAAAAAATTTATAGAACAAAATGATTATTATCCAAGAATTAACAGAATAAGGTATTTAGCAGAAGAAAAAATTTATTTAAGAAATAATTCACCTACATCAATAATTAATTGGTTTGAAAAATATCCTCCTTTAGGTGGTTTAGGTAAAATTAAATTAGCTGAGGCCTATCTAGAACAAGGAAAACTAGAAAAAGTTAAAGAATTAGTCAAAGAAGGATGGATCACTGCGGAGATAAGAAAAAATGATTTGGGTTATTACAGAGCTAAATTTAAAAAATTTATCTCATCAGATGATCATGTAAAGAGAGCTGATCATTTAGCATGGGAAAGGAAATATTGGGACCTAAAAAGAATGCTTAAATATTTGCCTACAGATCAAAGAGCTCTTTATAATGCAAGACAAATATTAATGAGTAACTCTTACGGCGTAGATAATGCAATAGCAAAGGTGCCTCAATATTTAAAAAAAGATCCTGGTTTAGAGTTTGATAGATTGAGATGGAGAAACCGAAGAGGACGATTAGACGGATCTTTAGAAATTTTATATCAAAACGCGAATAAGACTGAGAGACAGATGGTTAGACCGGATAAATGGTGGGAACAGAGAGAGAGTGTTACAAGAAGTCTAATTTACAAAAAAAGATATAAGACAGCATATAAAGTAGCTAGCGAACACTCCCTATCATCTGGTCCGTCCTTTGCAGAGGCTGAATGGCTATCAGGTTGGATAGCTCTAACTTTTTTAAAATCTCCTGAGTATGCAATTAATCATTTTCAAAATTTTTACAATAATGTCGGCTATCCGATAAGCTTAGCTAGAGGAGCATATTGGTTAGGAGAATCATATGAAAAATTAAATGAAAAGGAAACTGCTAATAAATTTTTTTCAGAGGCAGCTAAATTTCCAATGACTTATTATGGACAACTTGCTTTCAATAAGGTTAATCCTGGTGGGAATTTTGAATTAAAAGACGAAAGTAATTTTGATAAGGATTATGAAAAAGAGTTTAAAAAAAATAAACTTATTAAACATGTTATTCTATTGCATGAACTTGATGCAAGCCAATATGCTAAAGATATTCTTAAACATTTGGCTGAACTTAATATTGAGAAAGGTAGTGAAGTTTTAGCAGCGGAGTTATCTACATCTGTTGAAAGATACGATTTTGCAATTCAAATATCAAAAAAAGCATCCTATGAAAAAAGATTTTTAAATAAATATAATTATCCAGTTATTGCCACTCCGAAAATTGTAAATAATAAACAAATGCCTAAACAAGAAATTGTTCTTGCAATAATTAGACAAGAAAGTGAATTTGATAGGAAAGCAAATAGTTGGGCTGGAGCTAGAGGTATGATGCAGTTAATGAAATACACTGCTAAGATCGTAGCTAAACAAGCAAAACTACCTTACAGTATTAGTCGACTAACAGCAGATCCAGAATACAACATTAAGCTTGGTTCATATTATTTTAATGGATTACTTAATGATTATAATGGCGTTTTTCCGTTTGCTATTGCCGCTTACAATGCGGGTCCAAATAGAGTAAAAACTTGGAGGAGAGTAAATGGAGATCCTTCTAAAGGTCAAATTTCTTATATTAATTGGATTGAACAAATTAGATTTGAAGAAACTAGAAATTACGTTCAACGAGTTTTAGAAAACATTAATGTTTACAAGTATATTTTAAGAAAAGAACCAGTACAAATAGATAGTTATTTTAACTAATTGGCGGTGAGAGAGGGATTCGAACCCTCGGTAGCATAGTTAAATACTACGGAAGTTTAGCAAACTCCTGGTTTAAACCAACTCACCCATCTCACCACAAGCTTTACGTATCTTTATAAAGAAAATTAACTTATATTGCACCAAATTTGTAATGCAACAAAAACAATTATCAGGAATTTTTTATGCTGCTTTTGCATCTCTTTGGTGGGGTGTTGTAGGTACTATTTTTTTCAAATTTGTATCTTTTGCTTCATTTATTGAATTAACTGTTCACAGAACAATTTGGACAGCAGTTTTATTAATTCTGACAACAAGTTTTTATAAAAAGTGGCCAGAATTTAATCAAATTTTTAAAAAGAGAAAAAATCAATTATTGCTTTTTTTATCGGGTTTATTGGTAAGTATAAATTGGGGAACTTGGCTTTATGCCGTCAGTGTGAATAAATTATTAGACTCAAGTTTAGGATATTATATCTACCCAATAATTAGTGTATTTTTAGGAAGAGTATTTTTAAAAGAAAAACTAAATAGAAATCAATTTATTGCAGTAATATTAGTAGTAATTTCTTTATTTTACTTTTTATTAAAACTTGGTGAATTACCTTGGATTGGTCTTACTGTTGCAATAACTTTTAGTATTTATGGATTAATAAGAAAAAAAATTAAAGTTTCATCAGATATAGGTCTGTTGATAGAAACATTGCTAATATCTCCTTTAGCAATTGCATTATTTATTTATTTAATAAATTTAAACTTAAATGTTTTTTCTTATAAAGAACCTCTTTTATCTTTTTATTTATTTTGGTCTGGATTTATGACTTTGGTGCCTCTCTTTTTATATACTTTAGGTTTTAAAATAATTGGAATCGGTCCAGCAAGTATGATTTTGTTTTTAACTCCAACATCACAATTTCTTTTAGGAATAACTTATTTTGATGAGATTCTTACCTTAGAAAAGTTTTTTGGTTTCTTAATAATTTGGATAGCTGTGTCTATCTATCTTAATGAATTACGTAAAGAGTGAGTTGTGATTATTACAAGTGGTACAATTATAGCTACAAAAAATGAAATAAATAGTAAGTTTGATATGACAATTGGACTAAAATTTTCTATAGACATAATATTACCTACTAAAAGACTTGTTTGAAAATTTTGACTTGGGAAAAATAATAAACCTGAACTTAAACCAAGAATAATTGATACTAAAGACAATCTTGTATTAATTTTTTTCTTAAAAAATCCATAGAATATTGTTACAACTGCTGCACAGCATAGAAGATCTGCAAATAAGAATAAATATAAGATGCTGTAGCCTTTAGAAGCAAAAATAAAAACAATCACACATAATAATAAAATTAATTTATTGGATTTATCTTTTATTTCTCTACCACTTAAAAATTTATTTAGTTCTTTTCCATCAATAATTATTAGGCTTGAAATAGCGTTTATTAATGTATCAATTGTACTTAATGTTAAAGCTAGGGCTAAAATTAAAATAGATACAATTATTAAAACATTATCATCAGATAACATTATTTTAAAAAAAGCTAAATCAGGTTTTATTTTAGGATCAAGTGAAAAAGATATCAGACCTGTGTAGCCCATCCAAAAAACAATCAAAAAAGATATAATTGATGAATAGATTAAACTTTTTTTTAAAATAAAGTTATTTTTTGCAGCAAAGACACGTTGCCAATTACCCTGGTGAAATAAGTTTGTTGCTGCTACAGCAATAAAAAATGTCAGTCCAGCAGTGTAATTTGGAATATAATTTTTACTTACAAGTTTTGCAGAATTTTTTTTAATCAGTTCATAACTATTTATTTCTAAATTTCCTAAAATTAAAAATATAGAAAATAATATTATGCTTAAAATTATTATAAATTGATATTTATCTGTAATAATCGAAAGTTTAAATCCACCTCTTAATATATATAAAAGACATATGATTAAAGTTAGTCCAGATGTTATCCATAAAGGTGTTTTTGAGATTAAATTTATTAAAAAAGCTATTGCTGTGACTTCTGCTATCAAAAAAATTGTCAAATAAAATAAAATTAAGATTAGCATTATCTTTAAAATTCCAGTCCCAAATCTTCTTTTAATAAACTCAGTTAAAGACATCCCGTTAGGAAACTCTCTCCTTATTTTTGGTCCGAAATTTAGTAAAAATAGCATAGGTGCAGCTGTACCTAACGCATATCCAATTACTGCCCCTATTCCCCCCCAAGTTGCTGCTGAAGCTGGTCCGAATAATATCCAAGCTCCCAAGGCAGATGCAGATAAACTCGTTGTTAATGAAAAAATACTCTCTTTTCTGTCACCAATTATGAGGCTTTTGTTATCTGAAATTTTTTTTAAATTTATATAACCTAAGGCGATAAAAAAAGCGCCTACCACTAGAGTAATAATTAGCGTTGTTTGTGTTGATAGGTATATATCTTTCATTTATCCCTTACTGAATTACCGGTCAGGTTCTTTGGGTATGATCTCAGCCTTTATGACACCCCTTATATAAATTATATATTTATTTTAGGCAGGAAGTCAAATGAAGCTGTATCTATTCTAGATGAGTGTTCTCTTCTCATTTTCCAATCGTTACTTATACCAGCTTGAGCTATACTGATTGCATTTCGTCCATATTTTGCATTGGTAAAATCGATTGCTCTCATTAATGGTTGAGATTTATTCTCTAAAATTGGTGCTAATAAATTTAGCTCTTTTTCAGAAGCGTCTCTAAGCTTCGATAAAATAACTCCAGCTTTTTGATAGAAATAACCATATTTATAAATCTTTCCCAGTCCGCTAATTGCAGTTTTTACAAGTTCAATACTGTTATTGGTCGCCACCGGCAATTCAATAGTAATAGAATTTGAATAGTATTTTCTATTTTTATCAAATGGACTTGTTCTTATAAATATAGTGACAGCTCTCGTAGTTTGTTTATCTGTTCTTATTTTTTCTGCTGCATTTAAACAATGAGTAGTTATAGACTCTTTTAATTTATCTAAACTCTCAACTTTTTTTCCAAACGATCTTGATACACAACAGCTTTTTCTTCTTGTTTCCTCAGTTTCTAAATCTATACAAGGAATTCCTCTTAATTCCATTACTGTTTTCGCGCCTAAAACATTAGTACTTTTTTTGACCCATGTGTTTGAAATATTTTTTAGTTTATAAGCATTATCTATTCCATTTTTGATATATAGTTTTGATAACTGTCTTCCAACTCCCCATACATCTGCAATATCAAAATCTTTTAGTATATTATCAATATTTTCTTTTAGAAATACCACTCCTGCTTTATTTTTTTTGGCAATATGATTTGCAACTTTACTTAAAGTCTTTGTATTTGAAATTCCTACACTTGTTGGTATTCCCGTCCATTTTAAAACTCTTTCTCTTATTTGTTTTCCATATTCTTCGACCTGTTCATCTTTGATATGCGATAAATCTAAAAATGCTTCGTCTATAGAATAGATTTCAATTTTATTAGTAAAACCTTTTAAAACTTTCATCACTCGTCTAGAAAGATCTCCATATAACGCATAGTTCGAAGAAAATATCTGAACGTTGTTTTTTTTAACTAAATCTTTAACTTTAAAATATGGTTCTCCCATTCTTATTCCAAGTTTTTTTGCTTCAGTAGATCTGGATATTACACATCCATCATTATTAGATAGTACTACAACTGGTACATTTTGTATTTTAGGGTTGAATAATCTTTCGCAAGAAACATAAAATGAATTACAGTCAATTAATGCAACTTTTTTTCTACTGCTGTTTGTGTATGACATATGTTACTACTCCCCAAATTATTATTTCTGGATTATCTGTTAAATTAATTCGATCCGATGTGTTTTTTGAACCTGATGTTAAGTAGTTGTTGCCCTTACTTTTAACCAGAGTTTTGACTACAAGTTCTTCGTTGATATTTGCTATAACAGTGGAGAAATTTTTTGGATTTAAGCTTTTATCCACTATTAATAGATCGCCGTCATATATGCCCACATTAGTCATAGATTTACCTTGCACTCTAATGATGAACGTAGCTGGTGCATTTGTTATGAGATGAGAGTTTAGATCTATATCGTCCTCAATATAATCCGTTGCCGGAGAAGGAAAACCAGCTCCCACTTTATGTAAATAATAAGGTATTGTTAACTTCATAAATGTTCTTGTTTTGTTCTTTATAGCTGATAAACTGCCTTTCAGTCAACCCCTTTTCAAAAGATTGTTAAAGTGGGTCAAATTGCAAATCGAAAAAAAGAGAGAGATTAGCTATTAACACAAAGTGATTAAAAAAATATTTTCAATATTATTAGTACTACTTGTAACAACAAGTGCTCAAGCAGCATCTAAGCTAGACTCAATCAAAAAAAGTGGTGAACTAAGAGTTGGTACGACAGGAGACTGGGATCCAATGTCAATGAAAGATCCAAAAACAAACAAGTACAAAGGATTTGATATTGATGTGATGAATGAATTAGCTAAAGATTTGGGCGTAAAAGTGAAATTTGTGCCTGCAGAGTGGAAAACTATTGTTGCAGGAATAACAGCTGATAGATACGATATATCGACAAGTGTAACCAAAACACCAAAAAGAGCAGAAGTAGCCGGGTTTACCGCTACATATTACAAGTATGCAACAGTCCCACTTGTTTTAAAAAAGAATTTAAAAAAGTTTTCAACTTGGGAGTCTCTAAACAATAGTAGCGTTACAATAGCTACAACATTAGGTACATCTCAGGAAGAAAAAGCAAAAGAATTTTTTCCAAAATCAAAACTTCAATCAGTAGAAGCTCCTGCGAGAGATTTCCAAGAAGTTTTAGCAGGAAGAGCTGATGGAAATATTACAAGTTCAACAGAAGCAAACAAACTAGTTATTAAATATCCTCAATTAGCTATAGTTCCTGATGGGGGAAAAAATCCAGCATTTTTAGCCATGATGGTTCCAAAGAGTGACAAGGTATGGAATGATTACGTCAGCAATTGGATTAAGAAAAAACAATCATCCGGATTTTTTAAAACTTTACTGGCAAAGTACAATCTAAAAAGCTTATAATTTAAGTTTCAATACCTTCCATTTACAAATATAGTCAATTAGTGAAATTTTTAAAAATAATTTCTATTCTATTTTTGCTTCAAGGATGTAGTTCTAACTATGAATGGGGTTGGTATATTCTAAGTCCAGATAATATAGATGGTTTAACTAATCTTAAATTTTTAATTAGTGGAATTACAACTACGATTTATATTTCAGTAGTTTCAATCATTCTAGCTATGATTATCGGTTTGATAGTTGCTCTACCTTCATTGTCAAATAATAAATTCTTAACTTATTTTAACATAACATACGTAGAAATTGTTAGAGCCATCCCTTTATTAGTTTTAATTCTTTGGATTTATTATGGCCTTCCAATCATGATTGGAGTAAGTTTCTCGCCATTCGTATCTGGAATAATAGCTTTGACCATTAGTGAAAGTGCGTTTCAAGCAGAAATTTTTAGAGCAGGAATTAATTCAATTTCAAAAGGTCAACATGAAGTGTCAGAGTCTTTAGGAATGGATTTCTGGAGAAAGATGAGATTAGTAATTCTTCCGCAAGCGATTAAAGTTGTATTGCCAGCCATGGGAAATCAATTTGTTTATGTTTTAAAAATGTCCTCTCTAGTATCAATTATAGGTATAGGAGATTTAACAAGAAAAGCTAATGAGCTGGTCACCACCACTTACAGGCCCTTAGAAATTTATACTTTTTTAATTCTAGAATACCTGGTGCTAATCCTAGTAGTGTCCTATTTTGTGAGAAAATTAGAGAATAAACTAGAATACAAGTAATTTTTTTAAAGAAATCCTAAATACTCTCTTTAAAAAAAATGGTACGAAAGTTAATACAACTAATCCCATCATCCAATTTGTTACTAAAATCGTATAAAAAATATCTTGATACTCGCCATTTCTAATATTTATTACATACCATAACGACATAAATGGTATTAACGTTAATCTTAGGATTGTCATGTACAAACTAAAAATTGGTCTTTTCAGTGCCTGGAATAAAGCAGAGGTAATAAAGAAAACTGGATACACTGGCCCAATTAAAGCTGCTACCTGTAAGTAAAGTGCGCCTCTTCGGATTACTTCTAAATCATTAGTAAAAAAAGATATTATAATTTCTGAAGTTAAATAAACAAATATACCTGCTAATACCATAAATCCTGAACCGAACAACAGAGCTTTTCCATATACTTCTTTTACTCTGAAATACATTTTTGCTCCAAAATTTTGACCTGCAATTGATAAAACAGCAGTATTTAAACCTATGACTGGTAACAATAAAACTTGTTCTATTCTTACAGCAGTACCATAACCCGCTGTTGCTAATTCTCCAAACTGACCAACAAAATAGAAAATATTGAATACTCCAAACATTATCATCAACATAGTAAACATTATTGGCACTGATTGTTTGAAGAGAGAGCTTAAGTAATCAATTTTTGGTTTGAAACATTCTAGATAAAGGAATTTTTTTAATTTACAGCAATAAACTTTATTAGCTAAATATATTAAGCCGATACACTGAGAAACAAGCGTAGCGATAGCTAAACCAGCAATTCCAAATGCTGGTATAAATGCATAACCAAAAATAAATAATGGATTTAAAAAAATATTTAAGAAAAAGGTAACAATCAAAACATTTCTATAACTTTTTGTATCGCCTTGGGCATTTAAAGTTCCGTTTAAAGATAATTGAACTAATACAATGATAGCTCCAAAAAAAATAATATCTAAATATTCGCGTGTTAAGATTATACTTTCTTCAGTAGAGCCCATAATTCTCAAAAGTTCATCAGAAAAATTTAAGCCAAATAAAGTTACAAAAATTGAAATTACGATTGCTAATACTATCGACTGAGCAACGTACATTGAGGCTTTTCTGTCTTCCTTGGCCCCAATTGAATTACTAATTAGAGCTGTAGTTCCGGCTCCAATACCGACCGCAACAGCTATTGCTATGAAGTATATTGGCCATGATTTTGCAATAGCTGCTAACGCTTCTGGTGAAATTCTACCTGCAAAATAAGTATCGACTAGATTATAAAAAGTTTGAAATAGGGATCCTGTGCTCGCAGGTATAGTCACTTTTCTTAAGAGTTGCCATATTGAACCTTTAGTCAAATCCATAATTAATAATCCTTTTGAAATTTATGCTTTCTTCCATCTTTTTTAGCAAGATTAATTTGATTTTGCCTCATACGAAATCTTGTTTTTTGTGAATTTGAGAGTGTGTCATAACACCTTGGGCACGAAACACCCTCCTCATATTTATAAGATTTTTTATCTTTTATTGAAAAAGTCATTCGACATCCACTACATACAGAGTAAGTTCCTTGTTTTAATTTGTGTTTAAGAGATACTCTATTATCAAAAACAAAACATTCTCCTTTCCATAGACTGTCTTTCCTCTCAGTTTTTTTCAAATAATTAAGTATTCCACCTTTTAATTGAAAAACATTTTTAAAACCTTTTCTTTTTAAAAATATGGAGGCCTTTTCACATCTAATACCTCCTGTACAGAACATTGCTACAGCTTTAGCTTTATCGACTTTTTTTAGATATTTTGGAAAATCTCTAAAATTTTGAATATTTGGATTTATAGAATTTTTAAATGTGCCTACTTCATATTCAAATGGTTTTCTAGCGTCTATAACTAAAGTTTCTTTATTTGAAATAAGTTTATTCCATGACTTTCCAGAAACATATCTATTAAGTTTTTTATTCTTTGGGTTTATTTTTAAACCCAATGGAACAACTTCATTTTTGATTTTTATTTTACCTTTGTGGAATGGTTGAAAAAGGCTCTCAGAAATATTTTTACTATCAAAATCCTTTAAACGATATTGTCTTTTTATAATCTTTATTATTTTACTAATATCATCTTTTTTGCCTGCAATTGTTCCATTTATGCCCTCTGCTGATAAAATTATTGTGCCTCTGACATTATTTTTAAAAATTTCTTTTTGAAATAAAGATTTATATTTTTTCAAAAATTTAATCTTTTTAAACTTATAAAAACCGAAAATTGTATACATTATTTTTTAATACAAATTGTAAGTCCATCACCTATTGGAATAATATTTTTTGCAACTCTGCTATCTTTTTTAATGTGTGTATTAAATTCCCTTATAATATTTGTAAATTTATCGTTTTTCGTATCATCTATTACTTCTCCATGCCATAAAACATTATCTATAACAATAAGTCCATTTTTATTAATAAGATCCATAGATGCTTCATAGTATTTAAGGTAATTTTCCTTATCAGCATCAATAAAAATTAAATCAAATCTTTGACTTGAGTCTTTCAATTCATTCAGACTTTCAGTAGCAGGTTTTACAATTTGCTTTATTTTTTTTTCATTTGCTTTTTTATAAAATGATTGTGCTTTAATACTGAATTCAGGACTTTTATCTAAGCTAATTAGAAGACCATCAGATGGAAGGGCTAAGGCCATTGATAAAGCGCTAAAACCTGTAAAACTTCCTATTTCTAAAATCTTTTTAATATTAGAGATTTTAATTAATGTTTGTAGAAATTGTGCTTGAGAAACTGATATCTGTAATCTCTGTTGATCACCAAGACTTATATTATATTGAATTATCTCTTTCTGAACATCAGTTAAAGATTCTGAATGATCAATAATGTATTTTTCAAGATTTTCAGTTAAATCTAATTTCTTAGGCATAATTAGCCTTTTAAAAGTTTTTTTAGAATTTCATTTGTCAATTGAGGGTTTGCTTTCCCACTAGATAATTTCATAACCTGTCCAACAAAAAAACCAAACAATTTTTCTTTTCCAGCTTTATATTGATCAACTTTATCTTTATTTTTTGATAATATTTCATTAATCATTTTCTCTAATTCTTTAGGATCGCTTTGTTGTTTCATCCCTTTCGACTCTATGATTTTTTTTGGGTTATCACCGCTTTCAACCATAATTTCGAAAACTTCTTTTGCTATTCTTCCTGAAATTTCCCCAGATTTAATTGTTTGTACTAATTCAGCAAAATTTTTAGCAGAAATTGGTGAGTTAGAAATATTAAGTCCTTTGTCGTTGAGCATTGCAAATAAATCACCTATCATCCATGTAGCTGCTAGTTTTTTGTCAGATAATTTTGCAACTTCCTCATAATAATCAGAGATTTCTTTTTCGGAAACCAATACATTTGCTTCGTATGAGTTAAGCCCATATTCTTGAATAAATCTCTCCTTCTTATTATCTGGCAACTCAGGCAAAGATTTTTTTAAATCATCAATTAATTTTTGTTCAAGTTTTAAGGGTAAAAGATCTGGATCAGGAAAGTATCTATAATCGTGAGCATCTTCTTTTGATCTCATTGATCTTGTTTCATTTTTTTTTGTATCAAATAATCTTGTTTCTTGATCTATTTCTTTTCCATCTTCTAGTAATTCAACCTGTCGATTAGCCTCATATTCAATCGCCATTTGCATAAATTTAATTGAATTTACATTTTTAATTTCACATCTTGTTCCGAAATTTTTATCGCCTACTTTTCTTACTGATACATTTACATCTGCTCTTAATGAACCTTCTTGCATATTGCCATCACATGTACCCAAGTATCTCATAATGGTTCTTAATTTCTTTATATAAGCATTTACTTCATCGGGCGAACGAAGATGGGGTTTGCTAACGATTTCCATTAAAGCTATTCCAGAACGATTTAAATCAACATAGGTGCTTGAAGGATCCATATCATGGATACTTTTACCTGCGTCCTGTTCTAAATGAAGCCTTTCAATGCCAATTTCTTTTGAACCATAAGGCATATCCAGTAAAACTTTTCCTTCACCAACAATAGGATTTTTATATTGGGAAATCTGGTAGCCCTGTGGAAGATCTGCATAAAAATAATTTTTTCTATCGAATACTGAATAATTATTTATTTTTGCATTTAAACCTAAGCCTGTTCTTACAGCTTGTTTCACACACTCCTCATTGATAACTGGTAGCATTCCGGGAAAAGCAGAGTCAATTAAACTTACTTGTTTGTTAGGATCAGCTCCGAATTTAGTTGAGGAGCCTGAAAAAAGTTTAGAATTAGAAAGGACTTGAGCATGAACTTCTAAACCTATAACTACTTCATACTTCCCTTTCTCGCCATTAATAAAATAATCAAATTTTTCTTTGCTCATGACCACCACTTTTTAATTTCATTTTTATAACCACAATTCTTTTCGAATGCGTGACCAATATTGAGAATTTTTTGTTCATCTAAGGCCTTACCTATCAATTGTAAACCAAGTGGATAGCCCTGTTTATCTAATCCAGCAGGAAGAGATAAGGCTGGTAATCCAGCTAAATTTACTGGCACCGTAAAAATGTCATTTAAATACATTGATACAGGATCATTAGTCTTTTCACCTATCTTAAATGCTGAGCTTGGTGTTGAAGGTGTTAAAATAGCATCAACTTTGGTAAAACTATCATCAAAATCTTTTTTTATTAATTGTCTTACTTTTTGGGCTTTTAAATAATAGGCATCGTAATAACCAGACGATAAAACATAAGTGCCTATTAGTATTCTTCTCTTTACTTCATCACCAAATCCTTCTGATCTAGTGTTTTCATACATTTCAATTAAATCTTTTCCTTTTTGTGATCTGTAGCCATATCTTACGCCATCATATCTTGCTAAATTTGATGAAGCTTCAGCAGGAGCAACGATATAGTAAGTAGGCAAAGCATATTTGGTGTGGGGTAATGAAATATCAATTAACTGAGCACCTAAATCTTTTAATATTTTTTTTCCTTTTTCCCAAAGTTCATCAATTTCTTTTGGCATATTATCTACTCGATACTCTTTAGGGATACCAATTTTCAATCCTTTGATATTATCTTTTAAATTTTTTGAGTATGATTCTTTTTTTTTATTTATTGAGGTTGAGTCTTTGTCATCAAAACCAGACATAGCTTCAAGCATAATTGAGCAATCATTTACAGTTTTAGTCATTGGTCCTGCTTGATCTAACGAAGAAGCAAAAGCAACGATACCCCACCTCGAACAAAGACCGTAAGTTGGCTTAAGTCCTACAGTGCCAGTAAATGATGCAGGCTGCCTAATAGACCCGCCTGTATCTGTTCCAATTGTTGCAGGAGTAAGATCAGCCGCCAAAGCAGAAGAAGATCCCCCTGAAGAACCACCTGGAACTAGATGATCTCCGATAGGATTAATTACGTTTCCAAAAAAACTTGTCTCATTCGAAGAGCCCATAGCAAATTCATCGCAATTTAATTTTCCAAGTAAAAAAGCTCCATTGTTCCATAAATTTTTTGTAACAGTAGACTCATATGAAGGAACAAAATTATTTAAAATATTACTTCCAGCCGTAGTTTTTACATTTTCAGTACAAAATAAATCTTTTACAGCTATAGGTACCCCGCTAAGAAGTTGTTCATTATTTGGTTTATTATCAAATTTTTTTGCATTTTCTAAAGCTTGATCAAATGTTGTAGTTACAAAAGAATTTAGTTTTTTTGCATTTTCAATGTTCTTTATATATGCTTGTGTAAGTTCTAATGAGGATATCTTCTTAGACTTTATACTTTCCAAAATTTCACTTAAACTTTGATTAGTTATATTGCTCATTACTCAACCACCTTTGGAACTACAAAAAACTCCTCATTTTTTTTTGGAGAATTTTTAAGAATTTTTTCTCTTATCTTGCCATCACTGATTTCGTCTTTCCTTGATCTCAATGACTGGTTTAAAATCGATGTTAATGGTTCAACTTTATCAGTATTCAGTTCATTTAATTGTTCAATAAACTTGAAAATTGAGTTTAAATCTTTGGTTAAGCTGTCTACTTTAGCTTCATCAACTGAAATTCGAGCTAATTTTGCTACATGTTTAATTTTTTCTTTATCTAAGGACATTTGTGCAATAAGTTAATTTAAATGTGTTTTATCACAAATTAGGTAAATTTCATGCTCGATATTGACGTATTTATTGAAAAAACTAAGAAAAAATCAAGATTAATAGGTATTGATCCTGGTGGTAAAAGAATAGGAATAGCTCTATCAGATGAAAATAAAATTGTAGCTACGCCATACACCACAATTATTAAAGAAAATTATAGAGACCTAGTTGATCAAATTAAGAAAATTGTCAAAGAATATGACATAAACGGAATAGTTATAGGTAATCCAATTAATATGGATGGAACAGAAGGGCCTTCTTCACAATCAGCTAAAGATCTAGCTAAAAATCTCTCAAAAGATATTACAGAAAATATCACTTTATGGGATGAGAGACTATCTAGCCAGGGAGCCTTTAATCTATCTAATGATTTAGCAATAAATTCTTCAAAAAAAGTGAAGAAATTAGACGAGAATTCTGCTCAATTTATACTTCAAGGGGTGCTTGATTATTATCATAAAAAAAATACTTGATATAATACAGTAAAAGGCCTATAGAGTTGATTTTAATGGCAACTGCTAAAAAAGTTTCAGCTATTAAAAACACTCCAAAACATCTATTAGGTATTCAAAATTTATCAGTTCTCGAAGCAAAAGAAATTTTAACCGAAGCAAAATCCTTCATAAAACTAAACAGAGGAAGTTCTAAAAAACTAGATATCCTTAGAGGAAAAACTCAAATTAACTTATTTTTTGAACCCTCTACGAGGACACAGAGTTCATTTGACTTAGCTGGAAAAAGACTAGGTGCAGATGTGATGACGATGAATATGAGTAACTCTGCATTAAAAAAAGGAGAAACATTAATTGACACTGCTATGACGTTGAATGCAATGCATCCAGATATAATTGTTATAAGGCATCAAGACTCAGGTGCACCAAATCTTCTCTCACAGAAAGTTAATTGTACTGTAATAAATGCTGGTGATGGAAGGAGAGAACATCCTACACAAGCCTTACTTGATGCTTTAACAATTATTAATAGAAAAGATAACATTGAGGGATTAAAAATTGCAATATGTGGAGATATTCTTCATTCAAGAGTTGCTAGATCTAATATTTATTTAATGAATATGTTAGGTGCAGAAGTAAATGTCATTGCACCAAAAACTTTAATGCCTACGGGTATAGATAACTTAGGAGTGAAATCATTTACGGACATGAAAAAAGGATTAGATGGATGCGATATTGTTATGATGCTGAGATTACAAAATGAAAGAATGCAAGGATCATTTCTTCCATCTAAGCGAGAATATTATGAATTTTTTGGACTGACTCCTGAAAAACTAAAGTTTGCAAAAAAAGATGCTTTGCTGATGCATCCTGGCCCAATGAACAGAGGAGTTGAAATTGATACTAAACTAGCAGATGACATTAATGTCAGCCTGGTAAAAGAACAAGTTGAATTAGGTGTGGCTGTCAGGATGGCGTGTTTAAAATTGTACTGTAAATAAATGAACGAAAAAATTTTAATGAATTTAAGAATTATCGATCCATCTCAAAAAATGGACGAAATAGGTAATATAGTAATTGATAAAAATGGGAAAATAAAATCAATTGGAAAAAAAACTGATTCATCAAAAACAGCAGAAAAAATTGATTTGAAAGGCCTTATAGCTATTCCTGGGTTAGTTGATATGAAGGCTTTTGTTGGTGAACCTGGCTTTGAGTATAAAGAAAATTTTAGAACACTGAGTCAAGCAGCTTTGGCAGGTGGAGTAACTTCTATTGTAACAATGCCAAATACTAAGCCAATTATAGACAATGTATCTATGGTGGACTTTATAATCAGAAGAGGCAGGGATAAAGCTAAGGTAAATCTTTTTCCATGTGCTTCAATTACCAGACAGAAGGAAGGTAATCAAATGACTGAATTCGGATTATTAAAAGCTAGGGGAATCATCGGATTTAGTGATGTTAATAAAACTATTCAAAATACTGAATTGATGTCTAGAATAATGAATTACGCCTCAGACATTGATGTTCTGATTATGCAACATGCTGAGGACTACGAATTAGCTAGAAATTCTTGCATAAATCAAAGCGAAGTAGCAACAAGATTGGGTTTGCAAGGTGTTTCAGATATTGCCGAAAAGATTATTATTGAAAGAGATTTATCTTTATTAAGTGAGTATCCTTGCAGATATCATATAAATCAAATTTCCTCAAAAAATTCTCTTGATGTTATAAAAAAAAATAAATCTAACGGAATTAAATTTAGTACAGGGGTTTCTATAAACAATTTATCGTTAAATCAAAATGACATAGGAGAATTTAGAACTTTTTTAAAACTATCTCCCCCTCTAAGGAGTGAAGAAGATAGGCTTTCATTAATAGAAGGTATAAAAAATGATCTCATAGATGTAATAGTATCAGATCACATACCTGAAGATGAAGAAAGTAAAAGGCTTCCATTCGCACAAGCAGCCACTGGTTCGATTGGAATAGAGACATTGCTATCTCTATCCTTAGAACTTTACCATAATGAATCTTTACCTTTAGATAAAATAATCAAGTGTTTAACAATTAATCCAGCTAAAATACTTAAGATAAATAAAGGAACTCTTAAAGAAGGATCGGACGCAGATATTTGTATATTTGACTTAGAAAAACCATGGGTGGTTAAAGCTGAAGAGTTAAAATCAAAATCAAAAAATACCGCAATTGAAAATAGAAAGTTACAAGGTAAAGTAAAAATGACTTTTCTTAATGGTGATTTAGCATATTCTAACTAATGGACATAAATTTAATTATTGTAGCGGTTTATTCATACTTGCTGGGATCAATTCCATTTGGATTATTGTTGACTAAAATATTTCTCAAAAAAGATATTAGAACAGTTGGCTCTGGAAATATAGGAACTACAAATGTTTTAAGAACTGGAAATAAATTTCTTGCAATTGCTACATTAGTGCTTGATTTGTTTAAAGGATATATTTCAGTTTATATAACAATGTTTTATTTTGAAAGTTTAACATCTTTATCTACATTAATTTGTTTTATTGGACATATTTTTCCTATTTGGTTAAAATTTAAAGGAGGAAAAGGCGTAGCAACTTACCTTGGAGTAATTTTAGCTCTATCTTATAAATTTTTTTTAATTTTTGGCATATCATGGATTTCTTTTTCATTATTATTTAGATTTGCATCATTATCTTCTATGATTTCAACATTAATAGTTTTTCTTTATGCATATTTTTTTGAGATCAATAACAACGTTTTAATACTTTTTATTTTTTTTGTGATGATTCTTTTTACCCACAAAGAAAATATTTTAAGACTTAAAAGTTCTACAGAAAATAAAATTAAGTTATAAGTACTGTCTTTTCTAGTTTTTCAATAATAAATTTGACAAACTCGTTTAATTTTGAAAATAAATAATTAATGAACTTAGTAATTGTTGAAAGTCCAGCTAAAGCAAAAACTATAAATAAATATTTAGGAAAAGATTATTTAGTTTTAGCCAGTTATGGTCATATACGAGATTTGCCCTCAAAAAATGGATCTGTGGATCCTGAGAATAAATTTCAAATGGAATGGGAAATTGACTCTTTCTCAAAAAAATATTTAAAAGAAATTACAAATGCTGCTGAAGATTCTGATAAAATTATTTTAGCAACGGATCCGGACCGAGAAGGAGAAGCTATCGCCTGGCATGTAAAAGAGGTTCTAGAAAAAAAGAAATTACTCAAAGATAGAAATTTAGAAAGAGTTGTATTTAATGAAATCACAAAGAAAGCAATACTTGATGCTATAAAAAATCCAAGACAAATTCATTTACCTTTGGTTGAAGCCTACTTAGCTAGACGAGCATTAGATTATCTTGTTGGATTTAATATTTCTCCAATACTTTGGACTAAACTTCCTGGGTCAAAATCAGCAGGAAGAGTTCAATCCGTAGCCTTAAAACTTATAACTGAAAGAGAAAAGGAAATAGAATTATTTAAACCAGAAGAATATTGGACACTTACATCAGACTTTACTAACAAAGATAATAAGAATATTTTTTCAAAATTAAGTTTATTTAATGGAGAAAAAACTGAAAAATTCTCATTCAAAAGTAAAGAAGAAATTCAAAAAGCAGTCGATGTTATCAATAAAACAAAATTTAAAATTGCGGATGTAAGCACAAAATTATTTAGACGTAACCCCCTAGCTCCTTTTACAACTTCAACCTTACAACAAACTGCTTCAGGACGATTTGGCTTTGGAGCATCCAGAACAATGCAAATTGCACAAAGACTGTATCAAGGAGTAGATATCGAGGGAGAAACTACTGGATTAATTACTTATATGAGAACTGATGGAACTAATATTTCAAAAGAAGCTATTGATGACTTTAGGAAATTTATTACTGAGGATTATGGTGATAAATATTTACCAAAGTCACCAAATAGTTATACAGGAAAAAAAGCAAAGAATGCTCAAGAAGCTCATGAAGCAATTAGACCAACTAATATAAGTAGGAAACCATCTGATATCAAAAAATATGTGAATGCAGATCAATTTAAACTCTATGAATTAATTTGGAGTAGAGCCTTATCATCTCAAATGAACCCAGCGGAGTTTGACAGAAATACAATAATTATTTCTTCTAATGATAATAAGATAAACTTTAGGGCTAGTGGCTCAGTAGTAAAATTTGATGGATTTTTAAAAGTTTATCAAGTTCAAGAAACTGATGAGGATGCAAAGAATATTTTGCCTGAAGTTAAAGTTGGAGAAGAAATTAGTATACTTAAACTTAATGACGAGCAACATTTTACAGACCCGCCGCCACGATATTCTGAGGCCAGTTTAGTGAAAAAGATGGAGGAATTAGGCATAGGGAGGCCTTCCACTTATGCTAGTATTATCTCAGTATTATCAACGAGAAATTATGTCGAGTTAATTAATAAAAGGTTTAATCCAACTGATAGAGGTAAGCTAATTTCAGCTTTTTTAGAGAAATTATTTTCTAAATACGTAGATTATAATTTCACTGCAGACCTAGAGAATCAACTTGATGAAATCACTAGTGGTAAAATTGAGTGGGTTCAGGTTTTAGATAATTTTTGGAAGGATTTTTATGAAAATGTTGGGAAGGTTAAAGAAAAGAGAACAAGAGAAGTTTTAGATTTATTAAATGAAAGTTTAGGAGCTTTAATTTTTGAAAGAGATGATAAAGACGCTATAGATCGAAAGTGCAAGTTATGTTCCAATGGTGAATTAAGTCTGAAGAATAGTTTTAGAGGTGGGGCTTTTATAGGATGTTCAAATTATCCGGAATGTAAATTTACTAGACCTTTGTCTAAAGCTAAAGCTGCAGCTCAATATAATTTAGCAGAGCCTAAATTACTTGGTCAAAATGAAAAAGGTAAAGATATATATTTAAAAAATGGTAGATTTGGCCCCTACTTGCAATATGAAAAAGAAAAAGAAGAATTAGAAACAAAAAAGAAAAAAGGTAGAAAGAAAAAGAATGAAAATGAACAACTTAAGAATGTTTCAATTCCAAAAGGTATTGATGTTGACAGTGTTGATTTAGAAAAAGCAAAATATTTATGTTCTCTACCTAGAATATTAGGACAACATCCTGACAATGGGCAAGATATAACTTTAAATTCTGGAAGATTTGGTCCGTATCTAAAATGTGAAAATAAATCTGCAAGACTTGAAAATGTTGAAGATCTTTTTTCTATTGGAATTAATCGAGCAATAACATTAATTGCTGAAGCTAAACCAGGAAGAATTTCTTCTTCACTAATTAAAGATTTAGGAGAACATCCTGAAGATAAAAAACCTGTTAGAATTATGAAAGGGCAATATGGTCCTTATATTAAGTACAAGTCTCTAAATGCAACTATCCCAGAAGAGAAAGATCCAAATGAACTTACTATGGAAGAAGCGCTTATATTAATTGAAAAAAGAAAAGAATACGATAAAACAAAAAAAAAAGGTAAAAGAAAATGAGTGACATAGAAAACAAAATTAAAAGTTTAAATATAAAATTACCTGAACCAAAAGCACCAGTAGGTGCTTATGTTGCCACAAAGATTGTTGGAAAACTATTATATATTTCTGGTCAAATATCTATTGATGAAAATTCAAATCTTATAACAGGTAAGATTGGAAAAGATTTAGATTTAGATGAGGGTTATAAAGCGGCCGAGAGATGTGGTTTAAGTATTGTTGCACATGTTAAAAATGCTTGTGAAGGTGATTTAAATAAAATTAAATCTTGTATAAAATTAACAGGTTATGTCAATTCAACGGATGATTTTAAAGATCAACCAAAGATTATAAATGGTGCCTCAGATATTATAGCAAAGATATTTGATAAAAAAGGTGAGCATACACGCGCTGCAGTTAGTGTAAATAGTTTACCTTTAGGAGTAGCAGTAGAAGTTGATGCTATCTTTGAACTTAATTAATGTTAGGTCTGCCAACAGAGAAATATTTGATTTTATTTTTTTTCATTTCTTCAGCGGAATAAAGGTTTCTTAGGTCGTATATTTTTAATTTACCATTTTTTACAATTTTTTTAAAATCTAATGATTTAAATTCGTCCCATTCAGTGAGTAAAACTATTAAATCTGCACCACTACAATTCGATTTTATATTTTTTGTGTATTTACAGTTTTTGATTTTTTTAAATTCCTTCTTTTCTCCAGAAGGATCATAATAATTAACTTTAGCTCCTTTTTTACATAAATAAGGTATCATTTTGAGGCTAGTAGAATCTCTCATATCATCAGTGTTAGGTTTAAATGTAACGCCTAAAAAAGAAATCTTTTTATTTTTTAAATTTGATCCTAAAATTTTATGAATTCTTTGAGTGAGTAAATTTACCCTTTCTTGATTAGATTTAATAACTGATTTTACAACTGATAAATTTATTTTATACTTATCTGCAGCTGATACGAGACCTTTGGTATCTTTTGGAAAACATGATCCACCGTAAGCAGGACCTGCTCTTAAAAATCTGCTCCCTATTCTGTTATCTGATCCCATTCCAAGAGATACGTCTTCAATATTTACCCCTGATTTTTCGCATAAATTTGCAACTTCATTTATAAATGTAATTTTGGTAGCTAAAAAAGCGTTAGAAGCATATTTTATCAATTCAGCACCTCTTCTCGTTGTAGTAATAAATTTTGTTCCTTTGTTTATTGAAGGTAAATATAGTTTTTTCATTATTTTAAAAACATTTTTATCATTAGAGCCAATAACAATTCTATCAGGATATCTAAAATCTCTTATCGCCTCACCTTCTCTTAAAAATTCTGGATTAGAAATAATTGAAAAATTTTTTTTTCGTTTCTTTAAGATTTTTTCAATTTCATCACCTGTTCCAACTGGGACAGTTGATTTTGTAACAATTATCTTTTTTTTTTTTGAAAATCTTAAGATATCTTTAGTGCATTTAAATACGAATGACAGATCTACTTTCAAAGAACCTTTTTTTGTTGGTGTCCCAACACATATAAATATTATATCTGATGAATTAATTGCATCTTTTAAATTTGTAGTAAACCTCAGTCTTTTAGCTAAAAAATTTTTTTTAATTAACTCATCTAAGCCAGGTTCGTAAATAGGTGAACTTCCCTGATTAAGTTTTTTGATTTTTTTTTCATCTTTATCTACACAAACTACTTCGTTTCCAATATCTGCAAAACAGGTCCCGCTAACTAACCCAACATAACCTGTTCCAATCATACATAATTTCATTTTTTTCCTTTATAAATTTCTATACACGAATTGATATAGCCATTGATTGTTCCACAATCTAAATATTTCCCTTTAAAAATGTTTCCATAAAACTTATTATCTTTATAAATTAAGTTTCTAATAGCATCAGTGATATGTATTTCTCCTCCTTGACCTGGTTTAAGTTTTTTTATTTCTTTAAAAATTTTTTTTGGCAAAATATATCTTCCTATAATTGCAAAATTTGATGGCGCTTTCTTGACACTCGGTTTTTCAACTACATCACTTATTTGAAAATAATTTTTTTTTTTATTTGTAACTGATAATATTCCCCATCTAGAAACGTCCTTTTTCTGCACTTTCTTAGTTGCTATGATAGAAGATTTTGTTTTTTTGTGGAGATTAATCAATTCCTTTGAACAATTAGTATTGATAATTAGATCATCTGCTAACAACATAAGAAAGTATTTATCTTTTATGTATTTTTGACATTTTAAAACTGCATCGCCAGTTCCTTCTGGTTTATTCTGATATACAAATTTAATCATTTTTTGATATTTTTTTATTTTCAAAAATTCATTTTTAATTCTTTTATCTTTTTTCTTATTGATGATTTTTTTGTAAAATTTATCATTAAAAAAATATTTTTTAATTGCTGATTTATTTTCTGAGATTACAAATATAAATTCTTTAATTCCTGCATTTACGCATTCTTCCATTATATATTCTAAGTTAGGTTTTCCATTGATCGGTATTAATTCTTTAGGCATCACACTTGTTAAAGGCAACATTCTTGTTCCCAACCCTGCCAATGGAATAATAGCTTGTTTTATCATTAGATTCTTATAATAGTTATTATCATTGCTTTAAAGAAATGAAAATATTTAAAGACAAACAAAGTCTGCAAAAAGAGATTTTTCAAAATAATGGGATTTCTTTTATACCTACTATGGGTGGTTTACATAAAGGACATATTTCTTTAATAAAAAAGTCAAAAAAGTATAAATTTAAAACTTTAGTATCAATATACGTTAATCCAAAACAATTTGATAATAAACAAGAATTTAGCAGATACCCTAAAAATCTTAAAAAAGATATTGAAATTTTAAAAAAGTTAAAAGTTGATTATTTATACACGCCGTTATTTAAAGATATCTACGGGTTTAAAACCAAAAATAAAATCTATTTGGATAAATTTTCCAAACAATTATGCGGAAAATTTAGAAAAAATCATTTTAAAGGTGTTGTACAAGTGATGAATCGTCTTATAGAAATTATAAAACCGAAATATATTTTTATGGGTAAAAAAGATTATCAACAACTATTTTTAATAAAAAAACTAATTTCTAGAAGAAATATTAATTCTAAAATTATTGCTTGTGATATTATTAGAGAACGTAATGGTGTTGCAGCTTCAACTAGAAATTTAAAATTAACAAAAAATGAATTTAAAATTGCTTCAAAAGTTTATCAATATATTGTTTACATTAAAAAAAAATTGAGAACAAAAAAAATTTTTATCTCAAAAAAAGAAATTGAAAAAAAAATAAATGCTTTGGGTGTAAAAAATATTAATTATATCGAATTTCGTGATTTGAAAGATTTAAAAAAAAGAAATAAGATAAGTAATACAACCAACATATTTATTGCTTATTATTTAAGAAATATTAGATTGATTGATAACATTTAACTTAAAAAATAATACGAACCTAAGCCTAGAAAAGATAAAAATCCAATCACATCAGTAATAGTTGTTACAAAGACACTTGAAGCTAAAGCTGGATCAATATTTAATTTTTTTAACGAAACGGGTACTAAGATACCAAATAGACCAGCTACAATCATATTTAATATCATTGATATTCCTATTAATAGTGACAAATTAATTTCTTTAAACCAAAGTTGTACTATTATAGCTGTAATTATAGCAAATATAATTCCATTTAAAATACCAATCAAAAACTCCTTACCGACTACTCGATTAAAATTACTTTTTGATAATTCTTTAGTTGCAATTGCTCTTATTGTAACAGCTAAAGTTTGCATTCCTGCGTTTCCTCCCATTGATGCAACTATTGGCATTAAAAAAGCAAGTGCAACCATTTGCTCAATAGAGGCTCCAAAAAAACTAATTACCCAAGTAGCTAATAATGCAGTAAATAAATTTAATAATAACCAATTAAATCTTCTTTTTGTTTTAAGCATCACACTGTCAGTTATTTCTTCATCACCAACTCCGGCCAAACGCAAAGCATCCTCTTCGGCCTCTTCTTGTACTACTGTAACAACATCGTCTGCAGTAATCATGCCAACTAGTTTATTTTCTTTATTAACTACACCAGCAGATACTAAATTATAGTTTTCAAAGGTTAAACCAACTTCCTCTTTATCCATATTTACTGATATTAAAACTGGCATCTCTTTCATAATAGAATTCATTTTTAAGTCTCTTGATGTTCGTAATACTCTTGATGATGGAACAGTACCAATTGGCTTAAAATCATTGTTCACAATAAATATTTCTAAAAATTCCTCTGGCAAATCTTTATTTTCTCTTAAGTAATCTATTGTTTGACCCACAGTCCAATCACTTGGTACCGCTGTGAACTCTCTTTGCATTATTCTTGCTGCTGAATCCTCAGGATAACTTAGTCCTTCTTGTAATAAAAATTTATCTTTTGGTGGTAATTTTTCTAGTACTTTTTCTTTTATTTCTTTTGATAAGTTTTCAAGTATTTTAATAGCATTATCTGACTCTAAACGTTTTATAATTTTTGTCAGAGACTCAATCGAAAGTAATTGTAAAACCTCGCTTTGAATTGACTCGTTCAATTCGATAAAGATTTCTGGTTCAATGTTAAATGACTCGATTTCTATTAATTTATTTCTAGTATCAGGGCTCAAGTTTTCAATCAAGTTTGCCACGTCTGCATCGTGAAGATCTTTTAAAGTTTGATTTATAAAATCAGTGTTTCTGCTTTCAATATTTTGGCTAAAAGTACTTATAAACTCTTTATTAAAATCTAAATTGACTTTTTTGGTTTTTGATAGTTTTGGTGAAGTCATAAATACCTCTTAAAGTTTTTTTGAGACTATTAGTCTATAAAATGGTAAAATTCAATTAGAATGAGTATAGAAATTAAAATTAGTAAAAAACGTGTATCCTACAAAAAGGCAATGCTTTATCTCAATAAAAGAGTAGAAGAGGTAAAATATGGTAAAAATAGAGAATTATTATGGATCTTGGAACATCCAACTACATATACAGCCGGAGTAAGTTACGATAAAAAAGAAATCATAGACAAAAACATTAAAGTAATTCAATCAAATAGAGGTGGTAAAATTACACTACACAACCCTGGTCAAAAAATTATTTATTTTGTAATCAATTTAAACAATAGAAAGAAAGATATTAGAAAATTAATTAATATACTAGAAATTAGTATAATAAATTTTTTAAAAATTTTTAAGATTAAATCACAGAAAGATAAAAAAAATATTGGAATTTGGGTTAATAAAAAAAAAATAGCAGCCATCGGTATAAGAGTATCTAGATGGGTAGCATATCATGGTTGTTCGATAAACATATCAAATGATTTGAGCCAATATTTAAAAATTATTCCATGTGGATTAAGTAATAAAAAGATAACTTCTATATTAATAGAGAAAGGAGTTAGCCCAAAAAATTATGAAAACAAATTGGCTAATATTTTTATTAAAAACATTAATAAACTTTAAAATTTTTCTTTAAGAAATCTTCAAACTTACTACTATACCTAGCTTTAAAATTGTACTGAACATTGTTAATCATAAATTTTATTTTATATGCGTGTAACATAAGATTTTTTGTTTTTATTCTCTTTTTAAAATTAAAACAATATTTATCATCTCCTATAATTGGGTTTCCTATGTTTAATAGTTGTTTTCTTAATTGATGTTTTCTTCCTGTAATTGGATTTAACTCTATATATGAATATTGTTCATTTGATCTTATAATTCTTAAGTTTGATACAGCTTTTTGAGTTATTTTCTTATTATTTTCATAATAGATTAAATCATCTTTCATTTGTTTAACTGATTTATTAATTTTACCATAAACTAATGCAAGGTAAGTTTTGTGAATTTTTCTTATCCTAAATAAAGTGGTAAAAAGTTGCGCAAACTTCCTATTCTTAGCGATTATCAATATTCCTGAAGTATCTTTGTCTATTCTGTGCACAATAAATGGCTTTGAATTATCAAAATATTTTGTATTTTTTAATATATCTATTATATTTTTAAAAGATTTAGTCCCAGACTGAACAGGAATTCCAGAAGGTTTATTTATTACTATAAAATTTTCATTATTTTCAATTATATAATCGTCATATTCGCCAATCTCTTTTTTTTTAGGCAAATACTTAATTTTCATTTTATTATTGGTAGGCTTTAATTTAGAAATATCATAAATTTCTATTAGGTCACCAGTTTGTAATCTGTAGGAAGACTTCGTTTTGGATTTGTTAACTTTGATTTTATTTTGTCTAATAATTTTTTCTATTAAAGAGTGTGGAAGATTAATTACCTTATTTCTAAGCCATTTATCCAGACGACATTCATTATAATCCTCATCAACGGTATAAGAATTTGGCATTAAACTTTGATTATTTTTTTGCTATTTTTTGTTCTGCTTGAACTTCTTTAGTTTTTTCTTTTGTTTCAGTTTTTTTTGGTTTATCAGTTTTTTTTGCTTCAGGATTTCTGTCTACTAACTCAATCACAGCCATCGGTGCATCATCGCCTGTTCTAAACCCAGCTTTTAAAACTCTTGAATAACCGCCTTTTCTAGAACTATATCTTTTTGAAAGCTCATCAAATACTTTTGTTACTGATTTTTTGTCTTGTAATTTAGAAAATAATTTTTTTTTATTACTTAGGATGTTTTTTTTTCCTATTGTAATTACCTTATCAATCTGAGGTTTTAGTTCTTTCGCTTTAGGTAATGTAGTGATAATTTGCTCATACTTAATAAGGGAATTGAGCATATTTTTAAATAAAGCTTTCCTGTGCTCACTTGTTTTATTTAATTTTCTATAACCAATCCCATGTCTCATATTAATAACTATTTTCCTCAAGTTTTTTAGATAATTCGGCAATATTATCTGGAGGCCAATTTGGTATTTCCATGCCTAAATACAAAGACATTGTATTTAAAACTTCTTTGATTTCATTGAGAGATTTTCTACCAAAATTTGGGGTTCTTAACATTTCTGGTTCTGTTTTTTGAACTAAATCTCCGATATAAATTATATTATCGTTTTTAAGGCAATTCATTGATCTAACTGATAATTCAAGCTCTTCAACTCTTTTTAACAAATTTCTATTAAATTCTGGCTCAGATGATTTTACCTCTTTAACTATCTCTTGTGGATCTTCAAAATTAACAAACATTGATAATTGATCTTGAAAAATTCTCGCTGAATAAGCAATAGCGTCCTCCGCATCAACAGTTCCATTAGTTTCAACTGTCATAACTAATTTATCATAATCAAGTGCACTACCAGCTCTTGTATTTTCAACTGAAAAAGAAACTTTTTTCACTGGACTAAATAAAGAATCTATTGAAATTAAACCCAATGGACTGTCTTCAGATTTATTTTTAGGTGCTTGAACATACCCTTTTCCAGTACTAACCATTAATTCCATATGAAAATTAGTTTTTTCATCTAAATTACATATTGTTTGTTCAGGGTTTAATATTTCAATCTCTGGCACTAAAGTAATGTCTTTAGCTTTAACCTCTCTTGGTCCTTTTATATCTAAAATAATTTTTTTTGGAGACGATGAGGAAGATTTTATTGCTAAATTTTTAACATTTAAAACTATGTCAGTTACATCTTCTCTCACGCCTTTTATAGAGGAAAATTCGTGTAGAACTCCATCAATTTGAATTGCAGTAACCGCAGCCCCTTGAATAGAAGATAATAGAATTCTTCTTAATGAATTTCCAATAGTTTGACCAAATCCTTTTTCCAATGGTTCAGCTATTACTTTTGCAATTGTTTTGTCGTCATTACTTGTTATATCCAATTTGTTAGGTTTTATTAAAGCTTTCCAATTTTTGTCTATAACATTTGATGTTGCTTGCATTTATACTCTCCTTCTTTTTGGTGGTCGCGCACCATTATGTGGCATTGGGGTTGTGTCTTTTATTGATAATATTTTAAATCCTCTTGATTGAAGCGATCTTAAAGCAGTTTCTCTACCTGATCCAGGACCTTTTACTTGGACGGTCAAAGTTCTTAATCCTTGTTCAAAAGCTTTAGATCCAGCATCGTCAGCCGCTACTTGCGCAGCGTATGGTGTTGACTTTCTAGATCCTTTAAAGCCTTTTGCTCCTGCAGAAGACCATGAAATTACATTGCCACTTTCATCAGCAATTGAAATTATTGTGTTATTGAAAGTTGAGTATACGTATGCAATACCTGAAGTGATATTTTTTTTAACTTTTTTTTTCTTTTTAAATGTACTTACTTTTTTATCTACTTTTTTTACTTCAATTTTTTTATCAGCTTTTTCTTTAATTTTTGACATTAATTATTTTTTAAGAGGGGTTAATTTTTTTCCAGCTATAGCAATGGCTTTACCTTTTCTTGTTCTTGCATTGCATTGTGTTCTTTGACCCCTAACTGGTAACTTTTTTTTATGTCTTGATCCCCTATAACAAGCAAGGTCTACTAATCTCTTAATATTTACTGAAACTTCTCTTCTTAAATCACCCTCAACTTTATGATTGGCATCAATAAATTCTCTTATTTTCAAAACTTGTTCTTCAGTTAATTCATTTACTCTTTTTGAAGAAGGTATATCTAACTTTTTACAAATTTTTTTAGAAGAATATAGGCCTATTCCATGAATATAAGTTAATGCGACACTAACAACTTTATTTTGTGGAATATTTATTCCTGCTATACGAGCCATATATATAATGAGTTAAAGTTTTACTGCGTATTTATATTGTGAAATCATTTAAAGTCAACCCTTGATAGCCTCAATTAAATCGCTAATTTCAACATTAATTTCAGATATTGATGCCTCTCCTTTAACTACTTTCAATAAATTTGATTGTTTATAAAAATCTATAACGGGTCTTATATTTTTTTCATAAGTTTCATATCTCTTAATAGCTATATCTTCTTTGTCATCAGCTCTTTTTTCTTGGCTTTGTCTTTCTAAAATTCTTTTTTTTATTGTTTTTAGACTGACAGATAGCTCTATAGCGAGGTCTATTTTTTGATCATATTTTTGTAATAAATTATTTAAATTTTGGGCTTGTTCAATATTTCTTGGGTATCCGTCAAAAATTAATTTATTTTTAAATTCTTTATTACCTATAAACGATTCAATCAATTCACTTACAATTTGATCAGAAACTAAATTTCCAGAATTTATTATTGATAAAATTTCACCACCAAGCTTAGTCTTATTATCTATTTCTCTCCTTAATAGAGCTCCTGTAGATAATTGAAAAAGATTAAATTTTTTAGCAATAAAATTTGATTGAGTTCCTTTACCTGCGCCAGGTGGGCCAAATATTACTAAATTCATCTTTTATATAATTTACTTACCAAATTTTGTTTTTCGAATTAATGACTCGTATTGTGAGCTCATTAGCCTAGTTTGCACTTGAGTAACAGTATCCATTGCAACTACAACTACTATCAAAATAGATGTACCACCTAAGTAAAAAGGTATAGGATATTTAGCTATTAAAAACTCTGGCATTAAACATACAAAAGTTAAATACATCGCTCCAACTGTCGTCAGTCTGATTAATATCGTATCTATATATTCAGCAGTCCTTTCTCCGGGTCTAATACCTGGTATATACCCACCATATTTTCTTAAATTTTCTGCAGTTTCCTTAGGATTAAAAACTATTGACGTATAAAAAAAGGAAAAGAAGATTATACCAGATGCATATAACAACATGTAAAGAGGTTGTCCTTGCGTAAACATTGACGATATCTTTATAAAAGTATCTGACTCAGCGAAACCAAAATTTGAAATTGTAATAGGTAACAAAAGTAACGCTGAAGCGAATATGGCAGGAATAACTCCTGCAGTATTAATTTTTAAAGGAAGATGGGATGACTCACCCCCATACATTTTGTTTCCAACTTGTCTTTTTGGATAATTTATCAAAATTTTTCTCATCGCCCTTTCAAAAAATACAATAAACAAAACGGTTAAAATCACTAAAACAAAAATACCTACTATCATTAACGCAGATAATGCTCCAGTTCTTCCTAATTCAAATGTTGATGCCAAAGCTCTTGGAATTTCAGCTACAATTCCAGAAAATATAATTAAAGATATTCCATTTCCTACTCCTCTCAGAGTAATTTGTTCACCTAACCACATTAAAAAAGTAGTTCCAGCTACTAATGAAATTGTTGTTATTATTCTAAAAGACATGCCTGGCTCAATAACTAAATTACCTGCATTTTCTAAACCAACTGAAACTCCATATCCCTGAAGGATTGATATTAATACAGTACCATATCTTGTAATCTGAGTTATCTTTTTTCTACCTATTTCACCTTGTTCTTTTAAATTTTTAAAATAATCTGAAGTACCCGTTAAAAGTTGAACTATAATAGCAGATGAAATATAAGGCATAATTCCCAAAGCAAAAATTGCCATTCTTGTAACAGCGCCACCAGAAAACATATTAAACATTCCTAGTAATCCTTTTTGACTAGAAGCCATTATTTCTTTTAAAGCTAAAGGATCTATACCAGATAAAGGGACATACGTACCCAATCTATATATAATTAAAATTAATATTGTAAAAAAAATTCTACTCTTTAGGTCTTTTGCCTGACTAAATGCACCTGTAGTATTTAGAGCTTCACTTGACATATTTTTTTATTTTTTTGATAAACTTAATTTTCCACCTGCTTTGGAAACTTTTTCCAAGGCTTGTTTTGATGCATAATTTGCAATTATTTCTATATTGTTTTTTATTTCACCAGTTCCTAGAATTTTAAGTTTAGAATATTTTTTATTAATTAGTTTTTTCTCTTTTAGTATTTTTAGATCCAATATATTTTTAAGATTATTCTCTTTCTTATCTATCATATTTTGGATTTTCGCTAGGTTAAGTATAGCGGTAAATTGTTTTTTTATCTTTTTAAAACCTCTTTTAGGTAATCTTCTATAAAGAGGCATTTGACCTCCCTCAAAGCTTTTAATTGATACACCAGAACGCGATTTTTGACCTTTATGCCCTCTAGAAGAAGTTTTTCCTTTACCAGATCCAATTCCTCTGCCTACTCTAATTTTTTTTTTATTAATTTTTGATAGATTATTTAGCTCCATTAGTTTGCCTCTCTCTTTGAAACTATTTCGGATATTTTTTTTCCTCTTATAGCAGATAAAATTTTTGGAGAGTTCTGCGATTTTAAACCGTTAACACATGCCTTTAACACATTATGCGGATTAGCAGAGCCCAAAGATTTTGCTACAACATCCTGAATTCCTAAAACTTCGCATACCGATCTAATAGCACCACCTGCAATAATTCCTGTACCAGCAGGAGCAGCTCTAAGAAAGACCTTTCCTGATCCATTTTTACCTTTAACATCATGATGAAGCGTTCTACCGTCTTTAAGTGGTATCTTGATTAAATTTCTTTTTGCAACTTCTGTTGCTTTTTTTATTGCATCAGGAACTTGTTTTGATTTACCTTGACCTATACCGATTGAACCTTTTTGATTTCCAACCACTACAAGTGCTGCAAACCCAAATCTACGCCCTCCTTTAACAACTTTTGTAATTCTGTTAATGGCAACTAACTTTTCTTTTATTTCACTATCTATCTTTTTATTTTCATTCATATTTAAAATTTTAAACCATTTTTTCTTAACGTTTCTGCAAAAACTTTTACTCTTCCATGATATTTGTGTTCACCTCTATCAAAATAAACTTCTTTAATATTTTTATCTTTTGCTCTCTTCGCTAATATTTCTGCAATAAGAGTAGATTTTTCAATTTTTTTAATTTTCTTCGACTTAACATCTTTTTCAATTGATGATGCTGAAACAATTGTTCTTTTATTTAAATCGTCTATTATTTGTGCAGATAAATTATTTAGTGATTTTGTCACAGAAATTCTTAGTTTGTTATGACCCACATCTTTTAGTTTCTTTCTGTTTCTTACTTTTCTTTTTATCTTGTTGTTAAGCTTTTTCATTATTTCTTTTTGCCCTCTTTTCTTAAAACAAATTGGCCTTTCTCTTTAATACCTTTAGCTTTATAAGGTTCAACAGGCTTAAGGTTCTTAATGTCAGCTGCAATTTTTGAAACCAATTCCTTGTCTACGCCGCTAATCTTAATTACTGTTTGTTTTTCAACTGATATTTTAATATCTTTTGGAATTTTAAAATTAATATCATGACTAAATCCTAATTGTAAATTTAATATTTCACCTTTTAAATTCGCTCTAAAACCCACACCGGTAAGCTCTAAAATCTTTTCATGTCCTTTTGAAACTCCAAAAACAGCGTTATCAATTAAACTTCTATAAGTTCCCCATAATATTGAAGTTTTTTTATCTACTTTTTTTTGTAATGGCTCTAAAAGAAAATTATTTTCATTAAGCTTTGATGAAAAAATCTTATCATTAATAGTGAGTTTTTTTGTGCCTTTTGGGCCGGAGATAGTTAGATTTGCTCCCTCGATCTTAATCGAAGATTCTTTAGGTATTAAAATATTTTTTTTCCCAATTTTAGACATTAAAAAACCCTACAAATTATTTCCCCACCAACATTATTTCTTCTAGCTTCGGCATCGCTCATTACACCTTTAGGAGTAGATAAAATAGCTAAACCAAGACCATTCATAACTTTTGGAATGCTAGTCGCTCTTGAATAAACTCTTCTACCAGGTTTGGATATTCTTTTTATCTCTTTAATTACCGGATCCCCTTCATAATATTTTAAGTTTATTTTTAAACTAATTTTGTTGTTTTCAGATTTTTCAATAAAGAAATCCTTTATATATCCCTCTTTTTTTAAAATTTCTAAAATATTTTTTCTAAAATTAGATGATGGTATTTCTACAGAATTCAGCGATCTCATCTGTCCATTTCTAATTCTTGAAAACATATCTCCTATTGGATCTGTAAATGTCATAATTCTCCTACCAACTTGATTTAGTTACTCCTGGAATTTTACCTGAAGACGCCATGTCTCTAAGTGCAATCCTTGAGATTTTTAATTTTCTATAAACTCCGTGAGGTCTTCCTGAGACTTCGCATCTATTTCTTATTCTTATTTTAGCTGAATTCTTTGGTAATTTATTAAGCTTTAGTTGAGCTTCAAATCTTTCAGATAATTCTAATTTTTTATTGTTAATAATTTTCTTCAATGCAGCTCTCTTTTTTGCATACCTTTTTACTAGTCTTATTCTTCTTAAATTTTTTTCAATTGCACTTTTTTTAGCCATATATTCCTCAATTTTTTTTATTATTAATTGGAAAATTAAACTCCTTCAAAAGTTCTAACGTTTCCATTTTACTTCTACCAGATGTAACAATAGTGATATCTAAACCCCTTATCTTATCAACTTTATCAAAGTTTACCTCTGGAAAAACGATATGTTCTTTTATTCCAAAAGAGTAATTATTAGATTTATCTATTCCTTTTTCTGATAGTCCCCTAAAATCCTTGATACGTGGCAACGCTATGTTTACTAGTCGATCAAGAAATTCATACATTTTAAAAGATCTTAATGTAACTTTAATACCCGCATTAGATCCTTTACGTGTTTTAAAATTAGATATTGATTTTTTAAATTTTGTAATAACAGGTTTTTGGCCTGTAATTAATGACATATCCTCCACACAAGCTTTGAGTTTTTTCCCGTCAGATGCATCATCGCCCAGACCCATATTTAATACTATTTTTTTAAATTTAGGTACTTCGTGCTTATTTTTAAGTGAAAGTTTGCCCATTAACTTTGATATGATTTCCTTTTCATAAGCAATTTTTAACCGTGGTATCATTTTTTAACCGCCTTTTTGTCTTGTTTTTTTACATCTATATTTTTTATATTAGATTGATGTATAAAACTTTCTTTAGAAATTATTCCGCCTTTATTTTCTTTCGTTGGTTTTAGGTGTTTCTTAATCATGTTAATTGTTTTTATTTTTACTTTATTAAGCTTTCTATTTATTTCTAAGATTTCACCAGTTTTCCCTTTGTCTTTACCAGTTAAAACTTTTACTTGTATTCCTTTTTTTAATAACATTTTAAAGCACCTCCGGAGCTAGTGAAATTATTTTTGTATGACCTCTTGATCTTAATTCTCTAGTTACAGGACCAAAAATTCTTGTTCCAATAGGTTCTCCCTTATCATCTGTTAAAACTACAGCATTATTGTCAAATTGAACTTTGGAACCATCATTTCTGTAAATTTCTTTCCTTGTTCTTACTACTACCGCTTTATGTACTGCTCCTTTTTTAACTTTCCCTTTTGGTATAGCATCTTTTACACTAATTACTATTATATCACCTACTGAAGCATATCTTCTTTTTGATCCACCAAGAACTTTTATGCATTCTACTCTTTTAGCGCCGGTGTTGTCTGCTACATTTAATTCTGTTTGAATTTGAATCATTCCATTACCTGCCAAGTTTTTTTCTTTGAAAATGGTTTGCTCTCAATAATTGAAACTTTTTCACCCTCTTTAAATTTATTCTTTTCATCGTGTGCGTGATATTTTTTTGACCTTTTTATTACTTTTTCATAAAAAGGATGTTTAAATTTTCTTGTAACTTCAACAACAATTGTTTTGTTGTTTTTTGCACTTTTAACTACACCTTTTAAAATTTTTTTAGTCATTTAGAATTTTTTATATTTGTATATAATCTAGCAATGCTTCTCTTAATTTGATTATATTGAGCTGGATTACTTATTTGATTATTAATTTTTTTAAATCTTATATTAAATAAGTCCTTTTTTAACGTTAATATTTTTTTTTCTGCTTGGTCCTTAGTCAGTTTTTTTTCTTCTTTTATTTTTGCCATTACTATCTCTTAATAAATTTAGTTTTAATTGGTAATTTTGCTGATGCTTTATATAAAGCCTCTCTAGCAACTTCTTCTGTAACACCATCAATCTCAAAAATTATTCTTCCTGGTTTTACTCTACACGCATAATATTCTGGTGATCCTTTACCTTTACCCATTCTTACTTCTGTAGGTTTTTTTGAAACTGGAATATTAGGGAATATTCTTGTCCACACTTTTCCTGTTCTTTTCATATATCTTGTAAGAGCGACTCTAGCAGCTTCGATTTGTTTTCCAATAATTCTCTCAGGTTCAATAGCTTTGAGTCCGTATTGGCCATAGTTCAAAGAAATAGCTCTTGATGCTTTTCCATGAATTCTACCTTTAAATGCTTTTCTGTATTTAGTTCTGACCGGCTGTAGCATTTTTTACCCTTTCTTTTTTTTCTTTTTCAACATCCTTCGCCATCAATTCACCTTTATAAATCCAAACTTTGACACCGATAATCCCGTAGGTAGTTAGTGCCTCAGCGAATCCATAATCTATATCTGCTCTTAAAGTATGTGAAGGTATACTTCCTTCTCTCAACCACTCTGTTCTAGCAATCTCATTTCCAGCTAATCGTCCGCTAAGCATTACTTTAATGCCTTTTGCGTTTAATCTCATTGCAGATTGCATCGCTCTTTTCATTGCTCTTCTGTAAGCTACCCTTTTAACTAATTGCTGAGCAATATTTTCTGCTACTAGATTTGAATTTAACTCAGGTTTTTTAATTTCTTTAATATTAACATTCACATCACTATCAGTTATTTTCATTAAGTTTTTTTTAATTTTTTCAATATCTGCACCTTTTTTTCCAATTACAAACCCAGGTCTTGAAGTATGAATTGAAACTGTACATTTTTTAGAAGATCTCTCAATTATAATTTCAGATACACCTGAGTTAATTATATTTTTTTTTATATAATTTCTTATTTTAAAATCTTCAATTAAATATTTACCAAAGTCCTTTTTCTTTGCGAACCAAGTAGAGTCCCAGCCTCGATTAATACCAAGTCTTAAGCCTATTGGATTGATCTTTTGACCCATTATTTGTTTCCTTTCTTTTTGATGTCTTTTTTCTCTTGAAGGATTACAGTTATTCTACTAAAAGGTTTTTTAATTGGGCTAGCTCTTCCTTTTGCTCGTGGTCTATATCTTTTCATTACTAAAGATTTTCCTACATATGCCTCTTTTATAAATAAATTATCAATATCGTACTGATAATTATTTTCAGCGTTGGAAATTGCTGATTTGACTGTTTTACTTACTTCTTTAGCTATTCTTTTTCTTGTAAATTCTAAATCTCTAAGTGCAATGTCAGCTTTTTTCCCTTTAATAAAATTACAAATTAAAGAGATTTTTCTAGGACTAGATCTTACGTTCTTGTTTATAGCTCTCACTAATGAATTGCTTTTATCCATTATTTTTTATCTCCTGTTGAGGGTTTTTCTGGTGCAGCAGCTGCAGCTTTTTTATCCGCCGGTGTGTGTCCTTTAAAAGTACGTGTTGGTGCAAACTCACCAAGTTTATGGCCAACCATCTCTTCAGAAATTGTTATTGGAATAAATGATTTTCCATTATGAATCATAAAACTGTGTCCTACAAAATCTGGGATAATTGTAGAATTTCTTGACCAAGTTTTTATAGGTTTTTTATTTGAAGACCCTTTAATTTTATCGATCTTCTTTAATAAACTTGGATGTACGAACGGTCCTTTCCAAACTGATCTAGTCATAATTATTTATTTCTTTTCTTTCTTCTAGTTATTATTAATTTGTCACTTCTTTTTGGTCTTCTTGTCTTTAATCCTTTTGCAGATTGTCCCCATGGTGATACGGGGCTTCTTCCTCCAGAAGTTTTTCCCTCACCTCCACCGTGTGGATGATCTACTGGATTCATTGCAACTCCTCTTGTTTGAGGTCTCTTACCTCTCCATCTATTTCTGCCAGCTTTACCAACCTTAATATTTTTTTGATCAGGATTAGATACAACGCCTATTGTTGCACTACATGACTTATTAACTTTTCTCATCTCGCCTGAGGAAAGTTTTAAAATCGCATAATCCCCATCATAACCCGATAAAGTGACAGAAGAACCTGCTGATCTTGCTAGTTTACCACCATTTCCGGGAATTAATTCTACATTATGCAATGAGGTTCCAGGCGGTATATCTTTTAATTCTAATGAATTACCAATTTTTATTTCTACATTGTTACCCGATTCTATTACATCACCTTTTTTTAATCCTTGAGGACAAATAATATATGTTTTTTCATTATCTTTATAATTTATTAATGCTATATAAGCTGTCCTATTAGGATCATATTCAATTCTCTCTACTGTTCCTGGTATTTTTTTCTTTTTTCTGTAAAAATCAATTATTCTATATTTGTGTTTTGAACCCCCTCCAATATGTCTTGAAGTGATTCTTCCATTGTTATTTCTTCCTCCAGTAAAATTTTGACCTTTTGTTAATGCTTTATAAGGAGCACCTTTCCACAAATTGCTTTTATCAATAACTACTGTTCCTCTTGTAGATTTTGTATATGGTTTAAAAGTTTTTAATGCCATAAGTTATATTCCAGTTGTAAGGTCTATACTTTGACCTTTCTTTAAGGTAATTATCGCCTTCTTATATCCACTTTTGAAAGACTTTTTTCCCTGTTTCATTTTTGTTTTTCTTTTTTGATTTATAATATTCACTTTGATAACGTTCACTTTAAATAATTTTTCAATATTTTTTTTAATTGTTTTTTTATTAGCGTCCTCATGCACTTTAAAAACAGTCTTATTCTGTTCAGACAAAATTGTAGCTTTTTCAGTTATTATTGGATGCCTAATTGAGTCAATATAATTAATTTTTTTCATTTAAAACTCTTTCTTGAATTTTTTTTGCAGACGAAGACGTTATAATTAAGTTCTTATATTTTAAAATATCATATATATTTGTTCCCTCGTCTTTAATAAGTTTAACGTCTTTAATATTTCTTGCTGATTTATTTATATTTTTTAGAGTATCGGTATCTGAAATTATCAGTGAATTTGACAAGTTGTTGTTAACTAAAAATTTATTAAATTCTTTTGTTTTTTTAATTTCTTTCTTAACATCTGCTAAAATATGTAAATTTTTATCTAGATTTTTTTTGGATAATGTTTGTGCCAGAGCCAATTTTCTTACTTTTTTATTTATTTTCTTAATTTTATAAACTCTTCCTTTTGGACCATGTGCAACTCCACCTCCAACGAATAATGGTGCTTTTTTACTAGCATGTCTAGCTCCACCACTTCCTTTTTGAGCAATAATTTTTTTTGTTGATCCTTTAATTTGATTTCTTTGTTTAGTTTTTGCAGTTCTGGGTTTTGAGTGGTTTAACTGCCAATCTATAACATATTTAATGAGTTTATAATTTACTTTAAGCTTTATTAACTTATCAGAAATTTCAATAGATGTTGGTTTCGTTCCATCAATATTAAGTAGAGGTAATTTCATTTACTTTTTTCCTTTTTTTACAGCAGTCTCTTTGATTTTAGCATCATGCTTTTCTTTAATTGTTTTTCTTGTAATATTTTTAACTGCCTCCCTTAACAAAACTGTTGAATTCTTTGCACCTGGTATTGAACCTTTAAGATATAAAAGATTATTTTCTAAATCTGACTTAATAACTTCAAGATTTAATATCGTTCTAGATTTATCTCCCATATGTCCTGCCATTTTTTTTCCTTTAAAAACTTTACCAGGATCTTGCCTTTGTCCGGTAGAACCATGAGATCGATGTGATACTGATACTCCATGAGATGCCCTTAAACCACCAAAATTCCATCTTTTCATAACCCCAGCAAATCCTTTTCCTATCGTTTTAGCTTTAACATCCAAAAACTTTTTATCTTTAAATATTTCTAGGCCGATTTCATTGCCCTCTTTATATTGTTCGTTATTTTCCACTCTAAATTCTTTTAATATTTTTTTTGGTTCCGTATTTTTTTTAACAAAATATCCTTTCATTTGCTTTTTAACTTTTGAGTTTTTTATTTTAAAAAAACCAATTTTGACTGCGTTGTATCCTCTCTTTTCTTTGGTAATAACATCTAAAACTCTACCTTTTTCTATTTTTATAACTGTTACAGGAACAGATTGACCTGTTTCCATAAATTCTCTAGTCATACCTAATTTTGTTCCTATCAATCCAATACTCATTATATTTTTATCTCTATATCTACTCCAGAAGCTAAATCTAATTTCATTAAAGCCTCTACAGTTTGTGGTGTTGGTTCAATTATATCAATTAATCTTTTGTGAGTCCTTGACTCAAACTGTTCTCTGCTTTTTTTATCTATATGTGGTGATCTTAAAACAGTATATCTTTCTATCCTAGTTGGTAAAGGTATCGGGCCTTTGACTTGAGCGCCTGTTCTTTTAGCGGTATTGACAATTTCCTCTGTAGATAAATCCAGAATTTTATTATCGTAAGCTTTTAGGTGAATTCTTATATTTTGATTTTCCATAAATTAAGCTAATTTCTTTGTTACCTCATCTTGAACATTTTGCGGGACTTTATCATAGTGGCTAAATTGCATAGTATATTGAGCTCTCCCTTGCGTCGAGGATCTTAAATTATTTATATATCCAAACATATTTGCTAAAGGTACGACTGCATTAATTGCGGTTGCGTTTCCTCTTGGCTCTGTAGATCCTACTTGGCCTCGCCTACTGTTTAAATCTCCAATAACATCTCCCATAAACTCTTCTGGTGTGACTACTTCTACTTTCATCATTGGTTCCAGTAATTTTAAAGTTGCTTTTTGGCATGCATCTCTAAAACAAGATCTACTTGCAATTTCGAAAGCTAAAACACTAGAGTCAACATCATGATGTAATCCATCTAAAATTTTAACTTTATAATCTATTATTGGGAAACCAGCTAATATTCCGCTGTCTGCAACACCTTCAACACCTTTTTCGACACCGGGAATATATTCTTTAGGAATAGCTCCACCTTTAATTAGATTTTCTATTTCTCTACCTTTTCCTGCATCTAAAGGTTCAACGCTTAGCCTTACTTTTGCAAACTGCCCTGCACCTCCACTTTGTTTTTTATGTATGTATTCTACTTCTGCAGAACCTAAAATTGTTTCTCTGTATGCTACTTGCGGTGCGCCTACATTTGCTTCGACTTTAAACTCTCTCTTCATTCTATCTACGATGATATCTAAGTGTAATTCTCCCATCCCTTTTATAATTGTTTGTCCAGACTCTTCGTCTGAAGAAACCCTAAATGAAGGATCTTCTTTAGCTAATCTAGCTAAAGCTTCTCCCATTTTTTCCTGATCTCCTTTTGTTTTTGGCTCAACTGCAATTTCTATTACTGGATCAGGAAATTCCATAGGTTCTAATAAAACTGGATTTTTAGAGTCACATAAAGTGTGACCTGTAATAGTATGTTTTAGTCCGGCTAAAGCTACAATGTCTCCTGCGCTTGCTGACTTAATATCTTCTCGACTGTTTGCGTGCATTAAAAGCATTCTGCCTATTCTTTCATCTTTATCTTTAGATGAATTTAGAACTGAAGTACCTGCATTAAGTGTGCCAGAATATATTCTTATAAAAGTCAATGATCCAACAAAAGGGTCATTAGCAACTTTAAACGCTAAAGCTGAAAACTTTTCATTAGCATCAAATTTCATTGTAATTTTTTCCTCAGTTCCAATCTTAGTTCCTTCAATTGATTTTAGGTCACTTGGACTAGGTAAATAGTCAATAACCGCATCAAGTAGAGGCTGGACACCTTTATTTTTGAAAGCTGAACCTGTAAGTATAGGAACAAAATTGAAAGATAAAGTTCCTTTCCTTATACATCTGATTAGATCCGTCTCTGATGGCTCTTTTCCTTCAAGGTATAGCTCCATAAGTTTTTCGTCTTCTTCGACAGCAGTCTCTACTAATTCTTTTCTATATTTTTCAGCTTTTTCCTTTAAATCAGGCGGTATTTCCACATACTCAAATTTTGCACCTAAATCCTCATTTTGCCAAACCACTCCCTTCATTTTAATCAAGTCAACTATTCCTTTTAGGTCAGCTTCAGATCCAATCGGAATCTGTAATGGTAATGGTTTACATCCTAACCTATCTTTAATCATATCTACGCATCTGTAAAAATCAGCGCCAGTTCTGTCTAATTTATTTACGAAACATATTCTCGGAACTTTATATTTATCTGCTTGTCTCCAAACAGTCTCTGATTGAGGCTCAACACCAGCTACACCATCAAATACAGCTACAGCTCCATCCAAAACTTTTAGTGATCTCTCTACTTCTATAGTAAAGTCTACGTGACCTGGAGTATCAATAATATTTATTCTATGATCTCGCCAAAAACAAGTAGTTGCAGCTGAAGTGATAGTAATCCCTCTTTCTTGTTCTTGCTCCATCCAATCCATTGTTGCTGCACCATCATGTACTTCTCCTATCTTATGACTTTTTCCTGTATAATATAATACTCTTTCAGTTGTAGTTGTTTTGCCAGCATCTATATGAGCCATGATACCGATATTTCTATATTTATCTAAAGTGTATTTAGTCATGATTTTTTACCATCTGAAATGAGCGAAAGCCTTATTAGACTCTGCCATTTTGTGTGTATCTTCCCTCTTTTTAATAGCTGACCCTTTATTTTGTGAAGCATCCATTATTTCAGCATAAAGTTTATCAGCCATTGTTTTGTTTTTTCTTTTTCTTGTTGCATCCATTATCCATCGTAAAGCTAAAGCTTGAGCTCGTTTTGATTTTACTTCCACCGGAACTTGATAAGTTGCACCACCAACTCTTCTTGATCTACATTCAAGATTTGGTTTTACATTACTAATCGCCGAATTAAAAATTTTTAAGGGATCTTCGTTATTTTTTGATTTAATCTTCTCGAGAGCATCATAAAGAATTTTTTCAGCTGTTGAGCGCTTTCCATCGTACATTATTGAATTAATAAATTTTGAGATTACTTCAGAATGAAACTTTGGATCGGGATATACTTTTCTAATTGGTGCCTTTCTTTTTCTAGACATAATGGTTTTATTTTGGTTTTTTAGTTCCGTAGAGAGATCTTCTTTGCTTTCGATTGGCTACTCCTTGTGTATCTAAGTTACCTCTCAATATATGATATCTTACCCCTGGTAGATCTTTTACTCTTCCTCCGCGAAGTAAAACAACTGAGTGTTCTTGTAAATTATGACCTTCGCCTGGGATGTAAGCTGTTACTTCAAAACCATTCGATAGTCTAACTCTTGCAACCTTTCTTAAAGCAGAGTTTGGTTTTTTAGGAGTAGTGGTGTAAACTTTTACACAAACACCTCTTTTCAAGGGTTGTTTCTCCAAAGCAGGAACTTTATTTCTAGCTAATGGTTTTACTCTACTTTTTTTAATCAACTGATTAATTGTCGGCATAATAATATTTTGAAGAAAAAGTAGGGTAACCTAAGAATTATTTGGTTAGTGTTTAAGGTTATAAAGACCTTACTTCTAACATTCAAAATTGCCGTAAACTAGCATTGAATTGTAAAAAGTCAATGTTTAATAAGGTATTTTATACTTTTAGGATGGCTGATCAGGCGCTGTAGAAGCGGATTCTAGCTCTTGCTTTTTAAGTTCTTCCAATCTAATCTTATCTTGCTCTCTAGCTTGTTTATCCCATTCAATTTTTGTTAACCCAGTACCAGCTGGCACAAGTCTACCAACTATTACATTTTCTTTTAAACCTTCTAATGTATCTACTTTACCTTTTATCGAGGCATCAGTTAAAACTCTAGTTGTTTCTTGGAATGAAGCAGCAGAAATAAATGAGTTTGTTTGTAATGAGGCTTTCGTGATTCCTAATAATACTCTCTCGAAAGCAGCAGGTTTTTTCTTATTTTTAACCAACTCATCATTAATAATATTAATTTCAAGAAGATCTATAACTTCACCAACTAATAATTCAGAGTCACCTGGATCTTTCACCTCAACTCTCTTTAACATTTGTCTCACAATAGTTTCTATATGTTTGTCATTTATAACCACACCCTGCAGTCTATAAACTTCTTGTACTTCAGAAACAAAATACTCTGTTAATTTTTCTACTCCCAATATTCTCAAAATATCATGTGGAGCCGGACTTCCATCAAGTAGGTATTCACCTTTTTTGATTTTTTCTCCTTGATTGAAGTTTACATGCTTTCCTTTAGGTATTAGATAGTTAGAAGTGTCACCATTATTTGAGACTATAGATATTTTTTGTTTTCCTCTCACCTCTTTTCCAAATTCAATTACACCATCATTCTCAGCGATTATAGCACTATCTTTAGGTCTTCTAGCTTCAAACAATTCAGCAACTCTTGGTAAGCCACCAGTTATGTCCTTTGTTTTGGAAGTTTCTTTTGGTAACCTAGCTAAAACATCTCCTGCTGAAATTTTTTGTCCATCTTTTACAGACAAAATCGTATCAGGCACTAAATAATACCTAGCCTCATTACCATCAGCTTTTTTTATAATTTCTCCTTTTTCATTTCTTAAAGTAATTCTTGGTTTGAGTTCAGAATTTTTAGATGATGATTTCCAATCTGTTACTGACTTAGAAGATAGTCCAGTGGCATCATCAAGTGTTTCTGTTAATGAACTTCCTTCCATTAAATCCATATAATTAGCTATACCACTAGTCTCTGCTATAACTGGAAGCGTATATGGATCCCACTCAGCAATTTTTTTACCTTTATCAATTAAATCTCCGTCTTTGAAAAATAATTTTGATCCATAATTTACTTTATATATTGCTAATTGCCTTCCATTATCATCTTCTATACTTAATTGAGTATTCCGACCCATTACAATAATATTTTTTTTTGAGTCTTCTATTAAATTTTTATTAATTATATTTAGTTTCCCTTTAGTTTGAGAAATTATTTGTGACTCTTCTTTAATTTGAGCAGTTCCTCCCACGTGAAATGTTCTCATCGTTAATTGAGTACCGGGTTCCCCAATTGATTGAGCTGCTATCATTCCAACTGCTTCTCCAACACTCACTAATTTACCTCTAGCTAAATCTCTTCCATAGCAAATTTGACAAACACCTCTTGTGGAGGCACATGTAATTACAGAGTAAACATTCACTGATTTTACTCCAGCTGCATCTATTTTTTCACAATCAAATTCATCAATTAATTTATCTTTTTTAATAATCACTTCTCCAGTAACAGGATTTTTTATATTTTCAGCAATAACTCTTCCTAGAACTCTTTCTGATAAACTAACTAGTATGTTACCTCCCTCTATAATTTCAGAAATATTAACAAAAGATCTCTTTTTAGGATCACAAGCCTCTTTAGTAACTTGTACATCCTGCGCAACATCACACAATCTTCTCGTTAGATACCCTGAATTTGCAGTTTTTAATGCAGTATCAGCTAATCCTTTTCTTGCACCGTGGGTAGAATTAAAATATTCTAAAACTGATAATCCTTCTTTAAAATTTGAAATAATAGGAGTTTCAATAATTTCTCCTGATGGTTTAGCAATAAGTCCTCTCATGCCTGCCAATTGTTTCATCTGAGCTTGGGAGCCTCTGGCTCCGGAATCTGCCATCATATAAACAGAATTCGTTTCAATTCTATCGTCTTCATAAATTTTTTCAGCTGAAGATATTTCTTTCATCATTTCATTTGCAACTGTATCAGTACACTTAGACCAAATATCTACAACTTTATTATATTTCTCGCCTCTTGTGATTAATCCATCGGAGTATTGTTTTTCATACTCCTCTATTTGTTTTTTTGTATTATTAATTAAATTTTCTTTTGTGTTAGGAATAAGTAAATCATCTTTTCCAAACGATATTCCAGCTTTGAAGGCATGTTTAAATCCTAATGTTTTTATTTTATCACAAAAAATAACAGTTTCTTTTTGACCGCAATATCTGAAAATTGTGTCTATAACTTCTGAAACATTTTTTTTAGTCAATAATTTATTAACCAAGTTAAATTTTATATTTGTATTTTTTGGTAATACATTTGCCAATAAAAATCTTCCTGCTGTGCTGGTATATTTTTCAGATACTTTATTGCCGGCTTTATCAATTGTTTCGTAAGTTGAGATTATTTTTGAATGTAAGCTTATTGATTTATTTTCCAAAGCTTGTTCTATTTCTTCTACACTTGAAAAAACTCCTTTTGGTTTGTTATCTCCTTCAGCAGCTTGGGAAAGATAATAAATACCTAAAACAATGTCCTGACTTGGCACAATGATAGGTTTTCCATTTGATGGACTTAATATATTATTAGTAGACATCATTAATACTCTTGCTTCTAATTGTGCCTCTAAACTCAGCGGTATATGAACAGCCATTTGGTCACCATCAAAATCAGCATTAAATGCAGCACAAACTAAAGGGTGAAGTTCAATCGCATTTCCCTCAATTAATTTTGCCTCAAAAGCCTGAACTCCTAATCTATGCAAAGTCGGAGCTCTGTTTAAAAGTATTGGATGCTCTCTAATGATATGTTCTAAAGAATCCCAAACTTCACTTTTCTCTTTTTCAACTAATCTTTTTGCCTGTTTAATTGTTGTAGCTAATCCTAATTTATCTAATCTTGCATACAAAAATGGTTTAAATAATTCTAAAGCCATTTTTTTTGGTAATCCGCATTGATGAAGTTTAAGCTCTGGTCCAACTACAATTACCGATCTTCCAGAGTAATCAACTCTTTTACCTAACAAATTTTGTCTAAATCTACCTTGTTTACCTTTTAACATCTCTGCTAAAGATTTTAATGGTCTTTTACCAGTTCCAGTTATTACCCTTCCCCTTCTACCATTATCAAAAAGAGCATCTACAGACTCTTGCAACATTCTTTTCTCATTTCTTACAATGATGTCTGGAGCCTTTAGGTCTAATAGTCTTTTTAATCGATTATTTCTATTTATTACCCTTCTGTACAAATCATTAAGGTCTGAGGTAGCAAATCTACCGCCGTCAAGTGGCACAAGAGGTCTTAATTCAGGAGGTATAACTGGTACAGATGTTAAGATCATCCATTCAGGTTTGTTTCCAGAAGATATAAAAGACTCAATCAATTTTAATCTTTTAATCGTTCTTTCCTCCGTTACTTTTGATTTAATATCCGCAAGAGACTCTCTTAATTTTTTTTGTTCTTTTTTCAAATCTAAGCTTACTAATATTTCTCTAACCGCTTCGGCTCCAATACCTGCAGTAAATGCATCTTCACCAAATTCTTCTTGGGCTTTAAGTAATGACTCTTCTGAAATTAATTGACCCTTTTTAAGAGTTGTTAAACCTGGTTCTATAACTATAAAACTTTCAAAATATAAAACTTTTTCGACCTCTTTAAGTTTCATGTCAATTGCTAATGAAATCCTACTAGGTAAAGACTTCAAGAACCAAATGTGAGCCACTGGACACGCCAAATCAATATGACCCATTCTTTCTCTTCTAACATTTGATTTTGTTACTTCAACACCACATTTTTCACAAATTATCCCTCTAAACTTCATCCTTTTGTATTTTCCGCATAAACACTCATAATCTTTCACGGGGCCAAAAATCCTTGAACAAAATAAACCATCTTTTTCAGGTCTAAATGTACGGTAATTAATTGTTTCAGGCTTTTTTATTTCTCCGTAAGACCATGACTTAATTTTTTCTGGACTTGCTAATGTGATTTTAATGCTATCAAAACTATTTTCTAAACTTGGAGTTTGATTATCAAAATTTTTAGTAATATTTTTTTCCATATCTAATTTAATTCAATATTTAAACCTAATGCTCTTATTTCTTTAACTAATACGTTAAATGACTCAGGTACACCTGATTCAAAATTATTATTTCCTTTGACTATAGTTTCATAAACCTTTGTTCTTCCAGCAACATCATCAGATTTTACAGTTAAAATTTCTTGTAATGTATACGAAGCACCATAAGCCTCTAATGCCCATACCTCCATTTCACCAAATCTTTGGCCACCTAATTGAGCTTTACCACCCAATGGTTGTTGAGTGACTAAACTATAAGGTCCAGTTGATCTAGCATGAATTTTATCTTCAACTAGATGGTTTAATTTTAGCATATATATAATTCCTACAGTTACCGGTCTATCAAATCTTTCTCCTGTTTGCCCATTCCATAAATGAGTTTGTCCCGAATTAGGTAATCGAGCTAAGTCTAACATTTCAGTTATATCTTTTGTGCTAGCTCCATCGAAAACAGGTGTTGCGATTGGAACACCATTTGACAAATTTTGAACTAGTTCTGCTATCTCTTTATTTGATAGTTTAGATATAATTTGTTCATAATATGCTTTTCCATATATTTCTTTAAGTTTAATTTTTACTTTTTCTAATTCCAATTCAAAATCTTTAAGATATTTTTTAAATTGGTCACCTAGTTCAGAACAAGACCAACCAAGATGTGTTTCTAAAATCTGACCTACGTTCATACGGCTTGGAACTCCAAGTGGATTTAACACTATATCTACTGGTTTACCATTTTCCATATATGGCATATCCTCCACTGGAACAATTTTACTTACTACACCTTTATTTCCATGTCTGCCTGCCATTTTATCACCGGGCATTAAACGCCTTTTTACAGCAACAAAAACTTTTACTACTTTCATAACTGTTGGTAATAAATCATCACCTTGTTGGATTTTTGTAACCTTATCCTCAAATCTCAGTCTAATATCCTCGGATGCTTCCATAAATTGGTTTTTTAGTTTCTCCAAGTTACCCAATATATCTGGCTTTGTGAAAGAAATTTTCCAAAGGTCCTTTAAAGTAAGTTTTTCAAAATCATTTTTGTTTAAAGTTGTGCCTGGTTTTAAATCTTTAAACTGCTTACTTATACTTTGGCCGTTAAGTAGGTCTATGGCTCTAAGTTTTATGTTTCTATTTAATATTTCTTCCTCAACTTTTTTATCCTCTTGAACTGACTCAATCTCTGCCCTTTCGATCGCGATTGATCTTTCATCCTTTTCAATTCCATGTCTATTAAAAACTCTTACATCAATAACCACACCTGTGCTTCCTGATGGTAACTTCAATGATGAATCTCTTACATCAGTTGCTTTTTCTCCAAAAATAGATCTGAGAAGTTTTTCCTCTGGGCTAGAAGAGGTTTCACTTTTTGGAGTTACTTTTCCAACCAAAATATCACCTGGTTTTACTTCCGCACCTACATAAACTATACCTGACTCATCAAGATTTCTTAGACTCTCTTCACTTACATTTGGTATATCTCTCGTGATTTCTTCAGCTCCTAATTTTGTGTCTCTGGCCATAGACTCGTACTCTTCTATATGGACAGAAGTAAAAACATCGTCAGTAACACATCTTTCTGAAATTAATATTGAGTCTTCAAAATTATACCCTTGCCATGGCATAAAAGCCACTGTAACATTTTTACCTAATGCTAATTCACCCAGTTTAGTTGCAGGACCGTCTGCGATTATATCTCCTTTTTTAATTTTATCTCCAACTTTAACTAATGGTTTTTGATTTATACATGTATTCTGATTTGATCTTTGAAATTTTGAAAGATTGTATATATCTACAGCTGACTGGGATAGATCTGTTGCTTCAGTAGCTTTAACAACTATTCTTTTTCCATCAATTTTATCGACTGTACCATTTCTTTTAGCGACTATTGTAACTCCTGAGTCCAATGCCACATCTGACTCAATGCCTGTTCCTACTAAAGGTGACTCGGGCTTCAATAAAGGAACTGCTTGTCGCATCATATTAGATCCCATTAAAGCTCTATTAGCGTCATCATTTTCTAAAAAAGGTATCAAAGCTGCTGCTACAGAAACTAACTGCTTTGGTGAGACATCTATAAACTCAATATTGTCTCTATTAGATAGCTCGAAGTTTAAATTTTTTCTGCATGCGACTAGTTCTTCAATAAATGATCCATCTTTATTTAAAGGAGAGTTAGCTTGAGCAATTGTAAATTTTTCCTCTTCAATTGCTGATAAATATTTTATTTCGGATGTAACTTTACCATTTACAACCTTTTTATAAGGGCTTTCTATATAACCAAACTTATTTACCCTGCAGTAGGTAGCTAAGCTATTTATTAATCCAATATTAGGACCTTCTGGGGTCTCGATTGGACAAATTCTTCCATAATGTGTTGGGTGAACATCCCTTACTTCAAATCCAGCTCTCTCTCTAGTAAGACCTCCAGGACCGAGTGCTGAAACTCTTCTTTTATGTGTAATTTCAGATAATGGATTAGTTTGATCCATAAATTGAGATAATTGCGAGGTTGCAAAAAAATCTTTCAAAGAGGTAGTAATTGGTTTTGCGTTTATTAAATCTTGTGGCATCGCAGACTCGATCTCTAAGAACGTTGACATTTTTTCTTTTACAGTACGTTCCATTCTTAATAAACCAATTCTGAATTGATTCTCAACTAGCTCTCCAACTGATCTAACTCTTCTATTACCTAAATGATCAATATCATCAACATCGCCTTTTCCATCTCTTAAATCCAGCATGAATTTAATAATTGCAATTACATCGGCGGTCTCTAAAATTGTCTTCTTTGGGCTAGTAGTTAAATTTAATTTTGAATTAAGTTTAACTCTTCCTACTTCCGAAAGATCATATCTTTCTTTTTTAAAATAAAGATTGTTGAATATTTCTTCAGCAATTTCTATAGACGGTGCTTCACCTGGTCTTAAAACTTTATAAATATCATTTAAAGCATCTGTTTTGTTTAAATTTTTATCTACTTTTAATGTCTCAAGAATGTAAGGACCTTTATTTATTGGGTCTATATTTACTATATTTAAAGACTTTTCACCTTTCAAAATTACTTTCTCTAATTGCTCCTCAGTGATATCAAAACCAGCAGATACTATTACTTCACCATTTTTTTCTTTTAAATCTTTTCCTATATATTTTCCTATTATTTCATTGTTTGATATTAAAATTGATTTTAATCCTTTTTCTTGGAGTTTTTTTGCGATTACTATATTAAGTTTTTCCCCTTTAGATAAAACTTTCTTATCATTAGTGGCGTCAACTAAATCATTAGATAGTTTTATCGGTCTTTTATAATTTTCTGGTATAAAATCGGTAATCCAACATTTTTTTTCCGAATTATAATTATATTTATTAGTTGTATAGAAGGTTTCTATAATTTTTTCTTTAGTAAAACCTAACGCAAATAAAATAGTAGTAATTGGTAATTTTTTCTTTCTATCAATTCTAAAATATAAAATGTCTTTGGGGTCAAATTCAAAATCTAACCATGATCCTCTACCTGGTATAATTCTGCAATTGAAAAGAAATTTTCCACTAGCATGAGTTTTTCCTTTATCATGATCAAAAAATACACCTGGACTTCTATGCATTTGATTTACTACTACCCGTTCGACTCCGTTTGTAATAAATGTTGCGCTAGGTGTCATTAAAGGCAAATCACCTATAAAAACTTCTTGCTCTTTAGCAGAAAGAATTTGCTTTGTATTATTTTCAGCGTCAATATCATATACGACTAATCTAAGATTTGCCTTAAGAGCTGCAGAGTAGGATAGACTTCTTTGTTTACACTCGATAACATCAAATTTAGGTTTCTCTAATTTATATGAGATATATTCTAAGGTTGATTTATCATTTCCATCTTCTATTGGAAAAATGCTTTTAAAAACTTTATCGATACCTTTAGATAAATCAGCTAATTGCTCATTAATTGATTTAGACTCTAAAAATTCGTTGTATGAGTTTTTTTGAACTTCAATTAAATTTGGTATTGACAGACCTTCAACGAGTTTTCCAAAGTTCTTTCTAATATTTTTTTTTTGAGTAAAAGATAACTGCATCAAATACAAAAAAACTTTATTGCAAAATTAACTTTGCAATAAAATTTAGTTTCTAAATTTATTTACTTTAATTCTACTTTAGCGCCCGCTGCTTCAAGTTTTTTCTTAAATTCTTCAGCTTCTTTTTTAGCTACACCACCTTTAATTTCTTTCGGTGCTCCCTCAACTAAATCTTTAGCCTCTTTTAAACCTAAACCAGTTATTGCCCTTACTTCTTTAATAACGTTAATTTTCTTATCCCCGGCTGCTGCTAAAAAAAGAGAAAATTCTGATTTTTCTTCTCCTGCTGGAGCTGCTGCTCCTCCTGCCGGTGCTGCTGCTACTGGTGCTGCAGCTGTTACTCCCCATTTTTCCTCAAGTTGTTTGGAAAGCTCCGCAGCCTCTACAACTGTTAAATTTGAAAGTTCATCGATGATCTTATTTAAATCTGCCATTGTTATTCCTATGAATTAATTTTTTAAACTCTTTGCGCGGGCTAAATTAGCAATTTTTGAGCCTGGTGCAAGTAAAATACTCACTAATTTCTGTGCTGGTGAGGCCAAAATACCCACGATTTTAGCCCTTGCTTCTTCTAAAGAAGGAAGTGTGGCTATTATAGACACCTCTTTTTCATTCAAAACTTTCCCATCCATGAATCCTGCAATAATTTTTAACTTATTATTTGTCTTTGAAAATTTTGTTAAAATTTTTGCAGTAGAAATTGGATCTGATGAAATAGCTGCAGCAGTAGGTCCAGTAAAATATTTTTCTAGATCTTTCTTTGCTGTATCCTTTAAAGCTATTTTAGTTATTCTATTCTTGGTAATTTTAAATAAAATACCTTTTTCTCTTAATTCTTTTCTTAGGGCGTCTAGTTCATTTACATTAAGACCTTGATATTGAGCTATCATCACTGACTCGTTAGCAGTAAAGTTTTTTTTCATTTCCTCAACGTAATTTTTCTTTGCTTCTTTATTCATCATAAATTTATTTAGCTCCAACTTTAAAAGAAATACCCATGGTTGATGAAATGAAGGTATTTTTAATAAATTCTCCTTTAATAGTATCCGGTCTTTCTTTTTTTATACTCTCAATAAAATAATTATAATTTTCTAAAAGTTTTTCACTTGTATAGCTTTTTCTTCCTATTGTTGAAGCTAGATTTCCATCTTTATCATTTCGAATTTCCACTAATCCTGTTTTAAAATCTTTTACTGCCTTAGAAATATCATTAGAGACAGTCCCAAGTTTTGGATTTGGCATTAAACCTTTTGGTCCTAGAACTTTTCCATGTTTACCTATTTTTCCCATCATAGATGGAGTGCATATAAGTTTTGTAAAGTTAATTTTCCCAGCAGAAATTTTTTCAATTAAGTCATCAGAGCCAAAGACTTCAGCACCACTTTTTTTTGCTTCCTCAATTTTTTCTGGCTCACAAAGAACAGCTACTTTTTCCTTTTTTCCTGATCCATTTGGAAGTTTTACAACAGTCCTCAAACTAAAATCTCCTCCTTTTGATTGTTTAAGATTCATCTTTAAAGAAACATCAACTGACTCGTCAAATTTTAAATTTGAGCTTTTTTTTACCAATTCTAAAATTTCTTTTGTAGAAAGTTTTTTTCCTTTGGTTTCTGCTTTTAACAAACTTCTATATCTTTTAGATCTTTTTTTCATTTCTACTCTTTCACCTCTATGCCCATAGATCTTGCTGAACCGCAAATAATTTTTGTAGCTTCTTTTAAATCATAAGCGTTTAAATCTTTCATTTTTTCTTTAGCGATTGTTTCGGCTTGTTTTATAGTTATTGATCCAGCGACAACTCTTCCGGGTTCGCTTGATCCACTTTTTAATTTTGCAGCTTCTCTAATAAAATGTGAAGCTGGTGGTGATTTAATAACAAAATCAAATTTTTTGTCCTTATAGACAGTTATTATTACAGGAACTGGTTTACCCATGAACGCTTTTGTTTTTTCATTAAATGCTTTACAAAATTCCATAATATTAATTCCTCTTTGACCTAACGCTGGTCCAACAGGTGGAGCAGGGTTAGCCTGACCACCTTTGATTTGTAATTTTACATAACCTGTGATTTCTTTAGCCATCTAATTTTTCTCCACTTGATTAAATTCTAAGTCAACTGGTGTTGCTCTACCAAATATAGAAACTGAGACTTTAAGTCTAGATTTTTCTTCATCAATTTCTTCAATTAAACCATTAAATGAGGCAAATGGACCATCGCAAACCTTTACTTTCTCTCCGATTTCAAAATTAATACCAGTTTTTTGAGTGACTGCGCTCTCTGAAACTTGTCCAAGAATTCTTTTAATTTCACTATCTGAAATTGGGGTAGGTTTATCTTCAGACCCTAAAAATCCACTTACTTTTTGAAGATTTTTAATTAAATGATAAATTTGTTTAGTCAACTCAATCTTAACAAGAACGTATCCAGGAAAAAATTTTTTTTCTTTTTTTGTTCTTTTTCCTTTTTTTACCTCGGTAACTTGGTGTGTTGGAACCAAAATTTCCTCTAAATTTTCAGATAACTTATTTTTCTTTAATTCCTCTTTAATAGACTCAACAACTTTTTTTTCAAATCCAGAATAAGCTTGAACAATATACCAATTCATAAATTAAAAATTAATGGTTAAAATTAGGTTTAAAAAAAACCTTAATATTTGATCTAATATTAAAAAAAATATTGCTGCGATCGAAGCTAAAGCGAAAACCATCACAGCGCCCATCATAGTTTCCTTTTTAGTAGGCCATGTGATTCTAAAAGCTTCTTGCTTTACTTCTTGAAAAAATCTTAGTGGGTTTTTCATATCATTTTAAGTTTGGCAGGAGCGGAGGGACTCGAACCCACAACCTCCGGTTTTGGAGACCGGCGCTCTACCAATTGAACTACGCTCCTAAGCGTTACTTTATTATTTTAGTTACTACTCCAGCTCCAACTGTTTTTCCACCTTCTCTTATTGCAAAGTTTAAATTTTCATTCATTGCAATTGGTGTAATTAATTTTACTGTGAACTTACCATCATCACCCGGCATAACCATTTCTGTTCCTGAAGGCAAAGTTACTTCACCAGTAACGTCTGTAGTTCTAAAATAAAATTGCGGTCTATATTTAGTGAAAAAAGGAGTATGTCTTCCACCCTCTTCTTTTTTCAAAATATATGCCTGACACTCAAATTCAGTATGTGGTGTAATAGAACCTGGCTTGCAAAGCACTTGACCTCTTTCAACATCGTCTCTTTCAACTCCTCTTAGCAATGCTCCAATGTTATCTCCAGCTTCACCACTATCCAAAAGTTTTCTAAACATTTCAACACCAGTGCAAACTGATTTTTTTGTATCTCTAATACCTACAATCTCTATTTCTTCACCAACTTTGATTACTCCTGACTCTACTCTACCAGTTACCACCGTACCTCTTCCTGAAATAGAAAATACGTCTTCAACTGGCATCAAGAAAGGTTTATCCTTAGGTCTATCAGGTTGTGGGATGGTTTCATCAACTGCTTTCATCAATTCCATAATTGCGTTTTTACCAGTAGCTTCATCTTTTCCTTCTACAGCATTTAAAGCTGAACCTTTAACTATTGGAATTTTATCGCCAGGGAATTTGTAAGATGTTAACAGTTCTCTTATCTCCTCTTCAACTAGATCAACAAGCTCTTTATCTTTTACTGTGTCAATCTTGTTTAAGAAAACTACAATTGCGGGAACACCTACTTGACGAGCTAATAGAATATGCTCTCTTGTTTGAGGCATTGGGCCGTCAGCTGCATTAACTACTAAGATTGCACCGTCCATTTGAGCTGCACCTGTAATCATATTTTTTACGTAGTCAGCGTGACCAGGACAGTCGACGTGAGCATAGTGTCTTTTTTCAGTTTCATATTCAACATGAGCTGTAGAAATTGTTATACCTCTCTCTTTTTCTTCAGGTGCTTTATCTATCTGATCATACGCAACAAAATTAGCGCTACTTGATCCTCCAGCTTCTGATAATACTTTTGTAATTGCTGCTGTTAATGTTGTTTTTCCATGATCCACATGTCCAATAGTACCAATATTACAATGTGGTTTGTTTCGGTTAAACTTTTCTTTTGACATCTATTTATTCCTCACTTTAATTTTTAATTTTAATTTTTGGAGCGGGTAAAGGGAATCGAACCCTTACATCCAGCTTGGAAGGCTAGCGTTCTACCATTGAACTACACCCGCAATATCCAAACTTATCGCGCTCTTAATTATCAAACACCTTTAAAAGTTTGGTGGAGGGGGAAAGATTCGAACTTTCGAAGACCGAAGTCAACGGGTTTACAGCCCGCCCCATTTGACCGCTTTGGTACCCCTCCTAATTATCAATTGTGGGGATACCCACTAACTTAAAAAGCATTTAACAACAAGCGTTTTATAAGCATTTATCAAATAATTGCAATAAATCATTTTGCCTTGAAATATGCTAGTAATTTGAAAAAATTGCTTAAAAATCATGAAAAAAACCACTTTTTTAATAGTAGGAAAACATGCTGTTCTAGAGGCATTGAAGAATCCGAATAGAAAAATAGAGAGAGTTTTTTTAACAGAAGATGCTCAAAAAAAACTTAATAAAGAAAATCAATCTTTAAATTTATTTAAATCGATCAACGTATTTTATAAGTCTCAAAGAGAGTTAGATAATATGTGTGGAAGAGATGATACTGCACATCAGGGTCTAGTAGCGGAAGTTGAACAATTAGATGAAATCACTCTTAAAGAATTTATAATTGAAAATAAAAAAGATAACGTAAATTTAATTGTTTTAGAGGGAGTAACCGATCCAAGAAATATTGGCTCAATTATAAGAACTGCTGTTGCATTTAATATTGACGGGCTAATAGTTAAAGAGCGATCTTTTCCATCAAAAAGTAAATTATTATACAAAAGTGCAAGTGGTGGTGTTGAACATATGAAAATTTTTAAAGTTTCAAATTTAAATTCTGCTCTAAGATATTTAAAAAGTAAAGATTTTTGGGTGAGTGCTTTTGATGTATCTGCTACAAAAGATTTCACAACGAATAATTGGAAAGGAAAGAATGTACTCTTATTTGGATCTGAGGGTTTTGGAATTAAAGCCAAAACACTAGAAAATTCGGATTTTAAATTTAAGGTTTATATAAATAGAAATATTGAAAGCTTGAATATATCAAATACGGTATCTGTTGTGTGTCACCATATTTTTCAATCAATTAAATAAAAAAAATTTATTTTTATTGTTTTTTTTGTAAATTTATTTTAAAGAGACGGTTAAGCCCTCATAGCTCAATTGGTAGAGCAATTGATTTGTAATCAATAGGTTCGCGGTTCGAGTCCGTGTGAGGGCACCACAAACTAAGTAAATCCTAAACTTTTTAATTTATAAACAAATTATCTTTAAGAACATCTATGATACAAGTGATGAACATGTATTTCGTTGTGGTGTCTATGTGGTGTCCGAGATTATTTATAAATAGCGTGCAACCAATCATTTACACCATCTGTTTTAATTGTAACGCCGACGTTAGTAACATAATCTTTTCTTACTTTACCTTTATAAAATAAACAAAGTGCCTCCACTTCTAAATATTTAGACTTTGGTGTTAGTTGAATAGCACTTCTAAAATACTTGCTCTTTCCATACTTGTCTGTTGGTGGCACGCCCTCATCACTCTGTATCAAAGGATTGTTAAAAACAGCTTTTATATCATTAAAGATTTTATCTTTTTGTTTTTTGCAATCTTGAACATTTTTAATATTTTTTCTTTTTTCATTTGTAATTGCTCCAGCTACAGCTTCTATCACATAGTTTTTATCATTTTTTTTGTAAGTTATTTCTACAGCCTCAAACACTGCGAAATCAAAATCTGCAACATTTATATAATTTCCAGTTTTTTTTGTATAAATAGTTGTCACTTCATATTTTTGATTAGGAGAGTTTATAGGGTTATTTTTAGTTCCGTTTTTAATTAATGACTCGGGAAAAAAATCTAAAGCACTATCACCAATACTCATTCCTTCAATCTGTAAGTCTCTAATATCATCTGCTTGAGATAGGTTTATTAAAAATAAGCTTAGAATAATTATAGCTAAAAATTTTTTCATTTTACTATTATAAATAAATTCATTGTGGTGTCTATGTGGTGTCCGAGATTAAACTTCTTGACCGATGACTCCACTATCCTTTATTGTCAATGATAATAGAAAGAATAATGTACCTCGCTTGAAGATTTGTAATCAATAGGTGAGATTCGAGTCCCTTTGAGGGCACTATTTAAAAAACTTCTTTTCTTAACTGTTCTAATTTTATTTTTTTTTGTAAACTCTTATTTTTGTCATATAGAAGATTAAATTTAATTTTATTTTGAACAGATATAATTATTTTCCTCGCGTTTCTTACCTCTACATTATCAGCAACAGCACTAACAGGTCTTTTTAAAGGATTTAGATTAGTGATAATAATTTTTGATTTATAACTAACTATTTTTCCTAACCATCTTCTTGGTCTAAATGCGCTTATAGGTGCTATAGAAATTTTTTTGGAATTTAAATTTAAAATTGGGCCATGAACTGATAAATTATAAGCAGTACTTCCAGCCGGAGTTGAAACTAAAACACCATCTGAAACTAATTTTTTCATAATAAAATTTGATTTATTTTTTAAAGATAAATTGGCTGCTTGTCTGCTTTGTCTTAAAATTGAGACCTCATTTATTGCCAAACATTTTTTGGTTTTTTTCTTTGCATGAACAATCATTTCTAATGGTGATATACTTATCATATTTGAGTTTTGAATATTTTTTATAAGATTTTTTTTTGAAAATTTGTTCATCAAAAAACCATAATTACCAGAATTTATTCCATAAAATAATTTCTTTGTTTTTTTGTTTTTTTTTAAAGTTTTCAACATGAAACCATCGCCACCAACGACTAAAACAATATCTTTTTTTATGAGTTGTTTTTTTTTAAAAATTTTTAATATCTGTTTTTTAATCTGTGTAGATTTAAAATTTTTATCAGAAATAATTAATTTTTTATTCATCTACTGTGGTGCCCTCGGCCAGACTCGAACTGGCACTCCCAAAAGGGCAAGGATTTTAAGTCCTTTGTGTCTACCAATTTCACCACGAGGGCACGTCGTTATTTTTATTGTTATTGTTAATATATTAATACACAAGTGTTTTAAATAAGTAAAAATAATTAATTTTCCGTCTATCTCCTAGTCTGTTCACTAGTTTGCTTCTTCATTCCTCCATTTTAAAAAATAATTTGGTGAAATTGCTACAGAAAGATTGTCATTAAAATTCCGTTTCTTTTCTGTAACTTTTGACCAATTCACACACCAAACTCTAAGTGAGGAACCGTCTTTCAAATCGAAATCACTTACATAGGCTATACTTTTAAGATCGTCAATTTTATATTTAAAATCATATTCATTAAACTTTAATTTTTTATAATTAGATCTAATAGAGTCAACAATTTTCTTTTTTTTAAGCAAACAATCATTAAAATTTTTTTTATAAAATATGCCACCTGATAAGGAATGTATTATATATTGATTATCATTTTTTTTAAGATGAAATGATAAAACTTCGTATTCTTTTTGATTTTTGATTTTGATGCCATCTAGCAAATAATATTTATCACTTTTAGGATAGTAAGTTTTCTTCGCATTTTTAATCTCTTTCTTGTCATAATAGTTTAATAAACTATCTCCAATACTTATCCCTTCAATTTGAAAGTCCTTGATATCATCAGCCTGGGATAGGACTGTGGAGCATAAACTTAAAACTATTATCAAAGAAATTTTTTTCATTAATAATCTTAACATATACATCTAGTTTGGTTAGTTTAACCATCTATCGACTTTTGTCGAACGTATAGTCATGTACAAATGATCTGCTTTATTTTTAATATGGTCACTCCAGTCATAACATGAAATAGCTACATGGTAGTTATCCGCTAATGAAAAATATATGTCAGTATAACTAGACTTACCTGTTGGGTCTGCATTTTTAAAAATTGTTTTTACGGGTCCAATTTGCTTAGACTTTTTAAACATTGATTTAATTTCATCTGCAATAATAATTTGTTTTTTATAACAATTATTTATATCTTTTATTTCTTTATCATTTCCGAAATACATAACGCCAGCTATAGTAACAATTTTATAACTTTCATCCCCATACTTCGTAAATATATCAACAAAATCATATTGTTTAAATTTATCGCTTTCTAAAGCGAGTGCTGTAAATTTATTCTTTTCTAATCTATCATACCAATTAACAATACTTGTCGTAATTTTTTTTTTTGTAAAATGATCTAATAAACTATCACCAATACTCATTCCCTCTATTTCGAAATCTCTAATATCATTAGCGATAGATTTTTCAATGTTGATAGTGAGGAGAAAAGCAAATATTAAAAACTTTTTAATCATATAATTTTATATTGGCTCAGATTTTAAGAGATTGATAAAAAAATCTCTTAATTTTTTCATTTCTATTGATGGGTTTTGATTATACTGGTTTATTTCCTTAAGCAATTCGTCAGGGTCTGCCCGACATGTGTTTTTTGGTTCAATATATTGAGATGCGCTCAACAGCCAAAATTTTTTTGCCTCATTTAAATTTTGATCTAAATTGGCCAACCCTCCATAATAAAATAGGCCCATATTGTAACTTGCAGTAGAGCATCCCAGCTCTGAAGCTTTTTTATTCCATCCGATTGCTTCTTCATAATCAACTGGCGCACCATGAGAACCTTCAAAATACACCCATCCAACAGTAGTCATCGCATTGACTTGATTTTGAGCAGCTGCTTTATTTAAATAATAGATAGCTTTACTGTCATTTTGTTCAATATTATAATCAGGAAATCCATATAAATACATGTGTCCTAAATCATTTTGAGATTGTGCATCCCCCCGATCAGCTTTTTTTTTTAAATTTGTATGAAAATCGTCTGAGTATAAACTTGAAAAATTAAAAATATAAAAGACCAATAAAACATAAGTAAGCTTTTTCAATTTATCTTTTCTTTTTTATTATTTTCTTTTTCTTTGGTAAAGATTTACAACAAGCTAATATTATTATGAGAATTATAGGGGATATTAAAATACTTGGCAAAATCCAATTCCAAGGATTTCTATTTTTAGATAACGCCAATCTATACATCCCATAATAAATTCCTCCGACAACTAGAATTATAATGATCCATTCCATAATTATTTTCCTCTATTATTTACGATAAATTCCATAAATTGATGAGTATTAACAGATACCTTTAAATTTGCTCTCAATTTACTTTCTTTTGTAAAATCATAACAATTTATATTTATCGATTCAAGACTGGGGTAAGGCTTGAGATAATTCTGTATACCATAAATCATTGATTTTCCTGTCTTATCATAAGAACTAGGAAATTTAGTTTCTTCACTTTCATTTATTTTAAATTCCTTTTTTATATAAGACTGAATTTCTTTTTTTATTGAATTGCATTCCTCTAAATTTTCATAATAATAAATTCCTGAAATACCTACTATTATATATTTTCTATCATCCTTTTTAACGCTAACATTTAATTTATCATATTGTTTAAGATTGTGTATTTTCTCAAACCTATATGTAACAAATTTATCAGTTTTGTAATTAAAATTGGCATTTATAGATTGAATTTCTTCTTCAGTTGCATAATCTAAAAGACTTTCACCAATTATAATACCCTCGATTTCAAAATCTTTTAAATTATCAGCTATTGAATGCCTAACGGTAATCAATAATAGAATTAATATTAAAAAAAGTTTTTTCATAAATTAAAAAAGTATAGCTGACATAACTATTAAAGTTACTAAAATAGCAGCTGATACATATGAATATAAAACTTCGATATTTTGTACTCGAGCTTTATCTATTGATTCAGTAATTTTTTTTAACTGCTCTCTTCTATAATAGTAAATAAGACTAATCATAAAAATGACGGATAAAAGAGGAAAAATACTTGCCGCTCCATAGTAATTATACGCGCCGTGAAAAACTATTGGCAAAGATAAAGATAGAATTAACATTATCCTTCTTTTAAAAATATTTCTCTCTTCAAATAAATTTAAACTCAGTAACCACCCCATTAAAACTCCAAAACCCATATGCATAACAAGTGGATAATATCTTGTTTTAACCATTTCTATTGTCCATGCATTTTCTAGACTTGAGCTAGATAAATAGCCTACATTTTCTATTGCTGCATAACCAAGACCTATAGCGGCACCATAAACAATTGCATCCATTGGTTCATTTAAAGCTGATAATCTGACACAAAAGAATATAAGTAACGCAAATTTTATTCCCTCTTCCAGGAAAGCTGCTCGAAAAAAGCTTTGAAAAGCATTTTCTGCTACAGGAAAAGTAGCTCCTGCTACTTTATAACCGCCATCAATATATTCATTGTAAGCGTTTATATCTAAACCTAATAAAGGGCCTAAGTGATCCTCAGCAAGCATTATGAATAGTTGCAATGGCAAAACTATAGATGCGCCTAATAAAAATGAAGAAAATAAAAATTTACCTGGTTCAGGAAATCTATCTGATTTCCAAACTGCAATTCCTAGCAATATAGGTGGTAGTACTGTTGAAATATAAAGAAAGGAAGGATCGGTAAACATTATTGAATATCTAGTTGTTTAATCACCTCATAATTATCAACACCGATGTAATTGAATAAATCTTCCCAGAGTTTTACTAGTGAACTTGATAGACCATCTCTAGTTTCATAATCATGATTAATATATAAAATTGTTACTTTTAAATTTTTTAAGGTTTGTTTATTTGGTTTTCTATCATCTATATAATTCTTTACTTTTTTATTTTTTATTAAACTTGCAAATGATTTACATTTATTTGGTTTTAAAATTTCTAAACTAGTTTTGCAGTGGTTATAAAATGAAAATCTTTTAGAAAATTGCATTAAATCTGAAACAATAATTAATTCTCTCTCTGGATAGTCAGGAGTAAAATCTACTTTTGCTTCTCTTAAAACATGAAAGAAATATTCAAATATTAAACTTTGTTTTCCTTCGGGAGCGTTTACACTTAAGAAATTTTTTTCAAATTTATTAGTCAATTCATTCCAAACAAAAAATGCTTCTTTTATTCTCTTGTATCCTTCACACTTTGTATTTGCTTCTTCACCTTCAAATTTAGATTTATCGCCAGTTTTAAATCTACATTTTGAGTAATTAATAGTTTGTGATTGAGGCGGAGTATCGTCAATTTTCATGTAAGAAATCTTATGATAAGGAGGGGTGTTTTTTATTAAAACGTCTCCAAAAATTCTTCCTTGAATCCAATCAACTTGGGCTTGTTTTAAGGGAGATGTAAAATCGACTAAAAAAAACTTGTGACCTAGTTTTGAATTTAAAGGACAAAATTGGTTAGGATCTTCAAAATCAATTATAATAGGATTCTTGCTATCCTGCCAACATTTAGGGTAACCTTTGGGAAGTTCCGCAAAAGACTTAACAGAAATTGATAATAAAAGAATTATAAAAATAGATAATTTAACAGTATTAAATTTCATATTTCTTTCTTATATCTTCAATCTTTGAATTAATTTCACTTTCATAAGTGTTAATTAAATTAATATGATCATTAGCAGCAGATTGTATTTTATTTTGATAACTTTCTATTTTTTTTTCAATTTCATCTTTGCTTAAATATAAAACTGCAACGTCAGAAAATACTTCTTTAGGATCACTTTTTCTTGGACTTAAATTATAATAACGAGTTTTCATTTTACCATTAGCATCTTTCCAATATTTTGGTACGTCATCTGTTCTGAAGTTTGCATTGATGGATCTATATTCGCCTAAAGCGTGGTCTATAGAGTCATCAATTTCATTAGCGAATCTTTTATAGCTTGAAAATGTGTTCTCTAAAGATGTTATATTCGGTCTCCACTGTGCTCCTAATATGTTTGATAAAATTTTGTCTCTTTTTTCGCCGGTATTTTTTATCTCATCTTTAAATATTTTTTGAACTTCTGTGGCTAAATGTTCTCTTATTCTATTAATTTCTTTTTTATCCTCATTTCTTGTTTTACCAATATTTCCAAATTCAGGGTATGTGTCTCCAAAAAAGTATCCATCAATTAAAGATGCTATCGCAAATCCAATTCCTAAAAAAATTAATACCATTGAAATAAAATTTAGTTCAACAGTCCAAGGTAAAAGTTCATTTGCTGTTTGGGCTGCTTGATCTACACTTGAAGTAGTTCCTCTCATCTTATCAAGCTGTGATACACCACCTGTATCGTGAATTGCTCTATATGCTCCTAAAATCCAATTTAAATAAAATATAAAAACTAGGTAAACGGTTAATCCTATTTTACCTATTACTCTTCTACTTTGCTTAATATGATTAAAGTTTTTTAATGCAAAGAAACCAATTCCAAAAGAGACCAAAACATTGAGAGCGGCTACAGTAATAGAAACAGCTAAACCTGCTTTATCACCACCACCAAACGCTGGACCAAGAATTCTTCCGTTTGCTTGATACTCAATAAGAAATAAAATTAAGATTACTGAAAGACCAATTATTATATTCAATGTTGTTAACGACTTTGGCTCTCTATTTAATTTATTTTCCAATTTAAAATTTCTCACTTCTCTATCATGAGTATTGTATGAGTCTTTTAAACTAGATAATCTTCCCTCAGCACTTACTAATGTCTGTTGTATCCTCCCTTTAAAATCTTCAATATAAAAGTTTTTTTGTCCAAGCTTGGCAGTGCTATCGATAATTTTGTCTTTAATTGAATTTAAATAAGAGGCGGCTTTTGAAACTTGATCATTTCTTATTTCATCTGCGTATACAATTGCTTCATTTTCACAGATAGAAAAATTTTCAGAATTTGACCTTGGAATATTGTTTTTGCCATCTGTAGTGGCATTTTCTTTTAGACTTATTTTATCTTCTAAAGCTTTAACTTTTATATTTTCAAAATCGTAGCTCATATTATTTTTTTTAAAAATTCTCTTAATTTTATTTATTAGTTTTTTTAATTTCATAATAATTTTATTCTTATTTCAACCTTTTATTTGAATTTTTCTCCCTCTTTTTACAAAGAGGGAGTAATCAATTACTAGTCACCGTCCTTTCCTGCGCTCATTAATGCAGCTCCAATAAATCCAAAGATCATTGGAGAAAATCTCGAAGCAGCACCCATAAAGCTAGTAAGGTTAACTCCAGCCCAAGACATTGCAAAGTCTGCTATTGCGAAGGCTATTAACAAGAAGCCTAATACCTGCAAACCTGATGTAGAACTAGTCTCATTTTGTACTTTTGCTTTTTTCATTTTTTTCCTTTTGTTTGTGTTTTCATGATTTGAATATAGTTGTACTTATAAAAAATTCTTGTCCACCTTTTATAAAAAAATTGGACAATTAAATTTAAGTCCAAAATTAAAAATAATATTGGACAAGAAAAATAAATAAAAATTTAGTATTATTTATTTATGAAAAACATAATTTTATCAATTTTTATAATTTTTGGTTCAAGCTCTTTATATGCTTCAGAAATGAATGAGCTATTAGATCAAAATTATAAAATAATCAAAACTGAGATAATAAAATTTGATCAAGATGCTCAAAAAATTTTTACTTTGCAAAATGGTAAAAATATTTTCATATGCTCTGTTCAAATAGAAGACATGAGCGGTTTAATTGGCTCTGAATGCATAAAACCGTAAAATAATGAAAAAGATTTTAATTATAATAGGTTTTAGTTTGTTAATATCGTGTGATCGCGCGGAGCCATTAGTAAAGAAATCTAAGACTGGTATTTGTCATAAAGCTGGCACTAGATATTACGACCAAACGAAATACTTTAAAAATTTCTCATCAATTGAAGATTGTATAAAAAGTGGTGGTAGATTACCAAAAAGAAGATAAATAAATAATAGAATTTTTAAAAATTTTATCTAAAATATTATTATGTTAAAAAATTGTAAAAAACTTAGCATACTGATTTTATCAAGTATTTTTCTATTTTCATCAGTTGAGGCTAACTGGATTACTAAAAAAAGTAACAAATCTAAAGAGATAATTAAGGAAGAAAAAAAACAAAAGTCTGAATGGATTAAACTTAAAAAAAAAGAAATCAAAGCAAATCAAAAAGAATTTAAAGAAAATAAAAAGAATATCTCTGATGAAACTAAGACATGGATTACAAAAAAATCTAAGAAAGATACCTACATACAATCCATAGAAGAGATTCCATACAATAAAGATCGAATATATTTAATTGCTAATAGTTTAAGTACAGGAAAAGTTATTTATGGTTATTTAAATTGGAATGACGATAAATTTAAAACGGGTCTAGATATGGCAAACATCAAAGGTAAAAGTTATATAAATGATGGTAAAACTATATGTAATATTGGAATTGACATAAATTTTAGAAATAAAATGATTGGAACTTTAAACGGAGATTGTACTAACAAAACACAGTACAACGCTGTTTTAGAATTTGCGGAAAAGCAATCAGCTGGGCTAATGGTATCCTCAACTGGTGAAAGGTTTGTTTTTGATTTGGTGAGTGTAAAAAATGATGCAATAAAAAAATTTGCCTCGCTTAAAAATAATGACACTTTAATCAACCAGCCCATTAGATCTAAATTGAACGTAAGCCCAAAAGGTAATTACTATGCTTTACTCATTGGAAATAGTGATTACAAAAAATGGAGTTCTTTATCCTCTCCAATAAACGACGTAAAAGAAATTGGAAAAATTCTTAAAACTAAATATAATTTCAAAAGCGTTACTACACTTGAAAATGCCAATCGTGCTGAAATTTTTCAATCTTTGAAGAAACTGAAGTCTTCTGTAACCGACGAAGACTATGTTTTAATTTATTATGGCGGACATGGAGATCAGGAAACGCAAAGAGCTTATTGGATACCTGTTGATGCTGGAAAGGAGTGGGATGAAAATTGGATTGACACAATCACAATCACTACTGCTGTTCAGAGAATAAAAGCGAAACATATATTGGTAATGATTGACTCTTGTTATTTAGGAACAAGCTTTAAAGGAAAACAAAATATTAATGTATCTGAGGCTGATATAAGTGCTAAAGAGGCTATTAAAAGTTTAAATAATAGAGCGGGATTAGTAATGGCTTCAGGGGGCGCTACTCCTGTAGTAGATGCAAATATAGACAATAAACATTCATTGTTTGCTTATAAGTTTATAGACATTTTAAAAAAAAATTCAGATTTCATAACTTCACAAAATATCTATTCACAAATAAAAAAATACCACGCAAATGAAAGACAAACTCCTCAATTTTATGGAGTAGCTAATTGGGGTCATTTAGAGGGAGATTTTGTGTTTAAAGTAAAAAAATAATGAAAAAAATATTTTTTTTTCTAATCATCAATCTATTAATGTTGCCAGCTTATTCGGAGATTAATAGTAAATTAATTTTAGAGTCAAAAGTAAAAGGGAAAGAGTCTATTATAATTGCAGTTACTCCTCTCACCAGTAAAAAACAAATTAAGGAATTAAAAGTAAATGTAGAGTCTAATAGAAATTTCTTAAATGTTATAAGGCCAAAATTAATCAGCAAAAATAAAAATAGACCTCCTAGAACTAAATTCAAAGGACCGGCTGAGGAAATTTTTAAAGATTATGCGAAAAGTGTTGTTTTTATAGGAAACTATAAAAAAAATGGCTCAGGTTCTGGATTCGTTATTAATCATAAAGGAAAAAAAATAATTACAAATTGGCATGTTATTGAAGGCTCAAAAAAAGTAAGGGTGTGGTTAAAACCTAAAAATTTAGTGAATGAAAGATACATGTTAGATAATTTAGACTCGTATGAAGCAAGAGTAATAAAGATAGATAAAGAGAAGGACTTAGCTTTATTAGAAATCGTTGATATGCCAGATGATATTAAACCTGTACAATTTGGTGATTTTGAAAAGGTAAATGTTGGTGAAACAGCTTTTGCTATTGGCCATCCAGGAGATTTAATTTGGACTTTCAGTAATGGGATGGTGAGCCAATTAAGACAAGATTATAAATGGAAATATAAAAATTCTCATCACTTTGCAGATGTAATACAAATCCAGGTTCCGATAAATCCTGGAAACTCAGGTGGCCCTTTATTTAATAAAAATAAAAAATTAATTGGAGTAAATACTTTTACTGCTGATGGCGAAAATTTAAATTTTGCTGTATCAGTAAATGATATGATTGAGTTTTTAAATAAGCCTGAAAAAAAAATAAAAGATAATAAATATATTCAAAAGAGAAAAAAGAGTCCTACCTGGATCACTAGAAAAGATAATAAAACTAAAAACAATAATATAGATAAAAAGTATCCTAATGCTCAAAAAGGAGATATGAATGAAAACGGATCTACCGATATATGGTTTTTAGATGAAAATAAAAATGGAAAAATAGACACTGCAGTTATAGATGCGAATGAAGATGGTATTATTGAAACAGTTGCGTTCGATGAAAATGAAAATGAAAACTTTGAAATATTTCTTTTTGATGATGACTTAGATGGCAATGCCGACAGAGCGGAAATTGATGAAGATGATAACGGTTCTTCAGATATTATGGCATTCGATACTGATCAAGATGGTAAATGGGATAAATATGAAAAAATATCTTAAACTATCTTTGCTGCTTACTTTTGCTATCTATTGTAAGTTTAATTTTTAGAATTTTATTCTCTAAATCTTTTATAGCTTCAAAAATATCTTTTTTTTCTAAAGCCGATATCTCAACACCCTTCTCACCTTTGGGATCCTTGGCCTCTTTAACTAGTTCCGTGAGTTTTCCATGTAATATTGTAGATTTAACCAGCATTTCATTTATATCTTTATTCTCAAAGTTATCAGCTTTATCCAACAATTGAACAATCATATATTCGTAAGCTGTTAACAAAGGTGGTGCTTTACCCTTTTTAATACAAGCTTGGTCAAGTTTAAATGAGTCGTTATGATCTATTTCTTGAGCTAAATCAGGATTACTGCATTTTCTTATATAAGAAGAAGTTTTACCTATCGCCTCATTGATTTCATCATCAGATAATATTTTTAAAACCTCCATTAAACCACTCTCTATAGAGGCATTTTTTCTTATTTTTGCCATTTCAAATATTATGATTATAATAAATCAAACTCAACTTATTGTTTATGAATTTTACTAAATATAAATATATAATTTTGCTTTTTTTAAGCACTATATTTTCAAATATTTTTCAAGCCAATGCTAGTATAGAGTTAGAATTTAATAATCGTATACTTCAAAGTAATATAATTAAATCTTACCCATTCCAAGAAACAAGGTATGATATAGGTTTGTTTTATGATTTTTCTTGGGATCATAATAAAAAGCAAATAATTATCAAGAGAGATAAAGAAAACTATCCAGTGATAAGGTTCTCTTTGTTCGATAAAAAAAATTTTCCTCAAGGTATTTCAGTGCAAAAATATAATGATTTAGATTTATCTAAGGTTTCTGACAAAATAATTAATGAATTAAATAAAAAAAAGGAGAAAGCTAAAATTACTTTAAATAATAATAAAGTAATTAATCTTAAACCCCGCATCTATGACTTCAATGATGTAAAGCTTTCAAGTTTTAATTTAGATTACATAAATAATATAGACACTAATAAAGGTTTGCTTGAAATATCATTTAGTGCTGATTTTACAAATAAAAGACCAGAATTAAATAAATTTGCTAAAGATTTACTTAAAGATGATTTTTACCAAGCTATGAATGAGAACGCGCCTTATCCTATTCAAGAAGTTGAAATTAAAGAGTATAAATATGATGTTGATATTAGAAAAGGCGTAAATACTCCAGATGTCGCTAATAGATCTCAAATTGATTTTACTTACGACAATGGGGAAGTAAGAACTGTGCGTCAGGAGTCTGGTATAGGTCAGTTTAGACAAACGTTCGACTTTAAAAATTTTCCTTTTGACAAACAAATACTAAAAATTAAAATTGCCTCTGGAGCTAGAAGCACTGCAAATATTAATGAGGCTTGGCCAAAAACTGGAAAAGCCGCCGTTCATTTTATAACACCAGCTGAAGGAGCTTTTTTAGGATTAGAAAATTATTTAACTAATGTATCAGAGAATTACTTAAAAGAATGGACAGTAAAAAACATTAATATAGAAAGCGATGAAATAATAGTTGAAAATTTTTATAACAAATATTTAGATAAGACTCATTCTTATAATGAAAATTCAATCGACTTAATATTAAATATTGAAAGAAATTCAGCTCATTATATTTATAAAATTATAATACCTATCTTTTTAATTCTAAGTATAGCTTGGTACGTATTATGGATTCCCACTGAAAAACTTGACGCAAGGTTAAACACCTCTATTGTGGCTCTTTTGGCTTTAATAGCTTATAATTTTGTTTTTTTAGATGACATACCAAAATTAAATTACCTTACAGCTTTAGATAAATATATTTTACTATCTTACATTTGGTGCTGTATTCCAATATTTATGAGTATTGGATTTAGTAAATTTATAGTCAAGAATCAGAGAAAAGTTGTTGTAATAAATAAAAAATTAAGATCGTGGCTGGGAATTATTTACTTCTTGTTTACAATTCAGATATTTAATTTTTAATACATAGATTTTTCTCATTATTTATAATGTACATTATCTAAAAAATCTCTAAATTCATTTAATCCAAGAGTAACTGAAAAACGATCATATTTTCCTTCAGCTTCTAATTTTTTACTCATGTCAAAACAAATTATTTCTGCATAACCATTTGAAAAATGATAAGAAATTCTCTCATAAGTACTTTTACCAGTTTTATCCATTGGGTGCTTACCTTTATCAATTATACTTTTTGATGATGATATCTTTTTAAAATCATTTGATACATTTTCCATTTTCATTTTGCATTCTTTAAAATTATCAATCCATGTAATGCCATCTAAGTTATAAATTTTATAATTTGGATCGTTATTTTTTACTGTCACTTGAACACCATCGTAGGGTTTAAACTTAGTAGTATTAAAAAAATAATATTTAAAAGTTTTATTTTTATAAAAGAACTCTTCGTCTGAATTTTTTAGCTCATTTTTTGTAAAATATTTAAGAGCACTATCGCCAAGACTAATAACATCTAATTGAAATTCTTTGACGTCATCAGCATATGAATGAACAAATGTGCATAAAATTATAATCAGTATCTTTAGAAGTTTTTTCATTAATATTTTATATTACTATTATTTATCTCTTAGTCGATGACTAGTTTGTATAATTAAGCTTTATCCTCAATATTTTGAGTGCTTTGTGTCTAAATATTTCACCACGAGGGAATATTTATTTTTGTAAAATAATTATGACATTTATATTATTATTTAAATCTTATAAAGTATATTTGTCTAATGGAAAAAATCTTATTATATAACTCGGGTGGCGGCTTAGGAGACTCTATCCAATTATTCCCTCTTATAATAAGTCTAAAAAGTCATTTTAAAAAAACAAAGTTTTATTATTTAGGGGCGCACACAAATCACTTTAACGGAAAATTAAAAGAATACAACATAGAATTAGAAACCCTGGATTTAGGATTGAAATATTTTGGTTTTAGATGGTGGCATATTTTTTTTGCTAACAGAAGAGCTGTAAAAAAAGGTTATGGTAAATTTGACTTAATTATTGATTTACAATCAAAATTTCGAAATACTTTTATCTTAAAAAAAATTCCTCATAATCTTTTTTATTCAAATACTTTCAATGGTTTTTTTTCCTCAAAGAAAATTAAATCCTACTCTTCTAATCATTTAGAAAATTTAAGTTTATTTTTAGAAGAGGATGTAATTGAATTAGATTTTAAAGTAAATAAATTGCCAAAATCAATTCTCTCTGAGGCTAAAAGATTATTACCTAACTCAAATTATGTTGGCTTTTCAATTACTCAAGGAAATGAATATAGAAAAAAAAGTTGGTCAATTTATAAATTTACTGCATTAGCAAATAAGATACTTAAAAAAAATAAAGTTCCTGTTTTTTTTATTGAAAAAGAAAAAGTTGATCTTATTGAAAAAATTAAAAATCAAGTACCAACTGCAATTTTTCCTGAATTAAACTCTAAATTTACTTGTCCAGCTTTAGTAACTGCTTTAGCTGCAAGATTAAACATAGCAGTGTCTATTGACAATGGCATTATGCATATGATGGCATTATCTAATATACCAATGATAGTTTTATTTGGACCAACTAATTCTAAAAAGTTTGCACCCAAAAATAGATTTACTCAAATATTAGATAGTAAAAAAATGCATAAGACAAAAAATATAAATTCGATTGAGGTGGATGAGGTCCTCAGTTTAATTTAAATCTTTAGTACTTTAATTTTTTTTGATTTGATTACCTTCATTAAATCTTTTGAAACTTTTTTTAATTTTATTTTTGAAGTTGATCTAGATACAATTGACACTCCTATTTTCCCTAGTCGAAAAAAAGGATAACTTCCAATATCTACAAACTTTTTGTATTTATTTTGAATTAATCCTAATTGCTTAGAAATATTACTTTCTACAGTGAAAAGATTAATTGTTTTGCTATGAACTTTTAAGCCTTTAACTAAATATCTTTTACAATTTTCGATCATTGAATTTAAAATAGAAGGAACTCCTGGAAGTGAAAAAACATTTTTAGTAATAAAACCAGGTGCTGCGCTGGATGGATTATAAATTAATTTTGCTGTAATTGGCATTTTTGCCATTTTCTTTCTTCCATCATTAAATTTTTTCTCTCCGTAATAACTTTCTAATATTTTAAATGCCTCTTTGTGATATCCGTATTTTACTTTAAAAGCTTTAGCAATTGATAACGCAGTAATATCATCATGTGTTGGTCCTATTCCTCCAGTAGTAAAAACATAATCAAATTGTTTCGAGAGAAACCTTATATTTTTTACAATAATTTTTTCAACGTCAGGTATAATTCTAACTTCAAAAACTGATATTCCACAATTTGTGTTCAGCCAATTGCTGATAAATGCGATATTTTTATCTTGGGTTCTGCCAGATAAAATTTCATTTCCAATAATTAAAATTGCTGCATTTACTTTCTTTTTTTTCTTCATAGATTATTAATTATATATGAACTTTAAAGAACCATTAATATCAGGAGTATTCATCAAAAGATACAAGCGTTTTTTTGTAGATATTAAAATTGGTAATAAAACAGTTGTTGCACACTGCCCTAATACAGGATCTATGATGGGGCTTTTAAAAGAGGGAAATCAAGTATGGTTGAGTAAATCTGATAATCCCATGAGAAAACTGAAATACACTTTACAAATTATAGAAGACGAAAACTCTAAAATTGGAGTCAACACACACTTAACAAATAAAATTGTTTTATATGCTCTTAATAATAAAAAAATCGAAAGTTTTAAAAATATAAAATATATTAGACAAGAAGTTAATTTTGGTAAGAATACTAGATTTGACTTTATGGTAAGTGATGAAAAAAAGAAATCCTTTATAGAAGTAAAAAATGTAACTTTATCAAGAAAAAAGAATGTTGCAGAATTTCCAGATGCTGTAACCTCGCGAGGTCTTAAACATATTAAAGAATTAATAAAAGCCAAAGAAAAAGGTTTTGATATTTATCTTCTTTTTTTAATTCAAAGAGATGATTGTAATAATTTTAATTTAGCTAAAGATCTAGACCCAGATTACTGTGAATTATTGATAAAAGCTGTTAAGAAAAATTTAAATGTCCTTTGCTATGATTGTAAATTTTCATCAAAAGGAATAAAACTTAATCGTAAAATAAAATTTAAAATTTAATGAGTGATAATTTCAAAGATTCATTTGAAAAAACAAGAATAGCTGGAAAGATTGCTGCCGGTGCTTTAGATGAAGTTTCGAAAATAATCAAACCAGGTATTCGAACATCTGAAATCGATAATATATGTTATAATTATATAAACGACCATGGAGCCTATTCTGCTCCTTTATTTTATAGAGGGTTTCCTAAATCATGTTGTACGTCAGCAAACCATGTTGTTTGTCACGGAATTCCCTCTGACAAAATTTTACAAGATGGAGACATATTAAATGTTGATGTTACGGCATTAAAAGATGGTTGGCACGGTGACACTAGTAGAACGTTTGAGGTTGGAAAGGTTTCCATCAAAGCAAATAAATTAGTTAAAACAACTTATGAAGCTATGATGAAAGCTATTGAAATTGTTAAAGAAGATATTCATTTAGGAGATATTGGAGCAATCATACAAAATCACGTAGAGGCGGAAGGATTTTCGGTTGTTCAAGATTTTTGTGGGCACGGTATCGGTCAACAATTTCATAAGGAACCTAATGTTCTTCATTATGGAAAAAAAGGAACTGGAGAAAAATTAAAAGCTGGTATGATTTTTACAATAGAACCCATGATAAACCTTGGAAAATATGAGATCAAAACCCTTAATGATGGTTGGACAGCAGTTACAAAGGATAAATCTCTATCCGCACAATTTGAACATACTATAGGTGTAACAAAAGATGGTTGTGAAATTTTTACACTACCAAAAAATTAATGATTGAAAGATATTCAAGAAAAGAAATTAAAAGTATCTGGGAAGATAAAAATAGATATTCGATATGGCTGCAAATTGAGTTAGCTGCCGCAGAAGCTATGGAAAAAATGAACATAATTCCTAAAGGTGTTTCAAAAAAAGTTAGATCTAAAGCTAAGATTAATGTAAAAAGAATTTTACAAATTGAAGATAAAGTTAAACACGATGTGATAGCTTTTTTAACCTCAATTACAGAAAAAGCGGGTAAAGATGCAAGATATCTTCACAAGGGTATGACCTCATCTGACGTATTGGATACTTGTTTTAACTTACAGCTTAAACAATCGGGAAAAATTTTATTGAAGGATATTGATGAGTTACTTACATCGATAAAACGACAGGCTGTAAAGCATAAATACACTCTTTGTATTGGTAGAAGCCATGGTATTCATGCCGAGCCAATTACTTTTGGTCTTAAATTGTTAACATTTCATCAAGAATTTTTAAGAAATAAAAGGAGATTATTAAATTCAATAAAAGAGATATCAACGTGCTCTATTTCTGGAGCTGTAGGCACTTTTGCAAATGTAGATCCCAGAATTGAAAGTTATGTAGCAAAAAAACTTAAACTAGATGTTGAACCAATATCTACACAAGTAATACCAAGAGATAGGCATGCTCAATTTTTTTCTACACTTGGAATTATAGCAAGTTCAATAGAAAGACTCGCAATAGAAATAAGACATCTTCAAAGAACTGAGGTGCTTGAAGTTGAGGAATATTTTGGAAAAAAACAAAAAGGATCTTCAGCGATGCCACATAAAAAAAATCCTATTCTTAGTGAAAACTTAACGGGTTTAGCGAGGCTAATTAGATCAAGTGTTATACCTGCTCTTGAAAACGTGGCTCTATGGCATGAAAGAGATATTTCACATTCAGCTGTAGAAAGAAATATTGGTCCAGACTCTACTATTGCTTTAGATTTTGCTTTAGTCAGATTATCAAACGTTATTAAAAATTTAAATATTTACCCAAAAAAAATGCTCAAAAATCTAAATATTACTAACGGTATATTTTTTTCTCAGAGGGTATTACTCGAATTAACCTCTGTTGGTTTTTCAAGGGAAGCAGCGTATAAACTTGTTCAGAAAAATGCAATGATCGCTTGGAAAGAAAATTCTTCCTTTTTAAGCAAAATTCTTTCAGATAAAAAAATTACCAACAAAATACCTGTTAATAAACTTAAAAAGTTATTTGATTTTGGTTACCATACTAAAAAAATTAATATAATTTTCAAGAGAAGTCTAAAAGATAAGTAATCAAATGAATAAAGGAAATAAATTATACGAGGGTAAGGCAAAAATAATTTATGAAACTAAAGATAAGAACTTAGTTATTCAGCACTTTAAAGATGACGCAACAGCTTTTAATAATTTAAAAAAAGCAAAAGTTGAAGGTAAAGGTGTTTTAAATAATAGAATATCTGAGCATATATTATCTAATTTATCCCAATGCGGAATTAAAACTCATTTAGTTAAAAGGCTTAATATGCGAGAACAGTTGATTAGAAAAGCTGAAATTTTTCCAATAGAATTTATTGTTAGAAACATTGCTACTGGCTCGCTCACTAAACGTCTAGGAATACCAGAAGGAACAGTAATGGAAAAACCACTATTAGAATATTGTTATAAAAAAGATGAATTAAATGATCCATTAATTTCTAAAGAGCATATTTATTCATTTGGTTGGGCGAATGAAAATGAAATAAAAATTATAGATAACATGACAATTAGAATAAATGACCTTTTATCAGGTATGTTTAGGGCAGTCGGTATTAAACTTGTTGATTTTAAAATTGAATACGGAAAAGCATGGAATAAAGATACCGATAAAAAAGAAATTGTCTTAGCTGATGAAATTAGCCCTGACACTTGTAGATTATGGGACTCAAAAACAGAAAAAAAATTAGATAAAGATAGATTTAGAAAAGATCTAGGAAATATAATTCAAGCTTACCAAGATGTTGCCAGAAGGCTAGGTATAATGCCTGAAGAGACAAATATAAGTGAAGTTAATTTCGGAAAAACTATTCCTATAAAATTCAAAAAAAAATAAATTGAAATTTTCAGTCACAGTAATACTTAAAAAAGACGTATTAGATCCCCAAGGAAAAGTCGTACAAAATACTTTGATGAACTTAGGTATGGATAATTTAAAGTCTATAAGACAAGGTAAATTTTTCGAGATAGAAATCGATGAAAAAAATCAAGATATAGCTCAACAAAAAGTTGATGAGATGTGTAAAAAACTTTTAGTAAACCTAATTATAGAAGAGTACAAAATTAGCAAGATATAATGAAATCATCTGTAATTGTATTTCCTGGTTCAAATTGTGATAGAGATATTGCAGATGCATTAGTAAAAATGCAATTTAAAAATCAAATGGTTTGGCATAAAGAAACTAACTTACCAAAATCTGATCTAATTGTTATTCCCGGTGGATTTTCATACGGTGATTATTTGCGATCAGGTGCAATTGCTGGAAAATCATTAATCATTGACGAAGTTATTAGAGCTGCTAACGCGGGTTGTTTGGTGTTAGGTATTTGCAATGGTTTTCAAATTTTAACAGAAACAGGTTTACTCCAAGGAACTTTATTGCGAAATAAACATCTCAAATTTATCAATAAAGATATAAATATTAAAGTGATGAATAATAAAACTAAGTTTACGTCTAAATATAAAATAAATCAGATTTTAAAAATAAATATAGCACACAATGAAGGAAATTATTTTACTAACTCAAAGCATCTTGAAGAAATAAAAAAAGAAAATTTAATTGCGTTTCAATATTGTGATGAAAAAGGAAATATAAACAATGATTCTAACCCAAATGGGTCTATGGAAAATATTGCTGGCATATTTAATTCTAAAAAAAATATTTTAGGAATGATGCCTCATCCTGAACGAATGATTGATAAATTAATATCTAACACTGATGGTGTGAATCTTTTTTCTAGTTTATTAAATTAATGATGCGTATCAACAGCAAAATTATAGAAAAACATGGCCTTAACGAGGAAGAGTACAAAAATATACAAAAATTATTAAATAGAAATCCTAATCTTCTTGAACTTGGTATTTTTTCAGCTATGTGGAATGAGCATTGTTCATATAAATCTTCCAAAATCCACCTAAAAAAATTACCTACAAAAGGAAAACAAGTAATACAAGGACCAGGAGAAAATGCAGGAGTAATTGATATTGGGGATGACGATGCGATAGTATTTAAAATTGAAAGTCATAATCACCCTTCATATATAGAACCTTATCAAGGAGCTGCGACGGGTGTGGGGGGAATTTTGAGAGATGTTTTTACAATGGGTGCGAGACCTATTGCTCTTTTAAATTCAATTCACTTTGGATCACCTTCTCATCATAAAACTAAAAGTTTATTAAATGGTGTTGTCTCTGGTATAGGTGGTTACGGAAATTGTATTGGAATACCCACAGTAGCTGGTGAAACTAAATTTAATGCAACTTATAACGAAAATATTCTAGTAAATGCTATGGCTGTTGGTCATGCAAAAAAAAATAAGATTTTTTACTCTAAGGCTAAAGGAATTAATAAGTCAGTTGTTTACGTCGGTTCAAAAACTGGTCGTGACGGGATACATGGGGCTTCAATGGCTTCAGCTGAATTCGATGAAAATTCAGAGGAAAAAAAACCTACAGTACAAGTAGGTGACCCTTTTACAGAAAAATTACTTTTGGAAGCCTGTTTAGAATTGATGAGAGATGACTCTATTATAGCTATACAAGACATGGGGGCTGCTGGGTTAACCTCATCAAGCGTTGAGATGGCCTCTAAAGGTTCATTAGGGATAGAGTTGGAGCTAGATAAAGTTCCTTGTAGAGAGGAGAATATGACACCATATGAAATGATGTTGTCTGAAAGCCAAGAAAGAATGTTAATTATTTTGGAAGATGGTAAGGAAGATCATGCAAGAAAAATCTTTAAAAAATGGGATTTAGATTTTGTAGTAATTGGCAAAACAACTAATTCCAAAAATATAACTTTAAAATACAATAATAAAATTGAGGGTGAAATTCCGATTGAAGCCTTGTCCTCTAAGGCTCCAATTTATGAGAGAAAATGGACAAAGAAACCTATTTCTAAAAATCAAATAGATTTAAAAAAATTAAAAAAAATTGAAATCGAAGACTCTTTGATTAAAATTTTGTCATCGCCTAATCATTCAAATAAAAATTGGATTACTAATCAATATGATCAAATGGTTATGTGCGATACAGCTCAAAGGTCCGGATCTGATGCAGCAATAATAAGAATTCACAATAAAGATAAAGCTATAGCAGTTTCAGTAGATTCTTCTGCGAATTATTGTAAATCGTTTCCGATAAGCGGAGGAAAACAGATAGTCTGTGAGAATTGGAGAAATATAATCTCTGTTGGAGCAAAACCATTGGCAATTACAAATTGTTTAAATTTTGGTAATCCTGAAAATAGTCAAATCATGGGAGAATTTGCTGAGTGCTTACAGGGAATATCAGAGGCATGTAAATTTTTGGATTATCCTGTAGTTTCAGGAAATGTTTCTTTTTATAACGGAACTAATAAAAAAAATATTTACCCTACACCAGTGATAGGTGGTGTTGGTTTAATTCAGAATTTATCAAATCCAATTAATCATTTATTCAAAAAAGATAATAGTATTATAATTTTAGTTGGAAAAACATTTGGTCATCTTGGACAGAGTTGTTTTATTAAGGAAAATTATTCAATAAATGAAGGAAACCCTCCTGAGGTAAATTTAAAAAATGAAAGAGAAAATGGTGAAAATGTTTTATCCTTAATACAAAAAAATCTAGTTCTGTCTGCTCACGATGTATCCAGCGGTGGGTTGCTAGTGAGTCTAAGTGAAATGTCTATTGCATCAAATTTGGGTGTAAAGATACAAAAACCTAAAAAATTAACAAATATAAATGAGTATTTTTTTGGTGAAGACCAGAGTAGATACTTACTTGAGATAAGTGCGGATCATTTAACAAGAGTTGAAAAAAATCTTAAAGAAAATAATATCTTTTATGAATTAATTGGTAAAACTCAAAAAAAATATTTCGAAATTGAAGATGAAATGAAATTAGATGTGAATTATCTATCGAAAATTAATAATCAATGGTATTATAATTATTAATGTCATTACCTATTAATGAAATTGAAAAAATGATCAAGGAAAGTATTCCTGATGCAAAAATTGAGATAAAAGATCTTATGGGCGACAATAATCACTATTCAGCAAAAATAAAATCTAAATTATTTAATAATTTATCGAAAATTGAACAACACAAACTTGTATATAAGTCTTTAAAAGGTAAAATGGGTAACGAATTGCATGCGCTATCAATCACGACAGAGGAAGAGTAATGGAAGTAAAAGAAAAAATTAGTAATTTAATAAAACAAAATGATGTTTGCTTATTTATGAAGGGTACGCCAGATACACCTCAATGTGGTTTCTCAATGGCTGTTTCAAATGTTTTAAAACATTTAAAAGTAAAATTTTTAGGTATTAATGTTTTAGAAGATCAAAACCTAAGACAAGGAATTAAAGACTTTAGCGACTGGCCTACTATTCCTCAGCTATATATCAAGGGTGAATTTATTGGAGGTTGTGACATTGTAAAAGAAATGTTTGAAAAGGGAGAGCTTAAAAAATTATTAGAAGATAAAAAATTAGTTTAATGAGAAATTATATTTATAAGGTAGTAATTTTTGTTTTGGCAATAATTACAGTCTTTGAGTTCACAATTGGTAAACATTTAAATAATCTTAATCAAAAAATTAATTTTTTTTCAACACAAGAAGGAAGAAAAGAATTAGTTACATCTTTGAAGAAAGAAATAAAAAAAGCGAATGAAAAAGAGAATTATCTTGATGAGGAAGAGAGAGAACTTTTAAGAAATTTTATTATCAAAATAAAAAAAGAATTAGAACTTAATAATTAAGTACATTTGTAAATTTTAGCTAAAACAATTTCTTCTTTTGAAAAATTTAATTTTATCTTTTCCTCATTAATAATACTACAACCATTAGGCACACCCTTTCTCAACGCTCGCTCAGTTAAAGCAACATAAAAAGGTCTTTCATTTTTTTGGTGTAATGTATTAAAAGGTTTAAAACATTTATTTTGATTAAATGTGTAATATTTAATTCCATTATTTCTATTAGATATAATACAACTTTTTTCATCAGCGCTCTCGTTGTTTAAAAAGTTTGCGATGTTTTTAGTTGAAACACCCCAGTAATCTAATTCAAAATTTTTATTTACATTTATCAATATATTGAAGTTGTTTAACCATAAATAATTGTAGGGAAAAATTTGAACATTCTGTACAACAAAAAAAATTATAAAAATACTCACTAAATAATTTGATAATTTTTTTTTAAAATTAAATAGTAGAGTAAGTGATATAATAAAAATTAAAGGCATTAAAAATAAAATTTGTCTAATTTCATCATAAAGATTTACTTTTAATATACTAAAGATCAAAATTATTGATAAAACAGTTGCTGTCAAAGAACCTAAAATCAAAATATTATTTTTACTTAGGAAGAGTTTTTTTTCTAATATAGGAAAAAGAATTAAGCCAAATAATATCAAAATTGGTAATTTAAATAATAACCAAATAAAAATATAACTTGGTGGTAAATCCTGGGTGGGCATACATTCACCAAGAGTAACTGTGCAAACTGTTTGGGTAATTTTGCTAAAAAAAATTATTGCATCTAAAAATTTTTTAGGATCATCCCAAAAATTCGGATGGAGTAAATAAGTTGCAATTAAAAAAGTAATGATAAATAAGAATATATCTTTTTTTATTTTAATAACAAAACTAAACAAATTAATCTTAAATACATTTAAGTAAAAAGTTAAAAATATTAGATATTCTAAAAAAATAATTATACCATTAATTCTTATCGATAATAAAAAAGATGTAGATATAGATAATATAAGTAAATCTTTTATTTTAAATGTATTTTTATTGAAGAAATTATTTAAGTTTTTTATTAAATAATAAGTACATAAAACCCAAATAGACATAAAAGGAATATCTTTTACATTAAAAAAACTATGCCCAAGAATATAGGGGTATGTTAAAAATAGTATTGTGCTCAAATTTGCAAAGTTTTTATTTTTTACTGATAAAAAAATTAATTTTCTAAAAAAAATTCCAGAAACAAAATAAAAAAAAAATACAGTTGGATGTTTAAAAAGTAAAATTCTACCTTCTTGATTAATATTATCCTGACTAAATAACGAAGATAATAAAAGTTCAAATGGTTCCGAAATAAAATATTGTCCAACACCATAATAACCGTGATATGTATTTAAATAATTAATATCGTAATTTGTTGAAAAAAATAAATTTGATAATTTTTTTTTGTTTAATTCCCAAACCCAGTTACTGTGAGGCTCATCATGTGTGATACCTACATTCATTGAAACAAAAATACCTATAAGAAAATAAAAGATTAAGAATATTGAATAATAATTCTCTTTAAAAATTGATATTTTTTTCACTGAAAATATTAAATTTATCTTGAATAATATTCAATAACTAGATTTGGTTCCATAACGATTGGGTAAGGAACCTCAGAAAATTTAGGAATTCTTACTAATTTAACAGTCTTATTTTTATTATCGGTTTGTATATACTCAGGAACATCTCTTTCCTTACTTTGTAGAGATCCTTCTATCATTACAATTTTTTTTGATTTCTCTCTAACTTCTATTAAATCTGTTTCCTTAACACTATAACTAGATATGTTAACTCTTTTTTTGTTAACTTTAATGTGTCCATGGTTGATCATTTGCCTTGCAGAAAAAACTGTAGGAGCTAATTTAGCTCTGTAAACAATTGTATCTAATCTGCTTTCTAACAAGGCAATCAAATTTTCAGTTGTATCCCCTTTTTTTGATAAAGCTTTTCTATAAATATTTCTAAATTGTCTCTCATTTATATTTCCGTAGTATGCTTTGAGTTTTTGTTTTGCTTGAAGTTGAATTCCGTAATCAGTTGGTTTTCCTTTTTTATTTTGTCCGTGTTGACCTGGAGGATAAGCTCTTGAATTAAAAGGGCTCTTTGGTCTGCCCCAAAGATTTGCCTTTAATCTTCTATCAACTTTATGTTTAGATTTAAGTCTTTTCGTCATATTTTAATGATGTGTTTATAAGGTTTCATCTCTATTTGTCAATTATGGTTTTATTACTTATTTTTACTCAAACAGCTTATAATACTTGCTAAAATCCTTAATTCCTTATCATTAGGCTCTAATCTATAAAATAGATTATTTATATTAAGTAACATTGACTGTTTTTTTTCTTTTGGATTAAAGAATTCTTTACTTTCAAGGAGTTTGGTCAAATGATTAATTAACGAAATAATATTTGACTTTGACGATACCTTTATTTTTTTTCCTTTTTTGTTAAATAAATTTTTTTTCAAAAATCTAAATATTTCAAAACAAATTATAGTAACAGAATGGGATAAATTTAATGATTTAAATTTTTTTGATGTAGGAATTTGTAAAATAAAATTGGAGTATGACAAATCTTTGTTAGATAGACCAGAGGCCTCTGGACCAAACATCAGGCCAAATTTACCACTTTTTTTTGAATTTAATATTTTATTAAAGTCTGACATTGTTATATGTTTTTTGTTGATATCTCGCTTTCTTGCACTAAATGAGATTATAATGTCAAATTTTTTAATTGCTTCTTCTGTATTGTTAAAAACTTTTGCATTATCAATCACATCATAAGCTCCAACTGAGGTTGCTTTAGTTTTATGATTTGGAAAAATAAATTTTGGTGAAACAATATTCAGATTAGTAAACCCAAAA